>JBLIRT010000001.1:0-48481 GCA_049472445.1 bacterium
ACAATTTCAAGGTGCAAAAGACCCAGGAAGCCACACCTGAATCCCATGCCCAGGGCCGCAGAAGTGTCTTTCTCAAAAACAAGAGCTGCATCGTTTAATTTGTATTTTTCAAGAGCCACAATCAAATCTTCATAGTCATCAGTTGAAATAGGATAAATAGACGAGAAAACCACGGGTTTAGCCTCGCGGAAACCAGGCAGCGGCCTGGTTACCGGTCGATCATATAAGGTAATGGTGTCTCCGATACGAGCATCACTGACTGTTTTGACCCCGGCAATAATATACCCGACCTCTCCTGCTCGAAGAGCCGGACTCTTTTCCCGTTTCAGGCGGAAAAAACCTACCTCCTCTACGGTATGCACAGCCCGGGTGGACATAAGGAGGATGGTATGGCCAGGTCGAACCTGGCCCTCAAAAATCCTGCAAAAAATAACTGTTCCCCGGAAGGAGTCGTACTGTGCATCAAAAACCAAGGCGGAGAGGGGACTCTTTTCATCTCCTTTCGGGGGAGGCAGCCGTTTGATGATGGCCTCCAATACCTCCTCAATGCCGATGCCCTCCTTGGCTGAGCAGAGAATAGCTTCATTTGGATCTAAACCGAGCTCAGAATCAATCTGCTCAAGAACTCGATTGATATCCGCCGAGGGAAGGTCGATTTTATTAATGACGGGCACGATGGCCAAATTATGTTCCATAGCCAGATAGAGATTGGCCAAGGTCTGAGCCTCAACCCCCTGTGAAGCATCCACCAGAAGCAGCACTCCTTCACAAGAGGCCAATGCCCTTGACACTTCATACGTAAAATCTACATGACCGGGCGTATCAATAAGGTTTAACTCATATTCATACCCATCCCGGGCTTTATAGGGAATACGGATAGCCTGGCTTTTAATAGTGATTCCCCTTTCCCGTTCAATATCCATGGTATCAAGCAGCTGATCCTTAAACATCCGTGGATCAATTACGCCAGAGTGTTGGATAAGCCGATCAGCCAAAGTAGATTTTCCATGGTCAATATGAGCTATGATACTGAAGTTGCGGATTCTTTCCATAGCTGTACTTTTCACATCCTCCAAAGATATTCCATCTTCTGTCAATGAGGATATATCATAACCTATTTTTATCAAAGGATCAATTGGATAGGTGAGGTTAATTATTCCTGACCAGGACGCGCTGGCCCGGATAGAGGAGGCTGTTTATCTTAAGGCCATTAAGAGACAGGAATTCGGTCAATCTCATGTTGTGATCCTTGGCAATCGTGGAGGGGCAATCTCCTTTTTGGACACGATAGGTTTCGACACCGGAAGATGAACCCCCTGCAACTGATGAATAATCCCTTCGCTTTCCCCTCAGCGGGATACGGAGTTTCTGCCCGGCGCGAACTCTATCGGCTCTGGTAATCCGGTTGGCCCTCATGATACCGCTTACTGAGGAGCCATACCTCCTGGCTAAAAGGGAGAGAGTTTCTCCGCGTTTGATCCTGACGATAAGATAGTCTGGTTTTGGAGGAGTCCATTCAGGAATCGATTCCAGGCAAGCCAGGGTTTTTTCACCCTGATCGGATGGAACTTTCAGGCGATACTCATGGTTCGGGGTAACAGCATACCGGAGCTCAGGATTGAGCTCAGTGAGATCGCTTTCCTTAAGATCCAGCTTTTCAGCCAGTCTCTTGAGTTGAATTTGTTTATGGCATGTTATCTCTTCGTATTCCAGGGGAGGAAGAGGATCACCTAATTCGATTCCAAACTGATCAGGGTTCTCAATGATTTGAATAGCCGCCAGGAATCGAGGAACATAACGCGCCGTCTCGCGGGGGAGCCGCTCATAAAGATCCCAGAAATTATCTAAATACTTGAGATGCTGGGACCGGATGACTTTCAAGACCTTTCCCTCCCCGCAGTTATAAGCGGCAAGAACTGTGTTCCAATCACCGAAGATTTTGTGTAATTGCCTGAGGTATTCAATGGCAGCGCGAGTTGATTTCAGGGGATCCATTCGCTCATCAACCCATTTATCACGCATCAGCCCGAATTTGTACCCCGTTGAAGGGATGAACTGCCATAAGCCCAGGGCTCTGGCCCGAGACAAAGCCCTCTGTTTAAAGTGACTTTCAATAAGCGGCAGCCAGCAAAGCTTATCCGGGAGGCCCGCCTCAGCTAATTCTTTGAGAATCATGGTGCGGTAAAGGCCGGATCGCTTATAAGCCTCCAGGAAACATCTTCTTTCTCTTCCCAGGAAAGAGTCAATTTCCTTTTTGACATGCTCATTCATGATCAGGGGGATCTCCGTGTGACTTCCATTAACTGCATTCTGCCTCGAGGCATAAATCTCGACAATGCGTTTGGAGATTAAAAATCGGAGATCCTCTTTTTGCTGCAAAAGATTAACGTCGTCATCCGGATCCACCGAGACGAGAAATTCATAGGCTCGATCAAGGATTTCAATGGCATTATCAGGGTTCTCCTCTTCCCATTCCCTCTGGGCTTCAAGGCAAAACTGCAAGGCAGCATCGAGGCTCTCCTGCCTTCGATCTGATAAAACGTCCTCTTGAACTTCCTCTGCCTGAGGGGAGCTCTTCGAGCTCTTTTCTTTTGAACCTGTGGTTGATTCTTGAGGAAGTGAATTCGTACTATCAAATGACAGGGGTGAAGATGCTGACAGGGCCACCTCAGCCTGGTTGGAGATGCTTAACCTGTTTGGCTGCGGGGAAGATTCAAGGAGGAGAGAGGAGGAATGGTCAACTACCTGTTCCTCGATCTCAAGAGCATCCCCGTTTTCGTAGAAAAGATGCAGAGGCCCTTCAGAAGGAGGAGCCTCCACCGCCTTTTGGGTGGCCGGTGATATCCCGCCGTTCCTTTCAGGAGTTTTAACTCCCGGAAAGATTTGTCCCACCGGGTTGTTTGCCTCTTTTGGGGACAGGAGGAAAGGCTTTGTGCAGCCGCTTACCGTTAACACAGAGAAGAGAAGAAAGTACAGGATCAGAATGTAATGTGCCCTTATGCTCATTCTGAATATTCCATAGTCCTTTATATACACGACATTCGTAATGGGAACAGCAAAAAGAAGTCCAATTCAAGCTGAAAATGAGTTCACATCATAAATCATTTTGATTTGAGAATCAATATGCAAAATTCCTGGATAATCACTTTAACCTCTTTTTGAAATACTCTCATCGGCATCTTCAGGTATACTTCCTGCACTTCGGGCCTTGGGCCATAAGCCCAACCTGCATCAAGCAGGCGGATTCATTCTGAAAAAGGATTGACTTGCCCTTAAAGATCGTATCGACAGAAAAGGAAAATATCTCTGGAATTTTGCATCTACCTGTGTATTTTTTCTCTCACCGGTCCATGGTGAAACTGAATCTGATTCCTATAAGATATTGCTTTTATTTTGTCAGCGGGAAAAGTATAATAGGAATATTATGATTTCCGGGCGAGGTTGTGATTTTGATATTATCTTAATCAGCGGAGATGCTTATGTTGATCACCCTCTATCTGGAGTAGGAGTGATTGCACGGGTTCTTGAAGCCAGAGGATACCGCATTGGCATTATAGAGCGTCCGGACTGGCGATATGATCATGATTTCAGGAAACTGGGCCGGCCGCGACTTTTCTTTGGGATCACTTCCGGGGCTATTGATAGCATGGTGGCTAATTACACTCCCCTCAGGAGGAGACGTTCTGCTGATCCCCATGCTCCCTTTCAGTCCGGCGTCCCCGATCGGGCGATTCTGGTTTATGCTAATAAGATACGGCAGGTATTTCCTGAAACAGTAATAATTATTGGAGGAATCGAAGCCTCCTTAAGGAGGTTTGCCCATTACGATTACTGGCAAAACAGAATTCGCCGAAGCATCCTTCTGGACTCCCGAGCTGATATTCTGGTTTATGGACCAGGCGAATTACAGGTGATCGAAATCGCCCGCCGCCTGGAAGAGGGATTGGACTCACAGAATATTCCGGGAACGTGTATCATCAGTTCCTCTATCCCTCCAGGCTTCCAGCAGATACCTTCCTTTGAAGAAGCGGCCGGGGATACGGAGCAGTTCTGCCTGGCCCAGAAGGCTTTTTCCAACCGGCAATCTCTGGCCCAGGGTCATGCCAATCGATTTGTCCTGCAATACCCGATGCCAAACTACCGACCGGAAGATCTGGACTGGATCTATGGACTGCCGTATTCTCGAAATATTCCCACCCCCTGTCCTGGCTTGGCTATGGCTCGTTTTTCGGTGGTAACCCATCGGGGTTGCCTTGGCAACTGCTCCTTCTGCTCTCTTGCTCTCCATCAGGGGACGCGGATTATTTCCCGCAGTGAAGAATCCATTATACATGAGGTACAGCGCCTTACCCGACATCCCGATTTTCAGGGGTATATTGATGACCTTGGCGGACCATCAGCCAATATGTACGGGATGGATTGCCACCTGGATTGCCGGGGCGAGTGCCTTTCATGCCCCAGGCTTGACCGCAGTCACAGGAGGTTGATCAGGCTGTTACAACGAATCAGAAGGATATCCGGGCTGAAAAAGGTTTTTGTGCGAAGTGGGATACGGTATGATTTAGCTTCTGAAAGTCCTGCCTATCTTAAGGAGCTGTGCTATCATCATCTTTCGGGATGCTTAAAGATTGCCCCGGAGCACGTATCTCCCAGGGTTTTGGCGCTCATGAATAAAAAAGGCGGAAGGTTTGAAGAATTCCGCCGTCAATTTCGAGAGTTAAACAAATCCTGCCGGCAGCATCTTACCTACTATTTCATGGTGGCCCATCCGGGAACAACCCGGCCGGAGGCTTTGAAGCTGGCCCAGGCTGTAAAGAACATGCAAAAAGAAGGAGATTTCCGCCCGATGGAAGGAGTCCAGATTTTTACTCCCACTCCCATGACCCGATCTACGTGTATGTATCATACCGGGCGGGATCCGGTTACCGGAGCGTCTGTTTTTGTTCCGCGTACCTATACTGAAAAAAAGGAGCAAAAGAGAATGCTTTTCTCCCGATAGTCTTTTTGAGCATTCTTCTTGAAAATCCTTCCATATTTAAAGAACAATTATGTCGATAATAACTTAAAAGATCGAAAAGGGGCGGGGTTGCCGGTTCAAGAATGAGGTTTCAAGAGAAGGAGGGGAGTATAAAGGCCAGATAAACTCTTCTCATTGCTCAGTATTTCCTCCTGTACAGATGATTCTCAAAATTTCATCTTTCTTTAACAATGAGGTGACTGAAAATGTATCGTTTACACAAGATGATTTATCGTGTCATGCCGGATGGGACTGAAAAGCAGATTAATCCTTTTACAGGGAGAGAGGTGTGGACCATCCCCGGACGAAGCAAGAAACCGGTTTATAACAGCTTTAAGACAGCACCCCGAGAGATCGAAATCCAGCATCCGGAGAAGTATTGTAACTTTTGTGCTGCCAATTACAAAAATACCCCACCTGAAAAGGCGCGCCTCATGAAAACGGATCATGGCTATGAGCTCCTCACCCGTCTGGATCCGGAGAGGATTTTCAGCGAGGAGGCTGCCTTCAGGAGAATTCCCAACCTCTTTGAGATTGTGACCGCCGATTATTGGAGGAAAAACTATAATTATAAACTGGATGGGGTGAATAAAGAATGGAAGCAGCGGTACCTGGCCAGTGAGGAAGGCTTTCGTCATGTCATGGGAATTATCGATCTGAAGCTGAAACTCTCCGGCTTAACACCCGGCCAAGTTCATGATAAGCCTGTTGAGGAAAAAGTAGAGCTGGCTAACGCCTTCTTCTGTGGCGGGCACGAGCTCATCGTGGCTTGCAGGCACCTGAAAGCAAAAGCCAAATATGACACTGATCTTTGTTCCTCCGGAGAACTTACTCAGGAGGAGCATTTTCATTACTTTACGTTTACGATCGAGGCGATGGAAGATATTTACGCTCAAAACAGGTATGTCCGGTACATAAGCATTTTTCAAAACTGGCTGAGGGATGCAGGCGCTTCCTTTGATCATCTTCATAAGCAGTTAGTGGCTCTCGATGAGTGGGGCACATCCGTAGAACAGGAACTTGCCCTCGTCCAGGCTCATCCAAACATATATAATGATATGGCGGCCAATTTTGCCTGCTACAATAACCTGGTTATTGCGGAGAATGATCACGCCATGGCCTTTGTAGATGTCGGCCATGTGCATCCAACTCTCGTTATTTACTCCAAGAGTGAACATTTACGGCCAAATGAGCATACCAGTGAGGAATTACGAGGCTTCAGCGATCTGGTCCATGCCTGCCATGCCGCCATGGGAAATGCCATCTCCTGTAATGAAGAGTGGTATTATGCTCCCCGGGATGCGGTTATCCCCATGCCCTGGCACATCTTAATCAAATGGCGGGTGAATACACCGGCCGGATTCGAGGGGGGAACGAAAATTTACATTAATCCCATGGGACTGACCGACTTAAGGGATATCATGGTTACACGGCTCTATGAATTGCGAGATAAAAAGATTATTGATGGATTTAAAATTGCCGAAGAGTGTCCGGTGCGTCCCAATTCGTTACGTTATAATCAACGGGCGGGCTATACACCGGCCATGAGTGCTCATACTACCCCTACCCAGTTCTTTGATCAGTCACTTATTGGCACAGGCCAGCTATAAACCTTTATTTCTAAGGGGTCCAAAGATATTTTGAATGCATTGTCTGTAACAGAGGGGGGATTATCCGCTATCCCCTCCAGAAGATTTTTCTGCTGCAGAAAATCCACTAGGGGATCGGTAAATCGAAGCTGATCACTTCCTTGAAACGTAGCCTGGACCACGTCTGTTTCAGATGAGTTGATAAGGAGAAGGTAGTAATCAGTTTGATGGCGCTTCACCAGACAATGGACGGCAGACTGGCTACAGGTTACGGCTCCGGGCGGTGGCTCGTCGGAAGAGAGTAAAATAGGCTGGAGGGCCTTGACTTCCCTTCCTGCGCTTTTTATCCATTCCCAGCGCTCATCTGCATCCTCTAATGTTATAAGATCAAAGTACGAATAGTAAAAGAGTCCCGAGGCTCTATGGATCAGTCCCAGGTAAGTCATGCCACGGATCTGCTCCCGGGTTGGCGGGGAACTTCCATGAGTCTGGATGACTATCCAGAAGGGACGGGACCGCCTGCCTGCCTCCACGGCTGCTTCGGCGGCCTCGGCTACATAAACGATGGGGGTATGAGGGACCGGATAAGGATCCACACCAAGGATATCAGTGGTTGTGGCCATTCTTTCCAGATCCTGCAGTTGGTAGAGGACCGACCAGGTTGGATGATTGGGATCTTCAGCTCGGACAACCCGGTAGTATCGACTAAGTTGCTGGAAATGAGCAAGGCCGATTTCGTCATTCAGATACCAGCCCAGAATGGCCGGATGGTCTTTGAGGGTCCCTACGATTTCACCTATCCTGGCTTCAGCCTCGGTATCGTCCAGAGAGAAGAACTCCCGGGAGGGAATAGGGCATAAGAGCCGGAGGCTATGCTCGTTGAGCAGGTCTAAGTACTCGCGGATGAAATTGAAGCAATCCTCTCTCGTAACCCAGGGGCTTTCCCAGTTCAAAGGAACCAAGGTGTTGTAATTGACCAGGGTATCAAAAGGACTGTTGGCGTCAGCGATTTTTTCTATCTCTTCCATGAGCAAATCATTGTTGGGGTCACGCGACAATTCCGTGTTGGCGGTATAGATACCCAGGGGGAAAAAGGACACCCCACGGCAGAGTAATCGATTGGCCCGATCAATAAAAGCAGGCAGGCTGTCTTGTTCGCCTGGAGCCATCTGCCTGAGCTGGTCTATGGTCTCTATACGCAGCTCTGCCTGTTCCTGTCCTCGAAGCTGAGTAACCAAAGAATAGTCTCCCGTCAGGAGTTGATCCGGCAGGACGTCCAGGACAAGTTCGGGTTCATGACTGTTCAGTTGAGAAAAGACAGCCTCCTTTACTACCTCTCCCTCCGAATTCCGAATCAATAGATGAATGGTGAGATCTTTTATATCCAGTCCAATAACCTCAGGATGCAGGCCGGCCTGAACACGGACCTGCGGCGATTCTTCATGAATCATCAAGCCGCGATAGTTTGGTCGTAGTAAAAAGGTCTCCAGGAGAGGCGGCTTCAGCTCTTTGATGGTAAAATCGTCAAACCAGGCGGTGCCTGTAGTCCCCTTGGTCAGCAGAAGGCAGAGGCTTATATGCGTGACTTGTCTACCCATCCAGGTGGGAGGCATGATGATTTCCTCCAAGACCAGATGATGCCAGTCGAAAGTTCCTAAACATTTTGACCCTTCATAATATCCCCCAAGCCAGGACCAGTTCTTATCAAAATATTCCACGCAGAAGGTGGCACCATTATTTTCAGGATCACTATGGACCAGGTTTTCTCCCCTTATCCAAACTCCAAGGCGGTACCTCTTTCCCGGAACAACAAAAATCTCTTGAGTGACGTATCGATACCAGGACGGCTCCTGGTTTTGGACACGAAGGCTGTATAGGCCGGAGTAAGCTATGTCTGAGTCAAGAGCCCATTGAGGGGCCGTCAGGGGAGACCAGTTTGCCGGTTGACCTGAGGGTGATACAATTTCAAAGCCCGGATTTCCCACGAGATGAGGTAAGGCCGTGTAAGGGCCGGGAGTGGTGCAACCCAAAGGAAAGGAAAGAGAAATAAGGAAAAGAAGCACCGGCCATGTTCTCATGGTAATTGCCTGGCCACATTTGGAAGTCACTCTTTTCATCGTAAAAATCTCCCCTACCCCAACCCTCTCCCCAACCAGCGGGAAGAGAGAGGAAGATTTTCATGTTCCTTTGGGCCGGCTTGCCAGCCTGAGTGTTTCATCCGGAAATAGAACCCTATCTTTTAAAGATACCATATTTTCCGGAAAAAGCCAGTTTACTTTTGGCTTAAGCCCTCTCCTGGTCGGTCAGGAAGGAATAGGCGAGAGCCAAAGATTATTTCTTGAAAAGAAGGTGGAGGGATAGAGCGAGCAAGACAAGGCCGAAAAAGAACCGAAGCCTCTCTTCCGGAAGCCTGTTGGCGATGGTTGCGCCAAAAAATCCACCGATGAAAAAGCCCAGGGCGGTAAAGAGAGCCACTCTGAGATTTACATTCCCACTCCTGTAATACTGAATGGCTGCCAGAAGACCGATGGGAGGAAGCAAGGTGGCGATAGCTGTTCCCTGGGCCTGATGCTGGTTAAATTTCAGGAGATAGATTAAAGCGGGGATAATGATTACTCCTCCGCCAAGTCCTAAAAATCCTCCGCATACTCCAGCCACAAGGCCAATCACTATATACAGCAGGATGTACATGATGTTCTTCTGTCTCCTTTGTTCTGCCTCCTCCGATCTTCAGAGAGACACAGCTTATCTCTTGATGAATGAAAGTCTGCCTCCATACGTTCGTTGCTTTCCCTGAATATTCTGTCGAATTCCCAGAGCAAAATCACTACTTTTCAAGGGAGGAAGAAGATGAAAGAAGAAGTATCGAATCAATTTGACATCCTGTATAATCAGCCACAACCGGGCACTTGGCTTTAAAAAGGAAAAAGATGTTTTTTTGAACCTCACTTAAGGTTTCAAAATTACCCTGACCTTTGGCAATCACCAGGTCCGCCTGGTGAAATCGGGCCACGAATTCCGGAGAACACATATCCAGAATAGTTCCCGGTGCATTGTCACCGTTATCTATAACCGGCACCAGATCAGATAACCCGACCAGTTCAGCATCCTCTCGCAAGGCATCATTAATAATCGGGCCTCCCCTGACGGCAAAGGTTACTTTCCCCTGGGGCAAATGCTCGATCAGGAGGCGATCAAAAACTATCTCGCCAGCGTTATCGCCAAGGTAGAGGATATGGCCGGACTCCTTTAAGCTCTGACAGAAATGGCTGAAGGCCTTTGGTTCCAAGGGAGTCCGCAGAGAGGATTCTATCGATCGGTGGACGTCGGCTATTTCTAGATGTCTATGAATACCAAAATCAATAACATTACCGGCAATGGCCAGTTGCACAGCGGTTTCCAGGGGATTGGGAGAGAGGCGGACCTTTTGGGTAAGGACAGGATATAATTCCATGGCCAGGAGATTGAAGTGTTTTTTTACCTCCTGATAAGGATCCGGTACCTGACACTCAGTTCTGATAAGCCCATGGATGATCCTGGACATGGCCGGGGGAGGGAGGGATAGATCGATCTCACTGCAGTGGCGGAGTACTGCCCGCAATACCCGATTCTGGATATGAGATTCCGCCTTCAGCATTTGTAAGGTATGCAGGGTCTGGTGAATAAAACAGGGGAAACAGGGAAGACATGTTCTCATAGCACGTTAGGAATCCTTTCCAGGAACCGCAGAAGCAATTCACCTCCGCTGAGGGATATGGCCTTATCCCTGAATGATGGATCAGGATCTTGTCCATCAGGATGAAGGCGGTAAGCAAGAGCTGGTCGTTGCCCTATCCATAATGGATAAAAATCATATCATATCAAGATCAAAAAGGGGAGTCAAGGTCAGGGAAGAAAGAAAGATTCGCCGGCCAAGAGGCAGGCGGGCTCAGTTACCCGCCTTGGCCAGTCTTTTGTCAAGAGTATAAATCCAGCCCGCCAGTTTATCTCACCATACTCAAAAGAAGGGCATAAAAAAGGGAAACAGCAATCCTCCTGAAATTGACGCCGGAAGAGGTGAGGCAGTTGGAGCAATGACCGTGGGAGTAATCGTCGTTGCCGGTACCGTAGTTACCGGTGCCGGCGCCGGCGGGACATAACCTACAGGATATATGTAGACGGTCAGGGGTACGGTGATACTTGACAATTTAATAGGCTCTATATTCGGTGGTTTGATAACCACTTTATCCAGAATGGTTATGGTGGTCGGGACAAAGATGGTTGTCGTTCCAGCAATACTGGCTATAGGATTTGGTAAAAAAGGGGAAAGGGCTCCCTGAACCGTGGCTGCAGGTAGACGAGGGTTCAGCGAAAGGCTGGGCAGTCCTAACGGATTCCTGAAGGGTGTAAATAACGGATAGGTAGGGATCTGCGGAACAGGGGAATAAATCGGCAGACCCGGAAACCTGAGGGGTGGAAAGGAAGGATACCACTGGGCATCGGCCGTTAAAGAGAAAGGCCCGGCCATATGAAAAATAAATGAGATGATGATACTGAAGAATAAGTGCCGCATCATACTCTTCCTTAAGTGCTGGGGGTTCATAGCATGTCACCTCTTTCTTTATGAAAGAAACCGTTCAAAAGTCTTAACCACATCCGATGCTGCTTGCCAAGCCGCGCTCTCACGAACCCATCACTCAGAACCGCCGCACTCTATCCTCATCTGTTTAGCTCTTTCAGTAATTTCTGACTTCGGCTTACCACTCCTTTCTCATCTCGTTGACCAGGACAGTGAAAAATATCATTTTTATAGACTATATGATAAGTAAGCAATCTGAATGCCATGCCTCCCAGCCTTTAAGCCTGAAATCATATACGTACGGTTTGTTGGAAAATCGATGAGTTTCAGTATGTTAGTTCTTTACGAAGGAGAACTGAAAGCTGTTCTGAGGGAGGCTGACAAAAAATTTCTTCATAAATATTATCCGCCTATAACAAAAAATATGCTCATCTTTGCATAGAAATTATTTGCTCCTATAGGTGAGAGGAAAGAGTACTAAGGGGTCTGCAACATGGCCTGATAAGCATTTATCAGCCCATAGCCGTAGTATTGATCCCATCCGGAGGTGCCGAGGTCGGCGGCACTTCCTTTCAGGATGGAGACAACATCGGAAGGGGGCAGTGGCACCGTACTTTTCCCGACTATGAGAGCAGCCACCCCGGAAACCAAGGCCGAGGCAGGCGATGTTCCTTCCAGAAAGTAATAGGAAAAGGTGGAAAAATTTTGCCCGTCATGGGTCTGCTGCAGAATGCCGTCTCCAAATCCATCACCATTCTGATCAAGGCTCAGATCCCCACCAGGGGCGCACAGGTCAACGTATATCCCATAATTAGAGTAGGTGGAAGCAAAGGTGAAATCATATCGGACGGCACTTACCGAAACCGGTTCCGGATAAGATGCCGGATACTCAGCCGTATTTGAGCCGGAATTACCGGCCGAGCAGATGACGGTAACTCCCCTGGAATAGGCATAGGTGACAGCAGCCGCCTCAGTGACTGAAGTGCCCGGCCCTCCGAGACTCATATTGATGATATGCGCTCCATTGTTAGCGGCAAAATAGATACCATCCACCTCATCACTGATAAGTACGCCGCCGATATCGTCCATAATTTTAACCGGCATGATAGCTGCGCCGAAAGCGACACCGGCCGCGCCAATCAGGTTATTCGTCGTCTGGGCAATGCATCCGGCCATGTGGGTACCATGCCCATAGTCATCATCGGGGAAAGTATCGTCATTGACAAAATCATACCCGGGCACGAACAACGTTCCCGCCAGGTCAGGAGCCTTGGCAAAAAGACCGCTGGTCTCATAGGCCACTCCCGAATCGAGCAAGGCCACTACAGCCCCGGCCCCGGTTCCATAGTCCCAGGCATAGCTGCAGTTCAGATGCCCTAAGTGCCACTGATACTTATAGTATGGATCATTCGGCAGCAAGTGGGCGCTCCGGTAATAATTGGGTTCGGCGTATACAACGGAAGCTTCAGTCCGAAGCCTTTGGACTGCCTGTAAAGGCGTAGTGGAAGGAGAAATATTAAGCAGACTGTATCCTGCATAGGGGCTGCTATAGATATGCTGGCACTGATGCATGGCGCAGATCCGTCCGACTTCGGTTGAAGGAGTTCCAGGCACGAATTGTACAATGACCTGATTTGCCGCATAAACCGGGATTCCCGGGGCATACGTCAGCCCCGATCTCTGGCTGGCAAAAGACATGTAAGCTATCTGCCTCGATTCAACACCCGTAACCTGCCTTTCCACAGGCAAGGGAGTAAAGGCAGCAGTGGGAGAGGAGAGTGAATAAGGGGATATCGCCCAGGGAATATTGAAAGCATAGGAATTTGGAAAAGTTTTTGAAAACGCAGAGGGGAAAGCATAAACAGGGAGGAAGGAGCCTCCCCACCAGCCGGAAAATGAGCTGATCGATGGCCAGGCTGAAGGTTCCTGAGCAGAAGGGTAAGGAGCCCAGGACGTCTGGGAGTATGGGAAATACATCCAGGAAGTGGAGTTCATACTCCTTGCGGTGAGCGGATAGTTCAGATTTGATGCCAACCATTGGGCGACAGCAGGGCGATGGTGGCCGATCATACATGTCATGAAAGATATGATCCCAACGGCTAAGAGCCGGGTGAGTCTTGGAGAGGACGAAGAAAACCGGTTTATCCGCTTCCCTTTCATAAAGACCTTTTTCAGGTTAAGTCGTATACACTTCGTAAATTCAGCCAATTTATGGGTATGAGGATGCAAGCTGCATGCCTGTCTATAAAAATAGTCGCCTCTACCCTGAATGGCCCCTAGAGCTTATCCGGAAACCTCCGGCAGCAGGCAGAACAGCTATCCTAAAGCAATGCTTTTGGATAGGTAAAAACTGTGGCAGTCCAAATCTGCGCTCGAAACCGTTCTTGACATTATTAACGCGATGCGTTATCATTAAAATATGATAAGGGGGTTTCGTTGTAAAGAAACGGAAAAAATCTTCGCACGAAAATTTTCAAAGCATTTTCCAAAAAATATACAACGAATCGCCTACCGGAAAATTATGATATTAGATGCCGCGGAAAAATTAGACGATCTTCGTATACCGCCGGGAAATCAACGAGAAAAACTTTCAGGAGACCGAAAAGGACAACATAGCATCCGAATTAATGACCAATGGAGAATACGTTTTAAATGGCACAAGAAGGATGTTTATGAAGTAGAAATAACTGATTACCATAAATATAAGGCTGAATAGAAAAATAAATAATTGGAGACGGAAGAATATGGAAAAAGTAAAAATTGCTCCTATACACCCGGGAGAGATTCTTCTTGAAGAGTTTTTAAAACCGCTAGATATTAGTCAATACCGATTAGCGAAGGATATTAATGTACCTCCTCGCCGGATTAATGAAATTGTATTGGGAAAACGTTCTATTAGTGTTGATACAGCTTTAAGATTATCCCGATATTTTGGTTTATCAGAAAGGTTTTGGTTGAATTTACAAACAAGATATGACCTTGAAGTGGAAAAAGACAAATCTGGAGATCACATTAAAAAAGAAGTAAAGAAATTGGATCATCATTTAGCACATACTGGTTAATGGTTCTTCAGGTTCTTCACTATTCTCATCAATTGATGGTTCCTCAGGACTTTCACCGGGAACAGGATTTCTTAAACTTTGTTTCAACTGATAATAGAAATCACCATACCAGAAGTTGCATAGTTGATTATAATAAAGGTAACAGCAATCAGGGTAATATTGAGAAAACGGAAGGGATGTACCTGAAAGCCACCAGAAAGCCTGGGCGTCATAATTCCAGAGGCCATGTAACAGTATTGACAAGCTCATCATATTGGGTTAGAGTGACTGCATGTTCAGCCTTGATTCGACTCCATCCAAAATGTAGGCACCAGATACATTACATCCCTCTAAAAATAATAATGAGGCCTCAATGAAAACAACTCAGAAATGGAAAAAACAACTTATACTTGTTGCCGGGTGGGCAGCTATCCTGATCAGCATCCTGAAGCCATTTCCCGGCCAGGCTACCCGGCTTTCAGGCAGGGTCATTGAGCATACCTTGAGCAATGGCATGAAAATTCTGATCCTGGAGCGCCATCAATCCCCGACCGTTTCTCTCTACATTCGATTTCGAGTCGGTATGGTAGAGGATAAGGGAAGAGGAACCGCCCATTTCCTGGAGCATATGCTTTTCAAGGGGACAGAAACGATCGGAACGACAAATTATCAAGAGGAAAAAAAAATATTACAGTTCATTGATCAGACAGGACAGAAATTAGATAACGAGAGGAAGAAAGGGAAATGTGGCCGGAAGGAGGTTATTGAGGAACTGGAAAAAGAGTTGCAAAAGCTGCAGGAGAAAGCAAGCCTTTATGTAGTAAAGGATGAAATGAACCTGCTCTATACTGCCAGCGGTGCGGTAGGATTCAATGCCAGCACCGGCGCGGACTTAACCACGTACCAGGTGAATCTGCCATCCAATCGGATTGAGCTCTGGGCCCGGCTGGAATCTGATCGGCTGGCCAACCCGGTTTTCCGGGAGTTCTACTCTGAAAGAAATGTGGTCATGGAAGAGCGCAGGCAAACGAATGAAAGTGAGCCCTTTCGTAAATTTGTAGAGCAATTCTTAGCTACCGCCTATCTCTGCCACCCTTACCGCCATCCAATCATAGGATGGGAATCGGAAATACAATACATTTCCAAGGCAGATATGGAACAGTTCTTTCATACCTATTACGTTCCGGATAATATGGTGATCGCGGTTGTCGGAGATGTAGATCCGGAGGAATTTATGACCATGGTTGAGCGTTATTTCGGCTCCATTCCCGGCCGTGGATCGCCTTCCATCATAACAGCGGAAGAGCCGGCTCAAATAGGGGAAAGGAGAATTGCTGTGCATCTGGACTCACAACCACAGCTTTTAGTTGGCTATCATAAACCCACACTGCCAACCCGAGAGGATTATGTTTTTGATGTCGTGGATGCAATCCTGACCAACGGACGGACTTCCCGTCTTTATAACCGATTAGTGGAGAAAGACCGCCTGGCTATCCAGGTGAGAACCTCGAACGGGATGCCTGGTTCCCGTTTTCCGAATCTGTTCATATTCATGGCTACCCCCCGGCATCCTCATACCGTAAAAGAGATTGAACAGGCCATTAATGAGGAAATTGACCGGTTAAAAAACGAACTGGTCTCCGATCGTGAGCTTCAGAAGGTCAAAAATCAGTTGATAGGGGATTATATCCGTTCGCTGAAATCAAACTCCGGTCTGGCCAGCAGACTCTCCTATTTTGAAAGTGTGGCCGGGGATTGGAAATATATTGATACCCATTTAGAAGAAATTGATAAGATTACTCCTCAGGAAATCCAGGAGACTGTCCGAAAATTTCTTATCTCAAGGAATCGGACGGTATCTTTCATTGTACCGGCAGCTTCCTCCCAATAGCCCGGAAACCTGTATTACGAAACATATCAGCGGAAAGATGACCGCCCCGCATAAGGGAGATGCCTGAAGAAGGAGATGAAGAAATGACCACCCGCCAGAGAAATGGATTGAGGCAGCGAGCACTGGGCCATGACCCTGGACGGCCGGGATATGTACCCCTCGGTCTCTTGTTATTGACAGTCACCATGGGCATGATGTCGGTTTTCCTGTCAGGCTGTACCTCACTGCCTTCAAAGATACCATCCCCCTTACCTGACCCCCGCCATCTTCAATACCGTCCACTGGAGTTGCACCTTCCAAAAGTTGAAAGAAAAAAATTAAAGAATAATATGGTTCTATATCTCTTACCAGACCATGAAATTCCCATCATCAACATTTCCGTCCTGATCAGAACCGGGAGTATCTATGAGCCTTCTGATAAAATCGGCCTGGGTGAACTGACTGGAGAGGTGATGAGAACAGGAGGAACTGCGTCCCTGTCACCTGCTGAATTAGACGAGGAACTTGAGTTTCACTCGATACATGTGAGTACGTCCATTGGCAGGGATTCAGGCCAGGCATCTCTGTCCGTACTCACGAAAGATGTTGATAGAGGCATGGAGCTCTTTTTCGATGTTTTGAGAAATCCTGCCTTTCAGCTGGATAAAGTGGATCTGGCCAAACAAAAAAAGACTGAAGAAATCCGCAGGAAAAATGATTCTCCACAAAATATTGCTTTTCGTGAGTTCCGGAAGATTCTTTATAAAGGCGATCCGAGAGGCAATGAAGCTCATATTGAAGATATCCAAAAACTGACCCGCGAGGATATGATATGGTTCCATGGCCGGTATTTCCATCCAGACAACTTGATCCTGGGAATTTCCGGCGATTTCCTGAAAGAGGAGATAATAGAAAAATTGGAAAAGCTCACGGCCGGATGGGAGCCTCTACCGAAACCTGTCCCACAGCCCCCGGTTCCACGTGGACCTGCTTCGAAAACCGTGAACTTTATTTCAAAACAAATACCTCAATCAATCATTCTCATGGGAGGCATGGCGCCTGCCAAGAGCCATCCGGACTACTTTGCTTTTTCTGTTCTAAACGATATTCTTGGAGGAGGTGGATTTAACTCTTATCTGGCTGAAGAAATCCGTTCCGATCGAGGCCTCGCTTATAGTGTAGGAAGCTTCCACACAGGGTATAAGGATTATGGAGTGTTTGGCGCCTATTGTTTTACAGGTTCCTCTCATACTCATCTGGTTACTTCTCTCATGTATCAGATTCTGAATCGAGTAAAGCTGGGTCAGATTACTTCCGAGAAGCTTCAATGGGCCAAAGATTCAATCCTGAATCAATTCGTATTCTCCTTCTCCTCCTCTGACGGCCTAGTTGGACAATTGATGTCTTTAGAATATCATGACTTGCCCCGGGATTACCTGGATACGTTTCAGGAAAATATCCGAAAAGTGAGTTTAGCGGATGTGCAGCGGGTAGCCGGGAACTATCTTGAGCCAGAAAAATATATCCTTTTGGTTTTAGGAAATGACGATCATTTTGATCAATCTCTGACTCAATTTGGGCCGATAAATGTGATAAATATTGAGAACTATTAGAGTGTTTTGCGGACTTTTTTTTCGACCAAGCATCTCTTTACCCTTGACAATAAAGCGGAATTGTTATTATAATGTAGTAAGTTTTAGATGATGCTCCCTGGCATACGTAACAAAACTTTCAGGAAAGGAGGGATATAGTGAAAAAAGCAGTTGTGGCCATATTCTTAGGTGTTTTACTGGTAGGTGGTGTCTCCTGGTTACAGGCTGAGGAGAAAGCCCCGGAGGTGAAGGATACTTTTGAGATCAATAGTCCTGAGACTTGCTTCAAGGATGGCAAGAAGACGAAAGTTCCACCGAAATCAAAGCTGGTTACTCTGACCCACAAAAAGCACAGTGATTATGCTACCTGTAAGGAATGTCATCATAACATGAAGGATGACAAAGATCTCAAGAATGCAAATAAATGCAGTACCGCGGATTGCCACGGGGCTGAGCCGCATGGCGAGAACAACAAGATCATCGATCTGAAATCAGCCATGCACGATAACTGCTATAAAGGCTGCCACAAGACCAACGAGAAGGCTGTGGAGAAGAAGGCACCCACGAAATGTAATGAATGCCACGCCAAGAATGAATAAGGCTTTTGTGGCTGAATTACGGGAAAAGGGAATTGATGATAAAAGGGGTAGAAAAGCTACCCCTTTTATTTTTTGAGGCAGGATACAGGCCTCCAGTTTACGTAAATTGAAGATTATTGATCGATACTTTATTCGAGAATTAGTTCCTCCCTTAGGCTTGGGATTATCAGCTTTTACCTTCGTTTTGCTCATGGGAAAAATTCTCCGGTTAATGGAAATCATAGTAGCCAACCGGATTCCAGTAAAAGCGGTAGGCTTGATTGTCTTATACCTTTTACCCTCTCTGTTTATCTTCGTCATTCCCATGTCCTTTCTTTTCGCCATTCTGATACTCTTTGGGAGATTGTCCGCAGATAATGAGATTATGGCCCTGCGTGCAGCAGGGATTTCCCTTTATCGGATTATGGCTCCAGTGTTTGTAACTTCAGTTTTCCTTTTCGCAGCCACCTTATGTATCTCATGCTATATTACCCCCAGGGGGAATGCAGCCCTTCAAAATTTGATCCTGGAGGCAACATGGAAGCATGCCACGTTAGGACTGACAGAAAAAACCTTCAATGATACTGTTGAGGATATGGTTATTTATGCTGATGAAATTTCAGGATCTTTACTTCGCCGAGTGATGATCTCGGATCAGCGGAAAAAGGGTGAAATGGTTACCGTCTTTGCCGGCAGTGGTGAAATCATAGCCAATAATCGCCTCCTGAAATTGATTCTTCGCCTTAAGAATGGAACGATTCACCGAAGTAATCCGATGAATGCACGGGAATATCAGCGGTTGAACTTTTCGACGTACGATATTCTCCTGCCCGGCGGGGATTATCCTGAAAGCAGGAGGGATTTCCGGGTAATGAGTATTCAGGAGCTTTGGAAGGAAATAGAAAAACAAAAAAAGGCAGGCCGCCAGCCTTATCGACTTATGATAGAATGGCACCAGAAGTTCTCCATACCCTTTGCCTGTATTGTCTTTGCTATGATAGCCTGCCCCCTTGGGATTCAGAATCGAAAGGGGAATCGACTCAGCGGGTTTGGATTGAGTCTGATCATCATCCTGGGGTATTATGCCTTTTTAGGGTTTGGAAAGACCATGGCCTATGGAGGATGGCTGCCTGTCTGGCTATCCATGTGGATGCCAAACATCCTCTTATGGCTGACAGGCATGTATTATTTTAAAAAATTGGAGCGATGGTAAAGGCTTATGCGTATCTTAGACCGCTACGTATCAAAAGAGTTGCTCCGGTATTTATCCTGGACCGGCCTATCCCTCATGGGAATTTATGTTATCATTGAGTTTTTCGAGAAAATCGATGATGTGGTAAGGCATGGCCTTAATCCATACCTCGCCTTAAAATATCTTTTTTACAGCTTGCCTCAAATTTTTTTTCAGATATTACCGGTAGCTTTTCTCATCGCCGCCTTATTAGCTTTGGGACTGATGTCTCGATCCGGTGAATTGATGGCTATCAAAGCAAGTGGTATCAGCCTTTATCGCCTAACCTCCGTTCTGCTGGTCATTGCCTTTCTGTTTTCCCTATTCACCTTTGCCTGTTATGAGATAATCCTGCCCAAAAGCAATCAAAGAGCTGCTTATTACAAGAACATAATCGAGGGCAAGAAAGTCAGCCAGAACCTGCGCCAGAATCGGATCTGGCTCTGGAGTGAAAAAAATAATATGCTCAATATTCAATTGATGGACCAGGAGAGACAGGAGGCTCGAGGAATCTCTCTTTTTGAATTGGACCCCCAGTTTCAGTTAGTTCGTCGAATAGATGCTCAAAGAGGTGCTTATCATGAAGGGAACTGGTATCTTTATAACGGGATTGAACGTGCTTTTCAACATGATGATCCCATGAAAGTGACTTTCAGGGAGTTTGAATGCGAAAGGTTTCCGATCCAGGAACGGTTTGAAGACATATTTGCCTTACAAAAACAACCAGATGAAATGAATTACCGAGAGTTGTCCAAATATATTGAACGTCTGAAGGAAGTTGGGTACAACGTTAATACCTATCTAGTCGATCTGCACATGAAAGTATCATCGCCCTTTATAACTTTTATTATGACTCTGATCGGCCTGTCCTTTGCCGTTAAAATTGATAAGAGCGCAAAGTTGTTTAGTGTAGGGCTGGGATTGGCCATTAGTTTTATTTATTGGCTCATCTTTTATATCGGAGTCTCTCTGGGGCGTACGGGACTGATATCCCCTATGATAGCTGTCTGGCTGGGAAATTTCATTTTTATAGTCTTTGGAAGTTTCCTATACCTCCGTATGCCTACATAACATGTTGAAAATAGATAAGTAATTGATTTTCATTGACATGAGCCGGACATCATGCTATTTATAATAAGAAGAGATAATATAAAATAATATCTAATAAGTTACAAGAATCCGGCAGGAGATGAGAACTGGTGATTTGCGGACAGCCAAAAGGGATTCGAAAGATTATGGGGTTGTATTGCTGCCTTATCATGGGCGCATATGGATGCTTACGCCCCCCCATACGAGAGATCGGCGACGCAGAGGCGGCCATAGCCGCTATCCGGTCAGCAGAGTCCGGATCTTATATAGCTGAGGAGTTGAAACATATTGAGGAGAAATTAGCCAGGGCTCGTTTGGCATTTGAAAGGAAAAGGTTTAAAGAGGCTCGCACCTTGGCTTTGGAAGCTGGAGAAGAGGCTCGCCAGGCAGGGTCCCAGGCTGAAGAAAGAAAGGGAAAAGCCAGGGAGGAGGCAGAAAGAGAACTGACTGCTGCTCACAGGTCCCTTTGTGATCTGGAAGAGAAACGGCTCATACGGTATAATTTAGAAGAATATAGGGATATTTTAACTCATTTTCATATCATTCAAAAAAAATATGGTCAGGAACAGTATTCCGAAGTTATCGAGAAGGCCAGATCAATAATCTCCCGATGTAAGGACTTACAAAAAAGGACCAAGGAACCTGAAGAGAGTAAAAATGAAGCGAAATGTGAGAAACCTGAGCCTTCAGACGAATCCGGATGGACGGCCGGGCCAAAAAAAGAACAGCAGAAAGGATCGTCATCAGCTTTCCAGGAAGAGCAGAAGTACGAAGAATATGAAGAATATGTGGTACAAGTGGGAGATTGTCTATGGACAATATGCCAGAACATGCATGTTTACAGCAATCCCCTCTCGTGGCCCATTTTATATAAGGCCAATCGAGCTCAGATCCGTAACCCTGATCTTATTTATCCGGGACAACGGTTCGTGATTCCTCGATGACTACATGACAGGAAATGAATCATTTTGGAAAGGGAGACCCAGCTAATATTGAAAAAAGAACAGGTAATTAAGAAGATTGAATGCGATTATAATCAGGGCCTGATTGATTTTTTTGGCTGTAATGAAAAAAATGTAAAATTGCTTGAGGATAACTTCAAGGTTCAGATTTCAACCAGAGGAAATCAGTTTTGTATATTAGGCAATGAGGAAAATGTCACCAGAGCGACAAACATTATTCCGAGGCTGCTTAACTTAATGAAACAGGGGGCTGTAAGTAAAGGAACTGATATCAATTATATTATTCGGACCTTTACTGAGGATGAAAATGCCGATCTGGAATTAATCTTTTTAGACCAAATTGAAGTTGCAGGGAGAAAGCGGTTTATTCGAGCCAAAGGAAAGGTGCAACAGGAATATATTCAGGCCATAAGAGAGGATGATATTGTTTTTGGAATCGGGCCGGCGGGGACTGGGAAAACCTACCTGGCCATGGCCATGGCTGTATCTTCAATGATAAAAAAAGAGGTAAGCCGTATTATTCTGGTCAGACCGGCCGTGGAGGCAGGTGAAAAGCTGGGATTCCTCCCCGGCGATTTACAGGAGAAAGTAAATCCCTATTTACGCCCTCTCTATGATGCTCTTTATGATATGATGGATGCAGAAAGAGCTCATCGTCTCATGGAGAGAGACATTATAGAAATCGCTCCTCTGGCTTATATGCGGGGAAGGACTTTAAATAATGCCTTTGTTATTTTGGACGAAGCTCAAAACACTACTTCAGAGCAAATGAAAATGTTTTTAACTCGATTGGGTTTTGGATCCAAGGCTGTCATTACGGGTGATATAACCCAAATTGACTTACCTCCTGAAAGATCCTCGGGTTTAGTTGAAGTTCAGTCTATCTTGAAAAAGATCCACGGTATCCGATTTATCTATTTCACTGACCAGGATGTCGTTCGGCATAACTTAGTGCAGAAGATTATCAAGGCTTACGAGGCTTATAATCCTCAACGAAATCATTCTGGTGTGAAATCTGGTGAAGTGCCTACCAGTGAAGGATAACGATGTTTGGTATCGGAAATAAGAGTGCAGGAAAAGCAGTAAGTGCCAAAAAAATCCCCTTAAAAGATAAAAAGATACTCGTTTCAAGGTATTATAAAAATTACACCCTCCATTTCGGCGGGCTGTTACTTGTCCTGACCATCGCCTTGACCTATTTAATCTCGCCCATAGTTAGCGTTCCCCACATTTCCATGCAGGCAGGGGATATCAGTCCCAAGGATATCAAAGCTCCCAGAGATCTTCAGGTGGAAGATAAGGCTACCACCATAAAACGACAACAGGAGGCGGAAGCAAAGGTTTTAGCTGTATATGATTTTGATGACCGATTACTGGTGGATATCAACCAGAAGTTAAGCCTCATTTTCAGATTACTGAAAGAAGATCAAAAGGCTCTTTTCCCTGAGCAGGAAGGAACTGGGACAAATTCCACAGGAAAAGAAGGATCACCGGAAAGCAATTCCCCGGAGGCAGGCTTATCCGAGCCTCTTCGATCAGATTATGAGGAATCTTCCAAGAGTCTATCAGATTCGCCCCAAGAGGCATCCTCGTTAGTCTTGACTGCCGAGCAAAGGTGGGAGCGGTTTAAACAAAAAACCTCTCTTCCCCTTTCCTTCGAGGAATATGAATACCTCCTCAACTGGCCGGAAAAGGGAACCTTCCGAGGTTCTATCTATCATCTTCTGAGCGTGGTCATGCAGAAAGGTATTGTAGGAAGTTTAAACCTGCCCCTCGAAGAAATTAAAAAGGGCTTCATCAAGAGAAATATCACTACCGGCGAGGAAGTAGTCATGAAAGGTATCGATGAAGTGTTTGATGAAGAACGCGCTAAAAGGGAAATCCAGACCATGTCTTCATCTTTCTTTCCGGAGAACCCAAAGATCTCACAATTAGCAGCAACCGTCGCCAAGGGATTAATTTATCCTAATATAAATCTTAACCTGAGTGAGACAAGGCTTCGAAGAATGCAGGCTATTGAAAGTGTCAAGCCCTCTTTCTTCCAGATTAAAAAGGGGGAGATGATTATACGGGAAGGGGAAAGAATTACTGAAAATCACCTGACGAAGCTTTATGAGTTAATGAAAGTTACTGAGGAGGAGAATGTCTATCTCTCTTTTTTAGGACTTGGGATTATCGTTCTTTTAACCCTGATCATGTTGCTCTTCTTTATTGACCGGGTTCATCCGACTCTGGCCAGGAATATGAAAAATCTCCTTCTTATCGCTTCTATTATCTTGATTACGATGTTTCTCAATAAGATATTTGTCTATATAGCTCATGGTCTATCGGCTACCGTATCTCAGATAGAATATGGATCTTATTTTTACTCCTTTCCCTTCGCTGCTGCAGCCATGCTCGTTGCTCTCTTGCTGGATGCCCAGATTGCAGTTATGGTTGCAGCCGCCATAGCCATTTTTTCAGGTTTGCTTCTGGGTAAAGACTTTTATTTTTTCTTATTGGCTTTTTTCAGCGGATTAGGGGCCATTTATGGGTTGGTATATAAAGCTCACCGCACCGCTGTTGTCCGGAGCGGGGCGATGGTCAGCTTAGCCAACCTGGCCGTGATCATCCCCCTGGATATGACCAAAGGGGCCTTGTTCAGTTCTCAGGGTGCCTATGACTGCCTTTTCGGGATTATTGGAGGGTTGATAGTAGCTACCTTAGTCTCAGTGCTCTTACCGATTTTTGAATCTTTATTTAAATTAACCACGGATATCAAACTGTTAGAATTATTAAATATGAATCAGCCAATCTTGCGCCGTCTGGCTACCGAAGCGCCTGGCACGTACCACCATAGCGTTATTGTCGGCAACCTTTCTGAAGCAGCCTGTGAGGCAATCGGGGCTAACTCTCTTTTAGCTCGTGTTGCCTCAAATTATCACGATATCGGCAAGATTAAAAAGCCTCGATACTTTGTAGAAAACCAAATGAATTTTAAAAATGAGCACGAAAAGCTTTCGCCAAGTATGAGCGGCCTCATCTTAATCTCTCACGTGAAGGATGGAGTTGAGCTGGCCAGACAGCATAAACTGACACCAACCCTTGTTGATATTATCAGCCAGCACCACGGAACCAGTCTGCAAAAATTTTTCTATAAAAAAGCTAAAGATCAGGAAGAAAGAGAAGGGCAAAAAATATACATAGTGAAAGAAGATGATTATCGTTATCCGGGTCCCAAACCACAAACGAAAGAGGCGGGAATTATCATGTTAGCTGATGCCGTTGAAGCAGCCTCAAGAACCCTTACCGAGCCGAGCCCATCTCGAATCAAAGGTTTAATTTTAACTATTATCAATGATATCTTCAGGGATGGTCAGCTGGATGATTGTGAACTGACCCTGAAGGATCTGCACCAGATCGCCGGCAGCTTCAATCGTATTTTGACAGGTATATTCCATCAAAGAATTGCCTATCCCAGTCTTGAGAGTGGAGCGGAAAATGGAAAGAAGAATGGAGATCCAAATCAGAAATCAGCAAAGGATCCTAAAGGTAAATATCCCCAAATGGAAGAGGATAACGAAGAAAATCTTAGGAGACTTGGGATTTCCAGCTCAGGAAGTGAGCATTCTCTTCGTAACAGATGAGACTATATGCAGACTAAACAGGCAATATCGGGATATGGATTCAGCGACTGATGTCCTGGCCTTTCCCATGAGAGAGGGAGAGGATGCAGATCTTCATCCTGAGCTGCTGGGAGATGTAGTTATTTCTGTTGAAACTGCCCGCAGGCAGGCCCGGGAAGCAGGGCATTCACTGGAGCGGGAGTTGGCCATTCTTCTGATACACGGTATTCTCCATCTCGTTGGATTTGATCACCTTAATCCAGAGGAGGCTCATCTCATGGAGAACAGATCAAGGGAAATCTGGGAACATATTCAAGGTGAGGTGGCCGACCATGCCTGACGGCAAATCATACATCCTTCTGGAAAAGATAAACTTTGCCATTGAAGGAATTGTTTATACAGCCAGGACTCAGAGAAATATCAGGTATCACCTCCTGGCGGCCGCTCTGGTATTGGTGATAAGTGCTCTTCTGCCTATCACCAAAGGAGATTTCCTGGTGATCATCCTGATAATATCCCTCGTCTTGATGGTTGAGGTTATGAATACCGCCATTGAGGAATTGGTGAATATGATCAGCCCGCAGAGCGATTACATGGCCAAAATTGTCAAGGATATTGCAGCAGGCGCTGTGTTGATTTCGGCTATTGCCTCAATAATCCTGGGAGGTTTGATCTTCATTCCCCATCTTCTTTCGCCGGCCTCCAGAGCAGTAGGATTTTTCCACGGGTTGAGTAAAAATGTACTCTCTGCTTATATTATTCTGGTTTGTCTTCTGGTCATAATTATATTTATTGTCATTGCCAAAGCCAAGTATGGAAAAGGGGAGCCCTTGCACGGGGGTATGCCGAGCGGCCATTCAGCCGTAGCCTTTTCCCTTGGCACAGCAGTATTTTTTTTAAGCGACAATCCCATCGTTATCGTACTTGCCTTGTGTTTAGCCCTTATGGTGAGTCATAGCAGGTTAATGCTAAAAATTCACACCCAGAGAGAGGTTATTGCCGGGGCTCTTGTAGGCAGTATCGTAACGATAGCTATTTTTATGTTATTTCAATATCTGTTAAAATAAAGGAGAAATAAAGAGTATTATGGAAAAAGTTGAACCACCTGGAGAAGATGCCGCAAACTCTCTTCAAAAATTATTTTCTCACTTGCGGGAGGTACTGACACGTCTTTGCTTAGGCTCTCGAAAAACCATTGTTCAAAGTGAAGATGAGCTCAGGAAATTGATTGATGAAGGAGAAAAATTGGGCCTGATTGAAGAAAATGAACATGAAATGCTCAAGAGTATTCTTGAATTTGGTGATACCATCGTCCGGGAAGTTATGGTCCCCAGAATTGAGATGTCCTCCCTCAGAGAGGATGCTTCCTATGATTACGTGATGGATTTTGTCATTAAAGACGGCCATTCCAGAATACCGGTGTATAAGGATCGGATAGATAACATTGTTGGGGTATTGTACGTAAAAGACCTCCTTCGTTTACATAATATGGATAAGAGCAATTTTAAAGTGTCCGATATCATGCGACCTACCTTTTTCATCCCTGAAACGAAAAGGATCAGTGAGCTGCTGCGCGAATTTCAGCGAAGAAAAGTACATTTAGCTATTGCTATTGATGAGTATGGTGGAACAGCGGGACTGGTTACGATTGAAGATCTCCTGGAAGAGTTAGTTGGAGAGATTGAGGATGAATATGACACCGACACTGAAAAGATGCTGACGATTAAAGAAAACATCATCATAGCCGATGGGAGGCTGGCCGTGGATGAATTGGAAGATTACTATCAGATTCCCCTCAAATCTGATGACTACGAAACCATAGGTGGATTAATCTTTAATCTTTTAGAGAGAGTCCCTCAACAGGGTGAGCAAATTACTTATCAAGGGCTGCGATTTACCATTGAAAAGGTTGATGAAAGGAGGATACATCGAGTGAAGATTGAAAAACTGGAGGAGGATGCGGTTCTGGAAACCTTCTCATCCTCTCAAAAAAATGAAGACGCTTGATACGAGCTTATTATCGGCCAATAAGAATTTCGGAGGAGATATGCTCGACCTACCTGGAAAGGTCCTTTTAATTGAAGAGGAAGCCACGGTCAGGGAAAGGCTGAAAGAATATCTGGAGAAGGCGGGGTTTATTGTCCTGGAAGCCAATCACGGATCCGATGCCTTAACTGTTTTACATGAGTATATTCCCGACATTATCATTACGGACGCTTATCTTTCTTCAATGAGCAGTATAGAGCTTTGCCGCCGAATCCGCGAAAGGCCGCTCACAGCAGTAATACCCTTTGTTTTGTTGATGGAGGATGACGGAGAGGAAGACAGCCTGGTCAGACTCAGAATCGGAGCGGATGACTACATTCCAAAGTCTGTCAGTGCGGAGGAACTGATCATTCGCCTTCAAGCCAAGATCAGGAGATTTCGAACCTTACAGCAATTAGTCCATGTCGACTCATTTACACAACTGTACAACCGCTACTACTTTGATAAAACCCTGGTGGATGTCTTGAAAATGTCTGATCGGTACCATCATGATGTGTCTCTTTCCATTTTAGATATTGACTATTTCAAGGAATTTAATGACAACTTCGGACATCAGATAGGGGACTTTGTGATCAAATCGGTAGCACGATTCATTCGCCAAAGATTGCGGGAAGTAGATATTGTAGCTCGATATGGAGGTGATGAGTTTGTGGTTATCATGCCTGAAACTTCAAGGGACAATGCTGAAAAGGCCATGAGCCGTATTCAAAATGAGCTCGCCCGAACGGCTTTTCATTCCGTAGAGATTGAACAGCAGCTGCAGGTTTCGATCAGCTTCGGGATTGCCAATTATCCCACGGATGCAGCCAATGATTATGAATTAATTCATAAGGCAGACCAGGCACTGTATGCCATTAAGAGCCTCAAAAACAGAGGGCCGTGGCACCAATATAAACGAAATCAATAAGATGTATGTAGATCCCACCATGGGGGTTCAGGTATTGAGGCTCATAGGGGATGGGTCAAGCCCGTATTGCAGCATCTCCTCTGGTGTCGGAAGTGGCAGTTTTATCGTAAATATAGTCCCGGAGCCCTCTTTAGATCGCACACGAATATTTCCGTGGTGATCTTTAATAATCCCGGAGCTTATGGAGAGGCCAAGCCCGCTTCCCTTACCCACCTCTTTCGTAGTAAAAAAAGGCTCAAATATCTTCTCCTGGTATTCCTTTGGAATACCACATCCCGTATCTTTGAAGATTATGAGAATGCTTTCACGCTTCTTATCCAATCTGGTTGAAATGGTAATAACATCTCCCAGGTCTGTGGCATCAATAGCATTAATAAGGAGATTTACGCAGACCTGCTGAATCTGACTGGCTGTTACAATGACCGATGGAAGATTCGGAGCATAATGTTTAATCAGACGTACCCCTTTGGTCATGGTCTGCCTCTCAAACATTGAAATGGCATCTTCGATAACTGCATTGATTTCATAAAGATATTTGGGCTCTTCCTTTTGTTTGGAAAAGAAGAGAAGGCTATCAACGATCTTGCCAATACGGTCAGATACTCGTTTCATACTGGCGAAATTATGCCTTAATTCCTCATCCCTCTCATACTTTATTAAAAGTTCCTGTATCCGCCCTGAAAGAACAGCTAAGGGGTTATTAATTTCATGGGCAACTCCAGCCGCAAACCTGCCCATAGCCGCCAGGCGGTCTGAATGGAGCATATGCTCATGGAGCTTTCTTTCCCTCTCTTCAGCCTCCTTCCTTTCGGTAATATCCCGCACGGTATACAGGGTGATGAGTTCCCCATCCACATAAATATTGGAAGAGGAGACATCAAGGTCAATCATGGTCCCATCCTTTTTCCCTACCCTCAATTCATACCGGGGTGGGTTGGACCTACCCTGACGTTTTCTTTCCAGACGTTCCAGGAGTATATTTTTTGATTCATCATCCGGCTGAAGTATACGTAAACTCTGCCCAATCAGTTCATGTTGCTCATAACCCAAGATCCTGCCCAGGCTCGGGTTCACATAGGTAATGATTTCTCCCTTTGAAATTCCTATACCTTCGATTGAGTTTTCCACCAGGGCTGAAAATTTCCTCTCCCACTCTCTAATGCCTCTGGCTTGCTCCCGAGTCTTTTTTTCCAATTCATTTTCAATTGATTTGTGCTCAGTGATATCTTCCAGACAGATCAGGATGAAGCTGACCTTGCCATTACCATCCTTCAGGGGGAAAATACTGAGTCTATAATAAACTTCCGAGCCGTCAGGCATGGGTTGTCTATGTGATTGTTCAAAAAAGGGCTTACCTTCCAAAAATATTTGTTCGAATATTTTCTTCATTTTGGAATTGGCCATGCCTGGGGAAATTTCGATGAGCTTTTTCCCCTGCACCAGGGCAAAGGGAATATGCATGATTTTTTCCATGGCTGGATTCCAAAGGCAAATTCGTAACTCTCTATCAACTACCTGGATACCAAGGGGGACAATCTTTATGATTTCCTCATTCAATTCCCGAAGTTGACACAGATCCTGCTCCATACGTTTTTTAAGGGTTATATCCCTCAGAATCAGCAGAACAGCCGTGGTGCCGTTTCTTTTGGGAGAGAGAACAGGTGCAGAAGTGACAGAATAGTACTGTTTATTTCCAGATAAAGAAGTGATGGAAAATTCACCCGAATGGCTCAGGCCATCAGAAAAGGTTTGCTGGGCGATACAGCATGCCTCATCGCAACAGGAAAAGGAAGGTTCCGGTTTAAGAAACTGATAGCATTTTTCTCCTTTTTTATTTCCATAGTGCCTGGCAAACACCAGGTTATTCCAAATAATCTCAAGGCTTTTATCAACGATCATCATGAGATCGCTCATGGAATTAAGAATACCTTGCATAATTTGAGGATTAAGGCTTCCAGCCTCCGAGACTGGAGTCTTATGTTCCTTTTGACGCATGATTTTGACTTTATTCTTCCTTTTGGAATAAATTTCAGCCATAGTTAATCGAATTATTATTTTCTGTGAATTATACCAGATTTTTCTAATAAAGTTACACCATGAATTAACCATAGTTTAACATATTTTTAAAGAAATAACCAGAAAAGCCTGAAGGAAAAGAAATTTAAATACCGTGGGAAAGAATTATCTGAGGAATGGAACACCGGCTGGTGAAGGCAAGAAAACCGACACAAGCGCCCTCGAGGAAGACTCTTTTCACAAGTCTCCTTTTTAAAAGGATTACTTTCTGTTTGACTTTCAAAATAAGGTTTTCAAATTCAATACATACTTGATGGTAACGTGATACTGCCTTACCTTCGATAAGGTTTATCCTTTGCGCTCTATGATCTTGGGAGTAATGAAAATCAATAATTCATCATAAGATTCCTCATTTCTGTTAGCCTTAAAAAACCATCCGAGAACAGGAACACTGCCGAACCAAGGCACTTTTCGCTGACTCTTCTGCTGGCTGCGTTGATAAAGACCTCCGATAACCGCAGTATCCCCATCCTTGACGATCAATTTGGTTGTAGCTGTCCTGGTGGTTATAGCCGGAACGCCATTTACCGTTTGAGCCCAGTTTGGTTCACTTTTATCAGCTTCTATTTCAAGAGTGATATAGTTGTTAGGAGTGATGTGTGGAGTGACCCCCAGTTTGATGACCGCGTCCACGAAGTTGGTGGTTGGATTTCCTTCTTTATCCACGGCAGGATAAGGAATCTGAGCCCCACTCCTTATCACTGCTGTCTCATTATCCAGAGTAGCAATCCGCGGATTGGAAATGATCCTGCCCTTGCCCTGGGACTCCATGGAATCGAGCTCCAGATTTAATTGTACCATATTGTTGATATGGCCCAAGTTGAGTCCAATGCCTCCAAAGACATCACCTGCATTGGGAAGATTGACTGCATAGATACCACCTCTGATTCCCGTGACATCGATGGTATTGGGGAACCGGTGACTGGTTTGCTTTTGATAGGCACCGCCCCACCTGATACCTAATTCCTTTGAATAACCTTTGGTAGTTTCAACTATTCGCGTTTCAATCATAACCTGGGGAGTTTCTCTGTCCAATTCAGCCAGAACCGTTTTAATTTTCTTGATATTTTCAGGTAAGTCTTTGATGATCAAAGAATTAGTCCGCTCGTCGACTACCATGGAAGGCGGCTCCGATAAACCCTCAGGACTGCTGAGCATAGGCGTAAGCTGATCTTTGAGTTTGCTGGCTTGAGAATAGTTAATAGAAACGATCTCCGTTACTGGTGGGAGGGTTTTCTTTTCAGCCTGCTCAGTCATTTGCTTGGCTTGAATAGCTTTAAGGGCGGCCTCTTCTTCCTGAGTAAAGGTTTTCTGGTTTCCAACGCGGATAATGTTTCCTTCCATTTTCATGGCCAGACGATTGGTCTTCAAAACGATTTCCAGGGCTTGATCCCAAGGTACCGGCTTGTGAAGGGTAATGTTAACCTTTCCCTTCACATCTGGATCAATAACAAGGTTACGATTACTGATTTCGGCAATAAGCCTCAACACTGATCGGATATCAGCATCCTGAAAATCCAAAGATATGGGCTTTCCGTTATAAGATTTTTTGAGGACAGATGAGGGAGCCTCATCTTTTTGTTTGGTATACTGGGTCTGATTGATATACCGGATTTGATCAAATTTGACCGGAGCAGGCTGAGCTGACCGAACAATATCCCGATTGAGAATAATATCTTCCGAATCGACTTGATCACTGGCCGCAGGGCTGGCTACCGGCTCCGTGATCTGAGGATCAGTCGATGGCTCCGTAATTTCAGGGTTAGCCGATGGCTCCGTGATCTGAGGATCGAGCACAAAGCTTTCATTTGCCTCTGAATCCCCGGGGGCTATATTTTGGTTAGGATCTGAAAGCCCGGCAGCCATATCCTGGTTAGGATCTGAAAGCCCGAGGGCTATATTTTGGTTGGGATCAGATGGAACCTTCTGGATTTCTAAGATCGGCTTTATCTGAGCATTCTTAGAACTGCTCAGGCAAGCGCTTGTCTGCCAGGCTACGATGGAAATCAAGGTTATTTTCGATAGAGTTGCTAACCAGTCACGATACTTTCTGGAAACCATTCTCTCCCCCTCTATCAGTTTTCACTGAAAATCAGTTCAACTGCTGCTTTTCGATTTGACTCCTATTGAGCTCCCTCTTCTTTATGGAGTCTCATATCTATTTGTTGATTTTGTGTTTTCCCCAGGTAATCAGTAACAACATTCTGCACGACAACCTTTTCCTCCGCAATCTCAGTGATCTTCCCCCTCAACCTGCCAATCTCCTCACCCTTTTTGATCACGTAACACTTCCCGTCCGGTGTCTCCACCACGGCTGATCTGCCCAAACCACCCCAGACGATGCCTACCAGTTTGAATTCAGAAAGGGCATATTTTAAGAGTGGAGAGGCAGGGACCTCTGATGCCGCTTTGGACACAAAAAGTGGAGATTTGAAGGGATCTCTTCTCTTTGCGGCTATTCCCATATCCGTGGCCGATATCCCTGTACCTGCTGCTGACATGTCGCCAGGCGTAGCCGCTATTCCTACATTCGTTGCCGGCACATCATCAGGCATGGACGGTATTCCTGTACCCGCTGCCAACACACCACCAGGCATGGACGGTATTCCTGTATCCGCTGACGGCACATCGCCAGGCGTAGCCGTTATTCCTGCCTTTGCTGCCGGCACGCTGCCAGGTATGGGCGGTATTCCTGTATCCGCTGACGACACGCCGAAAATGAAAGGGAGAAAGGCGAAGATAAGGAGAAATGTTCTACTCTTTTTTACCCTTTCCATCTTTTTTTTCTCCCGCTGTTTGAGGATTATTTGGTTGGAATCGATAGGTAGTGGCCAAACATGTGGTTTGAAGAAAAATGCGATCTTCTTCTATCCTGGGGTTTCTCATTTCAATATCACCAATATTGACAATGCGGTCCAGGGCACTGATGGAATCGAAGAAGTCGGTGACGTTCCAATAGGAACCCCGTACTTTGATGCTGATAGGTAATTCACAATAAAAGTCTCGTTGACTTTCCTTTTGCGGCTGGAAAAGTTCAAATTCGAGCCCGCTATGATTGCCCAGATCTGATATTTTGGTCAACAACGATGGAATCTCTTTCTCTGTAGGCAGTTGTGCCTGGGCCAGAAGTAATTCCTCTCGCACCTTTTCAACCTCTGTTTTAAAAGAATCTATATCTTTACAGACTTTTAAATTTTCCTGAAGCGCTTTTTTCTGTTTCTCGAGTTCCCTTTTCAGAGAGGTGATTCGGCCCAGTTGAGGTTTGAGGAAGGTATAGCCCCAAACAACGGAAAATACGATACCTATGACCAGGAGCAGAAGAATCTTTTGGGGTGTTGGAACAGAAGCTAATTTTTTATTAATCTCCTTAAGACTCATGATTCCCCCTTCTGTCCTTGATCGGGCACTGATTGAGTGAGATGGCAGGTAATTTTAAATTGCTTGATCTTTTGCTTATCACTCGCCGCTTGGCTTACCCTGTCCAATTCAATCTGGGAAAGCATGGCTATGCTCTCCAGATTTTTCATGAACTGCGCTATACTCGTAGCCGTTAAAGACATTCCCTCCATGGTGATTTGGTTACTTCTGCTTATCAGAGAGGTGAGCCAAACCTTTTCTGGAATGGACTGGGAAATGCCCTGGAGAATAGTTATCGGGCCTTTTTGTTTGGCTTTCATATCAGCGATAAGTCCAAGCTTTTGCTCCAGGTCTTTTTTATCTTTTTTAAGCTTATCAATCTCGCTGATGGTAACTTTAGAGCTATCGATCTGCTTCTTGATTTCGGTCAGCTGTCGCTGGAGATTGCTAACTCTTGATTTGCATCTGCCGGAGGCGAATATCCCCGCACCAAAGAGCAAGATGATGAAGATGATGCCAACCATCAAATCCTGACCAATTAAAGCGGCGGCCTTTCTCTTTCTGGGTAGTAAATTTATTTTAATCAACGGTCGTCCACCTTTCGTAAAGCTAATCCAATGACTACACCCATCATGGGTGCAATTTCAGCCAGCCAATTGGAATCAAATTGACTCGGATTAATCTGTAGGTTTTGAAACGGATTATTTTTTTCAACTTCCAACTCAAACCGCTGGGCCAGCACCTGGTCGATTTTTCCGATTTTAGAGGTTCCTCCACTTAATAACATCCTCGCAATCGGGGTGTCATCAGCCGTAGCCCGGAAATAATCGAAAGACCTTTGAATCTCGGAGAGGATCTCTTCATAAAAGCTCTCCTGTAATGGAGTAAGCTGATCCTCTGTGAGGCCCAGAGGTATTTCACCTGATTTTAGTTTTTCTATTTCGTCAGCATCCAGGCCAAGGTTATTCTGTAATACTTTAAAATAGTTATTTCCTCCGAGTGAAGCATCACGGGTAAAAATGGTTTCTCCTTCCCAGAGAATGTTCATATTCATGGTATCGGCACCGATATCGAGGAGGACAACATAATGTTCCATATCCCTGGGATAATTAACTTCATACTGATTTTCCAGGGCAAATACATCAATATCAACGACTGCCGGAACAAGACCAGCCTCGTGAATGAGCGAGACGATATCCTGAATACGCTCCTTCTTGACAGCAACTAAAAGGATATCCATCTGCCCTTCCACTTTTGACTTGGCATTATTCATAATCTGGAAATCGAGATTAACATCGTTTATATCAAAAGGAATGTATTGTTCAGCTTCATAGAGGATAGTCTCCATAAGCTCATCTTCATCCATCTCGGGCAGCCTGATTCTCTTCACGATCACCGACCGGCCGGATATGGAAGTGGCTACCTGTTTGGTCGTTATTTTCTGCTCCCGCAGCAATTCCTTTATAGCTTCAATAATGGCCTTTCTGTCAAGGATCTCATCCTCCGAGATGGTTCCCGGCGGCAGAGATTTTATACCTGCTTTTATCAATTCATAGCCCTTGGAATTCCTCTTCAACTGAGCGACCTTGAGGGAATTAGTCCCGATATCAAGCCCGATTACATCCTGTTTTTTGAAAAGACCCATCTCGAAGATTCCTTATTCATTTCCTGAAAGTTTGCCGGCCATATTCCCCCTGGATTTTCCGGATTTGGCTCCGTTGACCAAAATGATATGAAATTTATTTTTGAATAACTAAAGGACATGGCCATACATTATGGTTGCTGATGAATTATTCGGCATCCACAGGTTAGTTCATCGGAGAAAAATAATAAGCCCTGGTTCTCAAAAAAACCATTACCTGAGGCTGTTACCTTTTGTATAGAGATCACCTCAGTCTGTAGAGGATGTTTTTTGAAAGACTTTTTGAAACCACATCTGGAACATAAAGAGCGTCCATAACTGCTTCCGGTTATCAGCCCGTCCCTCCCAATGATCCTGGAGAAGCTGATGAATGAAGCCGGGGTTAAAGATACCCTGAGCTTCAATACTGTCCCGGGCAAAGGTTGCGGCCAGGAGAGATCTCAGATCAGTATGAATCCATTGAGCCAGGGGAATACCGAATCCTTTTTTGGACCGGTGGATAATTGATTGGGGAAGGAATCGCCTGGCGCTTCGTTTCAAAATGTACTTCGTTTGAAACCTTCGCAGCTTGAGGTGGTGAGGAAGCCTCGTGGCGAAGTCAACAAACTCGTGATCCAGGAATGGAACCCGGACTTCCAGAGCGTTGGCCATACTGGCCCGATCAACCTTGAGTAAGAGATCCTCCTGCAGATACAGTTTCATATCCAGATAGAGAATGGCATCCAGCCAATTTTCTACGGGAGCAGAACGTAAAAAATCATGAATGATTGAAAATTCATCATGATGCTGGATGGCTTGCCGGAAATCCGGTTGTAAAAGGGATTTTTTTTCTTCAGGCGTAAATGAGCCCATCCAGACATAATTACGGATACCAGCGGGATAATTGATGCCCGAAATAAATTTTTTCGCTCTGAAATCAAAGCTGAAATTTTCAGGAGAGACAGGGAGCCTGCGCACGACTTTTTCAATGATACCCTGGCGAAGCAGACGGGGAAACAGAGTGTATACCTTGGCTAGTCTATGCGCCTGGTAGGTGTAATAACCGGCAAACAGCTCATCCCCCCCATCACCGCTCAGAGCTACGGTCACATAGCGCCGACAGAATTGGCAAAGCAGATAGGTAGGCAGGATAGAGGCATCTCCCAGTGGCTCGTCTAAATTTTCAGCCACCCTGGGAAGAATATCCAACAAAGTGGAAGTGTCGAACTGGTGGTGGCGGTGATTGATCTTTACATGATCAGCTACCGTGTGAGCAAAGATGGATTCATCAAATGATTTCTCCCGGAAACCAATATGAAAGCTATCCACTCTACCCTGATCAAGCTTTTTCATAAGAGATACAATCATACTGGAATCAATGCCTCCACTCAGGAAGGATCCTAAGGGAACATCGCTGATCAGCCTCCGTTGAACAGAACGGGTAAGTTTCTCAAGGAGCATCTCCTGGTATTCGTCCTCGCCGGACAGGTTGATCTTAGAACGATATTCAAAATTCCAGTACTGCTGATGGTGAACTTCACCCTGATTGTTAACAACCAGGAAATGGCCCGGCGGCAGCTTTTGAATGGATTGGAAGATTGTTTCCGGTGAAGGAATATATTCATACGTCAGATAGAGATTTACCGCCTTGGGGTTTATAGCTCGATAAAATCCGGGGTATTGGAGAATCGCCTTGATTTCGGAAGCGAAGATGAAGGTTTGGTTCATGCTGGCAAAATGTAAAGGCTTGATGCCGATACGATCTCTGGCCAGGAAAAGCTTCTGGGTCAGGGTATCCCAGATAGCAAAGGCAAACATACCATTTAACCGGTCGAGGCAATGTACTCCTTCATCCTCATAAAGATGGACAAGCACTTCAGAGTCAGAACCGGTCTTAAAGCGGTGTCCTCTCTCCTGTAATTCATCTCGCAGCTCTCGAAAGTTATAGATTTCACCATTAGCAACGACCCACATGGTCTGATGCTCATTAGAAATTGGCTGGTGACCGGTACAAAGATCGATAATGCTCAATCTGCGCATGCCCAGAGCCACCTTCGAATCAGTGTAGGTCCCTTTATCATCAGGCCCCCGATGTTCCATGGACTGGCACATCCTATGAATAATCCGGCCAGTCTCCCCGGCGGGGAGGTTATAATTGAGAAAGCCACATATTCCACACATTCCTTGTTTATTACCTCACTGATACTGAAAAGCGAGTTTGTTTCAGGGCCTCTTGACAAGGATGTCAGCTTAATACCTCACCGATACCAGAAAAAGGCCGTTCGGCGGCACTGATCCTCCACTGAGGCGTTTATCACGAGTTTTCAGGATGTCCGGGATAGCGTCAATGGGCATTTTCCCCTTTCCCACCTCAAGCATAGTCCCGACTATCCTGCGCACCATCCTATGCAGGAAGCCATTACCTTCCAGGATGATAGTCAAAAAATCTCCCTCTTGTATGAGCTCCGCCCTGGTAATGGTTCGAACAGTATTTTCCTTATCCTCAGAGGCAACACTCAGGGAGTAGAAATCATGGGTTCCGACGAAATGAGACAGTGCCTCCCGCATATGATCAAGATCGAGAGAAATCGGGACAAAAAGAGAATATCTGCGGTAAAATGGAGACCTGACAGGATGGTTGAAAATATAGTAGCGATATTCTTTCCCTTTGGCACCAAATTGAGCGTGAAAGTCAGGAGAGACTTCCTCAATCTTACGAATGACAATATCACGGGGCAGCGTGGCATTGAGGGCACGACCTATAACCTTTACCTCCATAGCACTGGATGTTCGAAAATGGGCTGCCTGTCCCTTGGCGTGAACTCCGGCATCGGTTCTGCCGGCACCATAAACCTCAACCGGATGTCCCAGAATCCGGGCCAGATGTTTTTGCAGGAGGCCTTGTATGGTGGGAAGTCCAGGTTGTATCTGCCAGCCATGATAGGGGGTGCCGTCATAGGCAACAATCAGCTTAAAGGTGGGCATAGGAGCTATCCTTTACGGTCTTTCATACGAAAATAAATCCTGAGGGGAATATTTTCCAACTCCAGGAGATCACGAAGCCGGTTTTGGAGATATCTTTTATATGAGAAATGAATTTCTTCAGGATAATTGGCAAAGAAAAGGAAGGTAGGAGGCTTGGTCGAAATCTGAGTCTGGTAATAGAACTTTATTCTTCTCCCCCGATACAATGGCGGGGGATTTTCCCGGACAATCTGCTGCACGGCCCTGTTCAGTACTGATGTGGATATTCTCCTCGTATACTGATCATATATCCTTTCAATGATGGGAAAAATAGTGAAGACACGCTGGCCGGTAAAGGCGGAGACAAAGACTATGGGAGCAAACGGGACATATTTCAGTTCATACCGGATCTTCTCCACGTAATTACCCATGGTTTTGCTATCTTTGGTAATCAGGTCCCATTTGTTAACTACCAGGATACAAGGTTTCCCACCTTCATAGGCGTAGCCGACAATAGTGGCATCCTGACTCGTTACTCCTTCAACCGCATCGATTAAGACAAGGGCTACATCGCAGGTTTCCAGGTGCTTTAAGGCTAAAATAACACTATATTTTTCGAGGGCTAACCCCGTTTTCCCCTTTCTCCGTATACCGGCCGTATCAATCAAGGTATACTGCCTCTGATTATATTTCAGGTAGCTGTCAACCGCATCCCGTGTTGTCCCGGGAATGTCTGTAACCAACATACGCTCCTGCCTCAGCAGGGAGTTGACCAGAGAGGATTTGCCCACATTCGGACGCCCGACGATAGCTACCCGGATCGAATCTTTTGGCTCTTTTTGGGGAGATACCGACCGAGAGGGGAGATGTTTTCCTATTTCATCAACCAGGTCTGAAATCCCCAGGGCATGCTCGGCTGAAATGGGAATAAACGAAACACCCAGGGAATAGAAATCAGGCAGGATGGCAGCAGGATTATCTACTTTATTAACTACAAAGAGGATGGGTTTGGCAGCTCTATACAACCTGCGAATAATTTCTCTATCCACGCCCAAGGGGCCCTCTTTGGCGTCCATGATGTAAAGGATCAGATCTGCCTCTTGGATGGCAATTTCTGTCTGGTCACGCATTTGATCGACGAGTTTTTCAGTCGAGCCTAATTCAAATCCGCCGGTATCAATGACGGTAAAGGCATGGCCTTCCCAGGTGCTTACGGCATAAAGACGATCTCTGGTTACTCCGGGAAGGTCATCGACAATGGCCTCTCTCTTCCTGACCAATCTATTGAAAAGTGTTGATTTTCCGACATTAGGCCGGCCAACAATGGCCACTACTGGTAAGGACATGTTAAGATCTCAATATGATCGAAACATTTTTCATCATCATACTACCTGATCACTGGCCATCGGCTCTTGATCAACCATCTTACATGTTTTCTTTTCCGTTTTCGGCTCATGCCTGGCCGGTTCTTTTCCCAGACGGCTATATTCGACCAGGGCCACCTTGAGCACTTGATCCATATGGCTAACCAGAACAAACTGAGTGACCTTTTTTACCTGAGGGGGGATCTCTTTCAAATCCTTTTCGTTTTCTTCAGGAATGATTACGGTCCTGATCTCCGCCCGATGAGCGGCTAAAACTTTTTCTTTTAAACCACCGATGGGTAATACCTTTCCACGGAGGGTAATTTCTCCGGTCATGGCAATGTCATTCCTTACCGGAGTACCGGTAAAGGCAGAGGCCATAGCCGTAGCCATGGCGATGCCGGCCGAGGGGCCATCTTTGGGGATAGCGCCTTCCGGTACATGGACGTGAACATCCGTCTTCTGGAAAAATTCTCCGGCTAAATGTAATTCCCTGGATTTAGAACGAAGATAGCTGAAGGCCGCCTGAGCAGATTCCTGCATGACATCCCCCAACTGGCCGGTCAAGGTGAGCTTTCCCTTGCCTTCCATAATGATGACCTCTATGGGAAGAATATCTCCTCCAACCTCAGACCAGGCCAAGCCATGAACAATACCGATTTCATTCTCCTGAACCTTATCCTTCTCCGGGTACTTTGGAGGCCCAAGGTATTTCGGCACATTTTGTAACCCGATACTGACTTTCGCCTCCTTACCCTTTTCAACAACCTGTCTGGCCACTTTCCGGCAAATCGAGGCAATCTCCCTTTCCAGGTTTCGTACACCAGCCTCCCTCGTATACCGGTAAATGATATATTTCACTCCTTTTTCGGAAAAGAAAAGATTTTTTGAGGTCAACCCATGAGATTTCAATTGCTTGGGTATCAGAAACCGGGAGGCGATTTTGACCTTTTCCAGATCAGTATAGCCGGGGAGCCGGATTACTTCCATTCGATCCTGCAAAGGTCCGGGTATCTTATGGATCACATTGGCTGTAGTGATGAACATAACCTCTGAAAGGTCATAATCCACCTCCAGGTAATGATCGCTGAAGGAATGGTTCTGTTCGGGATCTAAAACTTCCAGCAAGGCAGCCGACGGATCCCCCCGAAAGTCGGTGCTCATTTTGTCGATTTCATCCAGGAGAATGACCGGATTGCGGGATTGAGCCCTTTTCATGCTTTGAATGATACGACCTGGCAGGGCACCGATGTATGTCCTCCGATGGCCGCGAATCTCAGCTTCATCACGTACGCCTCCCAGGGACAGACGGACAAACTTCCTCCCCGTAGCCCTGGCAATCGAGCGGGCCAGCGAAGTTTTCCCTCCTCCCGGCGGACCTACAAAACAGAGTATGGGCCCCTTCATCTTTTTGACCAGTCTTCTCACTGATAAATACTCCAGAATCCTTTCTTTGGCCTGCTTCAGCCCATAGTGATCTGCATTAAGAATTTTCTCAGCGCGCACAAGATCGATCATATCGCGGGTTTTCTTAGACCACGGCAGGGAAACAAGCCATTCGATGTAATTGCGTACTACGGTAGCCTCGGCCGACATGGGAGGCATCAATTCAAGCCGTTTTAACTCCCGGAGGGCCTTCTCTTCGACATCCCTGGTCATTCTGGCCGCTTTAATCTTCCCCAGGAGTTCCTCAGAGTCTGATTTCCGGTTGTCAATGGTGCCCAGCTCTTTCTGAATAGCCTTCATCTGCTCCTGCAGGTAGTACTCTTTCTGCATTTTTTCCATTTGGCCTTTGACGCGGCCACGGATCTTCTTTTCCAATTCCATGATTTCGAGTTCTGAATTGAGGTAGCCATATAATTTCATGAGGCGATCTTCAGGATCAAGGCTCTCCAGAATGGCCTGCTTGTCTTCCAGCTTAAGCGTCAGATGTGAAGCGATAACATCAGCTAACCTTCCCATTTCTTTAATATTAAGAGCTGATCGAACCATTTCGGGGGGAATTTTAGGATTGGATTTGGCGTACCTTTCAAATTGATGATTAATACTTCTTATCAAGGCTTCTATTTCGGGAGTATTTTCAACCTCCTGCTCACAAAGGGAGACTGATACCATGAAAAACGGCTCATCCTGGATATATTCCTCTATCTTGCAGCGGCTCAATCCTTCAGCCAATACCTTGATCGTTCCGTCAGGGAGCTTCAGTATCTGCAAAATTTCCGCAACGGTACCGATATTAAAGATATCACCTGACTTGGGATCATCAACCTGCGCATTTCTCTGAGAGGCAAGGACGATTTGATTATTGTTTATGGCAGCCCTCTCAATGGCCTTGATGGATCTGGGTCTCCCAATAAAAAGCGGAACAATCATGTGAGGGAATATGACGATGTCCCGCAGAGGCAACAAAGAGAGCACTTCTTTTTGCCGGCTCACCTTTGGCTTGGCTCTATCCTTGAAAAACATCTCTTCTCCCGGTTTATGATAATGCGGCAAGCGAGGATGGTAAAGGGATCTTCCTTCATGTAACTCATGGCGAAGGGAAAAGCAGGATATGTTTATCCTACCTTCTCATACAGCAGTATTGGCGTCTCTTTTCTCTTAATGACATCTCTGGTGATGACACATTCTTTGATAGCATGGCTTTGTGAGGGCAAATCGTACATGATGTCGAGCATGACATCTTCAAGGATGGCTCGCAAGCCACGGGCACCGGTTTTGCGGGCAATTGCTTCCTGAGCGATGGCAGCCAGGGCATCATCAGTAAATTTCAACTTGACATTCTCCATCTCAAAGATCTTTTGATACTGCTTAATCAGAGCGTTTTGAGGATCTTTGAGAACGGAAATCATCAACTCTTCAGTCAATTCACTTAAGGTGGCAATTACGGGAAACCGCCCTACGAATTCAGGAATAAGCCCATATTTCAGCAAATCTGCCTGCTGAGCCTGGGCAATAATATTGGAGACGCTTCGTTCCTTTTTGCTCTTTGTGTTTGACAGGAAACCCACGGTATTTCTGTTTAACCGCTTCTCAATGATATTTTCCAGACCAACAAATGCTCCTCCGCAAATGAAGAGAATATTTTTTGTATTGACCTGAATATATTCCTGATGAGGATGCTTTCGGCCACCCTGAGGAGGAACACTGGCTACGGTCCCCTCAATAATCTTTAACAGAGCCTGCTGTACACCTTCTCCCGAAACATCACGGGTTATCGATGGACTATCGGTTTTCCGGCTGATCTTATCAATCTCATCAATATAGACAATTCCCTTTTCCGTCTTTGAAACATCGAAATCAGCCGCCTGCAAGAGTTTGAGAATTATGTTTTCCACATCCTCTCCGACGTATCCGGCTTCGGTAAGAGTAGTAGCATCGGCAATGATGAACGGCACATCGAGCATCCTGGCCAGGGTTTGGGCGAGGAGCGTTTTCCCGGATCCGGTCGGACCTATGAGGAGGATATTACTTTTCTGAAGTTCGACATCTTTGGGATCAATATGGGCATCTATTCGCTTATAATGGTTATGAACAGCAACAGCCAGGATCTTTTTAGCTCTTTCCTGCCCGACTACATACTGATCCAGAAAATTTTTCACCTCAACTGGTTTAGCCAGTCTTTTAAAATTTTCAATTCGTTCCTCTTCCCATTCCTCTTCTATGATATCATTGCAAAGCTCTACGCACTCATCGCAGATGTACACCGTTGGGCCGGCGATCAGTTTCTTGACTTCATTCTGGGTTTTTCCGCAGAACGAGCATTTTAGCGTAATGGATTTAGAGCCTTTATTCCTCGCCATGATTAGTTCCTCATGTTACTTATCGTACTGAAAGTTAGACTGCCTTCTTATTTATTACTTCATCGACAAGACCATACTCTTTGGCCTGCTCGGCAGACATATAATAATCACGTTCCGTATCAGCCTGTATTTTATCGAAAGACTGGCCTGTATGTTTCACCAGAATCTCATTCAATCGCTTGCGCATGCTAAGTATTTCCCTGGCCTGAATATCTACATCAGTTGCCTGCCCTTGAAATCCTCCAAGCGGTTGATGGATTAAAACTCTGGCGTGAGGGAGAGCATATCTTTTCCCCTTCGTCCCCGCAGCCAGGAGCAGGGCGCCCATACTCGCCGCCTGTCCAATACAGATGGTGGAGACATCCGGCTTGATATATTGCATCGTGTCATAGATAGCCAAGCCTGAGGTTACGACACCACCAGGGCTATTGATGTACAGGTGTATATCCTTATCAGGGTCATCCGCCTCCAGAAATAATAACTGGGCGATGACAAGATTCGAAACGTTATCATCAATAGGGCTCCCGACAAAAATGATTCGATCTTTCAGGAGCCGCGAGTAAATATCGTAAGCCCGCTCACCCCGGCTGGACTGTTCAACCACAATGGGTATCAAATTCATAGGTTATCCTTTTCTCTCTCAATAGTTGCCTCTTCTTTGATAATAGCGCTTTCCAATAAAAAATCCAAGGTTTTTTGCTCTCTCAAGGTCTTCATAATTTCGTCCCTCAGAGATTTTTTTACGTCTTCAATATCCTGCCTGTACTGCATGGATAATTGTCTGGCCCGGCGATTTATTTCTTCCTCTGTAACCTCAATCCCTTCCCGGCAGGCAATCTCATAGAGAATGAGGGAAGTTTTGGCCCTTTTCGAGGCCGACTCTCTCAAGTCAGCCCTCAGCTTTTCGGAGTTTTGCTCTGATTGAGCCAGCCTTCTCCCCTGGAGGGCTAATTGTGCTTCCAAATCATTGATCATGGCCTCAATCTCGTGATCAACCATGATTTCAGGAGCGTCAACCGGAGTCATAGCCAGAAGCTTATCAATGAGGGTCTTTCTCATGTTCTTTTGACTCTCTTCTTCGTCCTGTCTTTTTAAATTTTCGGCAATTTCCTCTTTTAATCTTTGCAGGGTATAATCGCCTAAATCCCTGGCAAATTCATCGTCAAGATCCGGGAGAGTCTTCTCCTTAATTTCCTTAATCATTATGATAAATGTCACTTCCTTATGAGCGAATCTTTTATTGGGAAACTCCTCCGGGAAGGTCTCATGAAACTCTCTTTCCTCTCCTCTCTGCATACCGACCAGGTTTTGCGAAAGCGAAGGGAGGAGTTGACTCGATCCAACCTCGACCACGAGATCATGATCAACCTCCAGGACATCACCACTGGCCGAGTCTTTGGAAGTGTAATCTAAAACAACCTGATCACTTTCCAAAACCGCTCGATCCGTCACTACCTGATATTCAGCCTGCTGGTCTTGAAGTCTCCTGAGAACGGTGCCTATTCGTTCCTCAGTAACCTCTTTCTTCTCCTTTGTTATCTCAATTCCCTTGTAGCTCTCCGGCAATTCAGTTCTCGGCCAGGTCGTAACAACCACCTGAAACGAAAAAGGTGCCTCTTCCCGCAGCTCTATCTCTCCCTCAAACTTCGGCTGTCCCATGATCTGGAGTTTCTCTTCATCCAAAGCCTTCTGGAAATAATCCGGAACCAGATCATTGATGGCCTGTGTTTTGACTTTGCTCCAGAAATGCACTCTCAGCACATTTCTGGGAATTTTACCGGGCCGGAATCCCTTTAGCCTGGCAGATTCATTAATTCGCCGGTAAGCCTCATTGATCTTCTCCATGGCAACGTCCTGGGGAACCTCAATGGTTATTGCTTTTTGATTGTTTCCTAAATCCTTAACCTCAGTTCTCATCTTTTTCTCTCATGGTCAGATATCTTGTTTGGATGCGAGAGGCGGGACTCGAACCCGCATGGTTATCCCACTGGATCCTAAGTCCAGCGCGTCTGCCAATTCCGCCACTCTCGCCTGGCCTATTTCCTGCGGCATGTCACTGGCCAAGGCAGATCACCATTCTCTATGAGGGACTCTCTTCAACCTTCATAACCACCCTTGGGCCAAAATGAATTCAGATTCAAAAAAAATTGGTGAGCCGTGAAGGAATCGAACCTTCAACCTACTGATTAAGAGTCAGTTGCTCTACCGATTGAGCTAACGGCCCACATAACTCGAACACGTATACAGGATAAATAAATACGCCCGGCAGGGCTCGAACCTGCGACCTGCGGATTCGAAGTCCGACGCTCTATCCAACTGAGCTACGGGCGCTATCAAGGGTGAGTGGAGGGACTTGAACCCTCGACCACTGGAGCCACAATCCAGGGCTCTATCCTACTGAGCTACACCCACCATGCATACCTGATATGTCTTCCTCTCATGAATGAAATAGTGTTTATTTTTCAATCCCTTTTAGAGAAAGGGAATATGCTTCTTACGTGCACCATGAAATGTATGAAACTTTTTACATACTTTATTAGCTCCCAGTATACACTTTTAAACCAATTTTTTCAACTACTGTTTATCGCCTATCCCGAATAAATTAATCCCTCCTTATGTTGAAATTATATCCTCTTTGTGTTGCTGATAAGACTTATTTTAAGCCTCATCCGAGCAATTTCCTTATCTTGAGAATATGGCCAACCTTACGCTTAGATAATCAGCCCTTATTTTATCACGGGTCGGGCCCTATTGTATCACGGATCGGTCCTTATTGTATCACGGACCTCTGGCACACTACTCATAAGGTTTTCTCATGACGAGATTTCCGCTTCTAAAAAGCATCTGTTGGAAATTCAGTCCTACAGCCTGTCAGAAGAGGAACGGAGGGAGTACCCTGTACAAAAGGATGTTATTTCTTGGCCCCGAGGCTCTTCTGGAGAGCTTCGAGAGTATTCTTCTTTACCTCGTCTACTGATTTCTTGTCAGCTTGCGCTGCTTCATCAAATGTCTGGTTCGTTATATTTCTTGGATCTCCCATATTATCATCAAGCCGGCCGCATCCACATGTATAGCACATATGCATCCCTCCTTTTTTCGAGTTGAATGAATGATGTCAATCGAACGGGCGGACGATTATCTCTCGCCTCTCCAGGCCAGGATGAAGAGCCTGGCCTGACCCGCTTTAAACGCCTTAAAATACTCCCTCCGCCTTTTCAGGTGTCAGTGTTATCATGGATCTGATATGTCATGTATTATTCGTCATTAAGCTCATAAAATCATTACCGGAAGGGGTTCCTGCACCTGTTATCCACAGGTGGGGCACGCTTTTCCATATATTACAGAATATTACAGATGTCAGGGGCTGAGAAAATAACCTGGTAATAGCATTGCAGGGAAAGAGCCGAGTAAGGGATGAAAGAGAGTAAGATTGAAGTACTCGATAGGCTTGACTTAGCCTGGCCTTCAATCGATGGATGAATTTGGGAATGAATGAGGAGGTGAAATTATGAAGGTTAAGACGAGTGTCAGGGGAGGACAGATTATCCCCGGGGCCGGTCTTTTGGAACTTTTGCTTCTGGGGCTTCTTCTGGGCTTAATTTATGAACAGTTTTATGGTGATACTTAGAATCCATCCCAAGGTTCCCGAAAGCAAATCCTGTTACAGGTATAACGTTGATCCAGGATGGAACTTTGGTGAAGAGTATTCTTAATCTATTCATAAAGAAACCATTTTCCGGCCTGAAGAATCTAGGCCATCAGGCCGGAAAAATAAACCGGCAGCCCCCTTTTTAAACCTCGGCCCTGACTCACTCTCACACCATATATAAAAGGGTGATACATCAATTACCAGGAGGGGGCATCCAACTCAAGTCCCAGGGCAGTCGCATCAAAATGCCTCGTTTCACGTATTGATCATTCACATCAAAAGAAGAAGGAATTTTACCTATTTTCCTTCAAAATGGACTCAAAATGAACCCATTCAGGTATTCTGTCGGAAACAGATTTTCCACGATGGCTTGTAAAGGCTTGGCCAGCTTAAAAATCCGTTCGTTGGCCATGGGAAAATTGGACAATGGGACATATATAAAAAGGGGGGGAAAGTGTCCAATTTTTATTCGGGCTGATAAGTGAGGAACAATACCTCTCTTCCCCACCGACTCAAATCCAGGGCAATCGCATCTTATTTATCTTGTTTTTAATGCCTATGCCCCACTTATTTGCACAAATTGGCGAGAATAAAGAGACCATTATCCCACTTGGACATAACTATCTTGATTATAATAGGGTTGTGAAAATGAAATCTATTCCGATGTGGAACATTTCTCCCTATATTTTGTTTATATTAGCACTCTGTGGGAACAATGCATCAAATTTAGATGCGATTGCCCTGGACTCAAATCCATTCCCTCTTGACAAAGAATAAAAATCTTCGTATCATATGTCTTTGAGTCTTCAAGCATTATCCTTCCAGATCTTAGCCGTACACTGGTAAGATCTCGGAGCGGAGAGAAAAAATCTCCATGGAACGTCCCGTCATCAAGGCGGTGTAGCTCAGTTGGTTAGAGCATGCGGCTCATATCCGCAGTGTCCGGGGTTCAAATCCCTGCACCGCCACCAACCTTTCAACAACTATTTCAATAACTTAATTTGTTTATATACTTCGAAAATACTAGACCCAGACTAGCCCCAAAACATTTGCATACCATATTGTTAAATTACTATTAAATAAAATATTAATCATAGAGACTAAATCGCCAATAAATTGTGTCCTTTCCGCAAGCGTACACAAGCTGAGAAAAAATGAACATACGGTACGTACAACCAGCAGGAGGATTGGTGAGGTTGGTAGCATAGCCCAAATTATCATAATATTTGACCGGACAAAGACAGTAGGGCTTACTCTTTTTCGCTGATGATATCAGGATAGAGAAGCGATAGTATCCTGATAATTCCAGGGCATCCAAGCTTGAGGTTTTTCAGGAAGGTGAGAGGAATATTTTTGTAGCGCAGTGAGGTAATCAAAAGGGTTAGCTTTGGCTAAGCTACAGGTATAGATTAAGCTCATAAGTAGATCCCCGACCTGAGCACCATTCTTTGTTTTATAGAAAAGAGCGTTCTTTCGATGGAGAATTGCCCGTTTGAGTGCCCGCTCTAAGATATTATTGTCGAGCGGCGCACCTGGTACCTGAAGGAATAGGGTAAGTGGTC
>JBLIRT010000010.1:0-34949 GCA_049472445.1 bacterium
ATTTATGCACAGATCCTCTCCCCTTGAGGAAGGAAGTTACCGACCTGCCTTTTCCTTTCATAAAAGGAGAAAAGAGTGAATCGGGTTATCATTTTCGATACCACCCTGCGGGATGGAGAGCAATCCCCTGGGGCCAGCCTGAACCGTGATGAAAAGCTGGTCATAGCTGAACAACTGGCCAGACTTCACGTTGATGTGATAGAAGCCGGATTTCCCGTTTCTTCAGAAGGAGACTTTCAGGCGGTTATGGAGATTGCCAAAAGAACCTCCGGACCAGTTATAGCCGGATTAGCCCGGGCTACTCAGTTGGATATTGACAGGGCCTGGGAAGCGATTAAGTATGCTGAAAAGCCTCGCATTCATACCTTCATTGCCACCTCGGACATCCATTTAAAACATAAATTGAAAAAAAGCCGTGAGGAGGTTCTGAATCAGGCTGTTGAGGCGGTGAGATACGCCAGGAAATACACATCTGATGTGGAGTTTTCCGCTGAAGATGCTTTCCGCTCAGATGCGGACTATCTTTGCCGGGTGATAACCGAGGTCATCAGAGCCGGAGCTGCAACCGTTAATATCCCGGACACGGTAGGGTATGCCATCCCTTCGGAAGTCAGGAACTTTCTCGGCTACCTGTTTGAACATGTCCCAAACATTCATGATGCCTGTCTCAGTGTCCATTGCCATAATGATCTTGGATTGGCTGTAGCCAACTCTCTGGCTGCCGTTCAGAGCGGTGTGAGGCAGATTGAATGCACCATCAATGGTTTGGGAGAACGGGCCGGTAATGCAGCCCTGGAAGAGCTGGTCATGGCCATAAAAACGCGCAAGGATTTGTTTGGAGTAGATACAGGGATCTGCACTGAGGAAATTACCAAGACCAGTCGCATGGTCAGCCATTTAACAGGGCTCGTCGTCCAACGGAATAAAGCCATTGTCGGAGAGAATGCCTTCGCTCATGAAGCCGGAATTCACCAGGATGGATTCCTGAAGGAGAAAACTACTTATGAAATCATGACTCCGGAGTCAGTCGGTTTGAAAGAGAGCAAGCTGGTGCTGGGGAAGCACTCCGGCCGGCATGCTTTTTCTGAGAGGTTAAGAGAGATGGGCCATAACCTGAGCCCGGAAGAGCTTGAGAAGGCTTTCATCAGGTTTAAAGATCTGGCTGATAAGAAAAAGGAAGTCTTTGACGAAGATCTCCAATTGATTGTGGAGGAAGGGATATATCAAATCCCGGAACAGTATACCCTGGAATACATTCAGATAAGCAGCGGGGATAAGACCATTCCAACCTCGACGGTAGGACTTCGCCGGGCTGACGGGGAGATCTTCCTTGAGGCTTCATATGGGGATGGGCCGGTAGATGCTACCTACCGGTGCATTGACCACATCACTGGCATGTCGGGAAAATTGCTGAGTTACTCGATTCAATCAGCCACCAGTGGTAAGGATGCCCTGGGGAGTGTTTTCATTCAGGTTAAGTTTGATGATCAGATCATCACAGGCCGAAGTTCGTCTCCGGATATTATCATAGCCAGTGCCAATGCTTATTTAAATGCCATGAACAAGGTAATTCATACCACGAAAAGGGAGAGAAAAAAGGACTAAGCTGTATGGCCATGACCATTACGGAAAAAATTCTGGCGGCACATATCGGCAGGGAGGCAGTGCAGCCCGGTGAATTCATCGAGGCCGAGGTTGACCTGGCTCTGGGAAATGATGTTACCGCACCTATTGCCATCCGGGAATTTGAGTCCTTCGGGACAGGGAAGGTATTTGATCGGGACCGCCTCGTGCTTGTACCGGATCATTATGCTCCCAATAAGGATATTAAATCTGCCGAGCAATGTAAAATCATGCGGGACTTTGCCCGCACATATGAGATAACGAATTATTTTGAGATCGGTCAGATGGGTGTGGAACATGCCCTGCTTCCCGAGCAGGGGTTAACCCTTCCGGGAGATCTCATCATCGGAGCCGACTCGCACACCTGTACATACGGAGCACTGGGAGCTTTTTCGACCGGGGTTGGCAGTACTGATTTAGCCGCTGTCATGATTACCGGTAAAATATGGTTCCGGGTGCCGGAGTCAATAAGAATTTGTTTTGATGGGGCTTTACATAGATGGGTGGGCGGAAAGGATCTTATTCTTTACACTATCGGCCAGATCGGGGTGGATGGGGCTCTTTATATGGCCATGGAGTTTACCGGAACGACCATATCTTCTCTTGATATGGATGGCCGATTCAGCATCTGCAATATGGCCATAGAGGCTGGCGCCAAAAATGGGATCATTGCTCCGGATGAAACCACCCTTCACTATGTGGAGTCGCGGGCCCGTCGTGATTACAGGGTATATCAAAGCGATCCGGATGCCCGTTACAGCCGGACCTATCATTTTAAAGCCGGTGACATTCAGCCTCAGGTCGCCTTGCCGCCCCTGCCGGAGAATAGTAAACCGGTTGATGAGATCGGCGACATTCCGATTGACCAGGTGGTCATCGGTTCATGCACCAATGGAAGAATATCGGATCTTCGTCAGGCGGCAGAGATTTTAAAAGGTAATCGGGTGGACCCGCGGGTTCGCCTCATCGTTATCCCTGCCACCCAAAGGATTTATAAACAGGCCATGGAAGAGGGGCTTTTGAGTATTTTTCTTGAGGCCGGGGCAGCCATCAGCACACCCACCTGTGGGCCCTGTCTGGGCGGTTATATGGGAGTTCTGGCTTCCGGCGAGCGGGCTCTGGCTACCACCAACCGAAACTTTGTCGGCAGGATGGGACACTTAAAGAGTGAAGTGTTCCTGTCCAATCCCGCGGTAGCAGCAGCTTCAGCCATAACCGGCCGGATCAGCCATCCGAGGGAAATTATCTCGGCCTGAATGATCACCTGGTGGGGGAAGGCACATGTTTCCATGTACCTCAAAGATGAGGTATCGGCAGAGAGAAAGACAGGTCTTTCATCCAGGGGATAAGGGAATATGAAAAAGATAGTTGGTAAGGCTTGGAAATATGGAGACAATATAAATACTGATGAAATAATTCCGGCTCAATATCTGAATACCTCAGATCCAAAGGAACTGGCCCGGCATTGCCTTGCAGGCATTGATGAAAGCTTTGTGCAGAAGGTATCCCCCGGAGATATCATTGTGGCCGGGCAGAATTTCGGTTGCGGATCCTCTCGGGAACATGCACCCTGGGCTATTAAGGAGACGGGAGTTTCATGTGTTATCGCCAAAACCTTTGCCCGGATTTTTTTCCGGAATGCCATCAACATCGGGTTGCCTATTATTGCTTCCCAGGAGGCAGCCGAAGGTATTCAGGAAGGGGATAGGGTGGAGGTGGACCTTGATTCCGGCCATATCGTGAACCATACCCAGAAGAAAGAATACCGCATCATGCCCTACCCGGATTTCATGCAAAAACTCATCGCTGCCGGAGGACTTATACCGTATATTCAGGCCGGTCATCATTAGGTATCTGACAACAGGTTTGTAAATTTCATAGATGCTCACCACCCGAAAAGAATCGCTTATCCTTTTGACTTACGCCTGAAGCATCGGCATGTCTAAAAAATTGAAAATATCTCATTGAAGAGAAGAAAGGTACGAGAGATATGGCTAAAAAGAAGATCGCAGTTATTCCAGGAGATGGAGTAGGCCCGGAGATCATTCGGGAAGGGTTAAAGGTACTTGACGCAGTCAGCAGAGTAACTGACTTTTCCTACGAAAAATTTGACTATGATTTCAGTGGGGAGCGGTATCTGCGAACCGGAGAGCTTATTTCGGACGGAGCAATATCTGAATTGCGGCAGATGGATGCTATTTACCTGGGCTCTGTAGGGCACCCCGAGGTTAAAACAGGCACCCTGGAAAAGGGAGTCTTGCTGCGCCTTCGGTTTGAATTGGATCAGTATATCAATTTGCGGCCTATCAAGCTCTATCCCGGCGTTTGGACCCCCCTGAGGGATAAGGGACCCGAGCATATAGACTTTACGGTGGTCCGCGAGAATACTGAAGGGTTATATGTCGGAATCGGTGGATTTTTCAAGAAAGGGACGCCGGATGAAGTAGCCACCCAGGAGATGATTAATACCCGAAAGGGTGTAGAGCGGTGTGTACGATATGCTTTTGAATATACCAGAAAGCGATCTGCAGGAAGGAAATTGACTCTCTGTGACAAATCCAATGTGCTGACCTATGCTCATGATTTGTGGCAGAGAGTCTTTAAAGAGGTAGGAGCAGAGTATCCCGAGATTGAGAAGGATCATGCCCATGTGGATGCTCTCTGCATGTGGATGGTAAAAAATCCCGAATGGTTTGATGTTATTGTAGTCTGTAATATGTTTGGAGATATCATTACTGATTTGGGGGCCATGATTCAGGGAGGTATGGGCATTGCTGCCTCTGGAAACATCAACCCCCAGGGAGTATCGATGTTCGAACCTATTCATGGGTCCGCGCCCAAATATACCGGCAAGAATGTCATTAATCCCCTGGCTACCATTTCAGCCGGTCAGATGATGCTGGACTTCCTGGGCGAAGAAGAAGCCTCAGCCCTGGTGGAGCAAGCCATTATAAAGCTCCTCTCGAGTGGCCGAGTAAAGGATTTATCAGCCAAAAGCGGCGTAAGTACCTCAGAAATCGGTGACATGATCGTTGACTATATCAAAAAAGGTCCCTTGGAAAGAGAGGAATAATTCATGGAAAAAAAGAAAGAATACGTAGTAGCCGTAGCCGGGGCTACTGGTGCCGTTGGCCGGGAAATGGTCTCCACCCTGCAGGAGCGGGCTTTCCCTGTCAAGCAGTTGGTGCCCCTTGCCTCCTGGCGGTCAGCCGGGAGTACCATATCCTTCAATGAGAAGGAAATCCCCGTGAGGGAGCTCAAAGACGATTCATTTGAGGGAGTTGATATAGCCTTATTTTCAGCCGGTGCTTCGGTAAGCCGTGAATTTGCCCCTAAGGCTGTCCAGGCTGGGGCGGTGGTCATTGATAACAGCAGTGCTTTCAGAATGGATGATGATGTTCCTCTGGTAGTCCCTGAAGTAAATCCTGATGCGATTTTCACCCATAAAGGAATCATTGCCAATCCCAACTGTTCTACCATTCAGATGGTAGTAGCTTTAAAGCCCATTCACGACCAGGCTAAGATAAAACGCGTTGTGGTCAGTACGTATCAGTCGGTTTCCGGCACAGGGAAAAAGGGCATGGATGAATTGTTTCAGCAGGCCCAGATGGTCTTAAGTTACCGGAAGGATGATATCGAGCCTAAGGTATATCCCCATCCCATCGCTTTTAACTGCTTACCTCACATAGATGTATTCTTTGAAAATGGTTACACGAAAGAGGAAATGAAAATGGTCAATGAGACCAGGAAAATCATGGGGGATCCCTCGATCAGGGTAACGGCCACTACGGTGAGGGTGCCGGTTTTTATTGGGCATTCAGAATCAGTGAATATTGAAACCGAAAAGAAGATTACCGCTCATGAGTGCCGTGACCTCCTGAAAAAGGCTCCGGGATTAGTGGTGATAGATGATCCCGCCAAGAACCGCTATCCGCTCGCCCTTGATATTGCGGGCAAAGATCCGGTCTTTGTCGGTCGCATTCGCGAGGATGAGTCAGTTGATTGCGGCCTTGACATCTGGGTGGTGGCCGATAATCTTCGTAAGGGAGCTGCTCTTAATGCAGTGCAGATAGCAGAGATTCTGATTGGTCATAAAGTGATGAAGGCTGTCATCGAAGTAGAATACCAGTAAATTTTTTCTCCGGAGTGCCCGGTCTTTACAGTCGATGTAGTAAAAGGAGGAGCCCTCACGGGAGATGGAGAAATCTTTTCTGATTTATCCTGAACACTGCATCGGCTGTAGATCTTGCCAGGTTGCCTGCAAGCAATGGAATCGACTGCCCGCCGAGCCAACCGTCAATCGAGGATCCTATGAAAATCCTCCTAAGCTTTCCTTCCATACCTATACACGAATCAGGTTTCGGGAGTCAAAGACCGATCAGGGATTTCAATGGCTCTTTTTGAAGGAGCAATGCTACCATTGTACGGAGGCTGCGTGTATGCTGGTCTGCCCGGTATCCGGGGCTATTGTCCGAACGGAGGAAGGCGCCGTAATTCTGAATACGGATATGTGTATAGGCTGTAAACACTGCGTGAATGCCTGCCCATTCAGAATACCTCAGTTTGATCCGGCTACGAGAAAAGTCAGTAAGTGTAATTTCTGCTATGATCGGATATCTTCGGGCCTTGTGCCTGCCTGTGCCAGGGCATGTCCCACCGGTGCCATCCGGTATGGAGACCGGAAGGCTTTGATCGAAGAGGCTCACCTCCTGGGATTTCAATCAATTTATGGTGAAACAGAGCTTCAGGGCATGCATGTCATGTTTGCCTTGAAGATTCATCCTGAGGATTTCGGGCTTCCTGCCCATCCGGAAGTACCTGCAGCCCTTTTCCTGTGGCAGAAGGTATGTAAGTTGCTCCTTGGCGCAGGGGGAGGCATCGCCCTGCTGGGAAGTATGCTGCACTTTCTGGTCCGGAGATATTCGAAAGAAGAGGAGACTTGACCAATGAGGGCCACGGGCTATGTTTCCTCCTCATCTCTGATTGAGCGGATTGGGCATTGGGGGCTGGCCTCCGCCTCTGTGGTCCTGCTTCTTACCGGGTGTGGATTTTTATTTTCTCCTTTGCGGGGGCTGCATATTCTGGCTGGCGGAGCCAGGAGAATGGCTTTGGTTCACCGTATAGCCGGAAATCTTTTTTCATGTGCCCTGCTTATCAGCTTCCTGGTCTGGATCAGGGAATGCTGGCCCAATGCCGGGGATCTGGCCTGGCTTAAGAGTGGAAGACCCTTCGGCTCCGGGACGAAACCCTCTCAAAGGGGAAAATTCAATGCAGCTCAGAAAATATATTTTTGGGGAGTTATATTTTTTGGTTTGATCTCATTGTTGAGCGGGTGGTCTCTTTCCCGACCTTCTTCGTTTTCTCCAGAGTTTCTTGCCTGGTGTTATGCTCTCCACACTCTGTCAGCAGCCTTTTTTGTCATGAGCGGAGTAATCCATGTCTATATAAGGATCTTCATCAATCCCGGTGCCTTGACCGGCATAACCCTTGGCAGGGTCAGCCGGAGCTGGGCGCATCACCATCGGGGTAAATGGCTTGAAAAAGTCGAGAAACAAATGGAAGACTATTGACCACGGAATATCAAGATGGTAGGATGTTGTGGCGAAGGCATTCTTCCCTGACCTGAAACCTGAAAAATGGGAAAAATGATAAAAAGGGTGAATTCTGATGGAAATTATAGCTGTCAGTCCCGGTGATCAGGGGTATGTAACTCATGAGTGGGCAGTTTTACTCTTTGAAAGCCCCTGGTGTGGCGGGTGTAAGGAAGTGCTGAAAATTATGGAAAAGTTCTCTTTGGAGGGAGGAGTCGATTGTTTCCTGGGAAGATTAGACATTTCTCAAAATCAAGTCCTGGCTCAGCAATATGGAGTAATGAGCCTTCCTACGGTCATTATCTTTCAACAGGGAATCCTACAGGAAAGATTTTCCGGAACCATATCTGAAGAAGCCTTTGTTCAGAAAGTCAGGAAGTGCATCGGGCATGTTCCATAATATCTTTGAATTTATGCAACAATCCATTCAAACTGCATCGAGCCTGGCCTATCCCTTGGTCCTTTTCGGTGGAATAATCACTTCCTTTACTCCCTGTCTCTACCCCGTTATCCCTATTATTGTCGGATATATCGGCGGACAGGAAACCCATTCAAAATTTTCCGGCTTTATCCTTTCCTCTGCATACGTCCTGGGAATGGCCTTGACTTATTCGGCCCTCGGCGCCGTGGCCGCCTTAACCGGACAATTTTTCGGCCAGATACAAAACAATCCGGTAGTCCATCTTGTGGTAGCCAATGTTATCATCTTCTTTGGTTTATCCATGCTTGGCCTGTTTTCCATTTCTGTGCCTTCCTTTTTGAGACGATCCGGATCATTCAAAACAAGAAAGGGATTGGGAGGAGCCTTTGGCCTGGGTCTGACCTCCGGATTCATTACTGCGCCCTGTACCGTAGCCATCCTTGGAGCGCTTTTAACCTATATCGCCACCAAACAGAATATCCTATTCGGTATCAGCCTCCTTTTCACCTATGCTCTTGGTATGGGGTTTTTATTGATACTCGTCGGCACCTTTACCGGCCTGATTACTGCTTTGCCCAAATCCGGAATGTGGATGAGAAGAATACAGGACTTTTTTGGATTGTTTCTCATTGCCTTCGGTGAATATTTAATCTTTAAAGCCGGCAGGCTTTGGTAAATGGCAACTACCCGGCCCAGAGTCTGAAACCATGCTTTTGGAAATGACTTTATGGCTAAGAAAGGGAAATTGAATGAAAAGTCAGTCTATACAAAAAATATTCCTTATTTCTATCCTGGGGATCTTTTTTTTGGCCGGTAGCTGTACTGCCCAGAAAGAATCTGCGGAATCGCCGGGAAATGCCAAAAAGGAGCAGTCGGAGGAAGTCGGCCCATCATCAACTGGTCGGAGTAGAGAGAATGCTCCCCAGTACCATCCGGCTATTGATTTTACCCTGATGAGTATAAACGATAAAAAGGTCCGCTTAACCGATTTTCTCGGCCATAAAATAATTCTTATGAATTTCTGGGCAACCTGGTGTCCCTATTGCATAACTGAAATTCCCCATCTGAATAAAATTGAAACCTCTCTTGTTGATCAGGTGAAATTACTTTCTGTTGATATTTTAGAGAAACCTGAAAAAGTCAGGAGCCTGGCCAGGAAAAAGGGTATAAAGTATGACGTGTTGCTTGACCAGCAGGGTGAGGTGGCCAGAAAGTACAGGGTTAGAGGGACCCCTACCAGCATTGTTATCGATAAACAAGGAAATATTGTTTACTATGGTTATGAACTGAACAAGGCTGAACAGGTAATTATGAGCCTGTTACAGAAAGGATAAGGATCACTCCTTTCCATCCATGAATCCAATAGTCTGCCCCAGGCAAATATCTTCTCCGGCCATCACCTTGATGCCGGACAGGGTTCCATCGTAAGGAGCTCTTACGAACATTTCTCCGTAATCCTGAATTTTGAGGCGGGCCACCGGTTCTCCCCGGATGACCTCGTCCCCTTCTCTTTTCAGCCATTCCTGAATGGTTCCTATCTCCTCATCATGGAGGGATGCTGTCCTAAATGAGCCGATAAATTCATCTTCCTCGTGAGGCCATAGCGGCACAAACAGTGTTCCTCGAGCGCGGCTCAATTCCTCACGGGTTGGTATTCCCGATGACACCATGGCCCTGATTCGAACAAGCCCCGGTTCTTCCCCGGCTGTATAGGTACAAGTGGCCTGGCCATTCCGATCAGTACGCAAAATCTCTCGAGACAAGTATCCGTTTCGAGAGGGACGGCTCTCTTCATCCTGCAACTGGAGCTGAATCGTTGCCTCCGGATTGGGATTTTCATGGATATCGGTGACGGCCATGGAGACGGATAATGACTGACCGCTGCCGGCTATGAGGCTGGCCACCTCATCATGGGCGGCTTCCTGGGCCAGCATGATGATCCTGGCCGGGGCATCACTCATTAAAACAATCTGAACACATTCGGTGATAAGGGGAGCCTGCTCCGGATTCTCCCTCCGGCTGGCTACGGCGGTTATAGTTATGGTACCGATGTTTATGCCGGCCGTGTAACGGATATATCCCCAGCCGTTTCGATCAGTAGTGATGGTCTCATGATCCAGCTTTCCTTCCTGACTGGAAAGGGTGAAGGTCACCCGGTAGGGCTTGGTAACCGGCTGCCGGTTGTTATCGAGCAGCCTGGCGGTGATACGCGATGTGCTGCGGCCATCAGCAGTGATTTTCTCAGGCTTTGCCTCTAAGATCATATAAGCTGCATCACCGGGCCCGGCGGCTATGTTCAGCAGATTCCTTCCCATCTGCCTCGGCTTGAGGGAAATATCCAGGGTGCTTTCAATAAAGGTGGTGAGGTAGCCTACTCCGGCGTAACCGGTATCAAGATCTTTGGCCACAATAAGGGCTGTCTTGGCGGCAAACCCGGCCGTATAGGTGGCCTTGACGCGACCCATATCATCGGTAACACCTTCATAATCTATGGCAAAGGTGCCATCCGTCTCCTGGCCGAAATTGCCACCGCCAATGACATCAGTATACTCATCGGTAGTAACCAGGGTGAGGGCTATATGATGGCCGGAAAGGGACTGGCCATTCAGATCTTCCATCTTTATAAGGATATCAGTGTATGATTTGCGGTCAGCCGGAAGGTTCTTCCGTGGCACGTCTATCGTAATGATGGGCCTGGTATCAATGGCTAATGTTACATCATTCATCTTCGTGGACATATTGCCGGCCTGATCAAGCAGGTACCCGTAGAGGGTAATTTCCTCTCCATCGTCACCGTTTCGGATGATGTATGTTCCCTGATACTCTCCAGCCGTATAAGGTGTTTCCTTTAAGGGAATCTTTTCTCCATTCTGACCAAGACTGAAGAAGGCTGTTCCTCCGGGCTCCCCGAACAGACGGACACAGAGAGAATCTCCAGCCACCAGTTTACCGGATATCCCGGCTACAAGATTTCCATTATGTTCAATACCTTTCAGCAGGGGCGGTTCCTGATCGTTTGATTGAATATTGATACGGAGGAGATTTTTCCCTTGAGCCAATCCTGTCCGTCCGGCCCGATCCATGAATTTAGCAACGATATAGGCTCCTTCCGTATGGTCTTCCGGTTTAACCGTATATTGACCCTGGTAGACCCCTGGCCTGACTTCCAGGAGAGGGCATCCCTGGACAACGTTTTCAATTGAAAAGGAAGCCTCACACCCCCGATCTCCGGCCGCGGTGACCTGGATAATTTTCCCCGCTTTAACGGGAATTCCCGAGGTATCATCGCTCAGTGAAGCAATACATGGCTCATCAGTTTCCTGGCCAAGATCAATCCGTACGGCCTCGGAAAGCTTTGATCGATTTCCCGCTTCATCCACTGTCCGAACCATGTAATAGTATATGCCGCCGGCCCTGGCTTCCCGGTCGGTATAGGTAGAAATACCCTTTTTGACAGACACAAGCCGTTCCATGGGAAAACTGAGATCAGGAAGGGAGGTTGAACTGCATACCTCTACGAAGGCAAAAGATTCCTCCGGTGGTGGTGTCCAACTGATTTGTGGATATCTGTAGGGATTCATTTCACCAGAGACAGCCAGAACAGGCGGCGGCGGATCATTCTGAACCTGAATGGTTCTGGCCGATCTCTGCGTGGTTTGATGGCCACCTGCATCTGACAGGGTACCGGTTAATTCCGCACCGGCCAGGTTGATCCCCGCAGGAACAGGAAATTCCCGGTAGTAGAATCCCGGTTTTATCTCTTTCATAGGCTGATTGGAGGTAAGATCTTCAATAGTGAAGGAGGCCTGGCAACCCGGTTCCCCTTCCATAATGATAGTAATGAGGTCGCCTGCTTTCTTGGCCTTTCCCTCTGTATTATCCGTAATAGAGGCAATATAGAGGGTTTTGGTATAGCAGGGAACTTCAAGGGGGAATTTACTTTCAACTCCATTGGCATAGACTCCTACCACCGAATATAAATACTGCCTGTTCTCCTCGACGGCATTATCTGCATAGAACGTTTCCGTGAGAGGCTCCTTCGTTAATTTCCGGAACTGCTTTTCCCCCCACGTATTCCGGCGGTAGACATGGTAACCTGTGATCTTATGGTCATCAGGATCAGGCTCCCATTGCAGCTTGACTGCACCCATCTCGTAAAGAGCTTTCAAAGATGATGGTTCGGCCGGGATCGGGATGATGGGGGTTGCCGCCTGCTCCTCTGAATAGGGACTTTCCAGGCCATCATCACTCAGCGAGGTAATGACGTAATAAAAGTTTACACCATTCTCCACGGCATGATCCTCAAAATAGGTTCCTTCAATGGGTAATTCAGTGGTTTTCTGATAGTTTTGCCCCGGATTGAGGGTTCGATAAAGAAGATAGCCGCGAATATGCTCATTCTGGCTTTTTCCCCAGTGTAATTTGATCAATCCATCATCGCCTATGGCTGTAAAGCCGGCCGGGGGAAGAATAGTGGGTGTTGCATAAACCAGTTCCGAGGGAGCGCTTTCATTTCCGGAGAAATCTACAGCTGTAACAACATAATAATAGGTCTGGCCATTTTTGAGCCCGGTATCTACAAAGACACAGCCGGAGATAAGTTCCCGGTTGACCCTCTCAGTCTGCTCTTCCCGGGTAAGCCCCCGATAAACATGATATCCGGCTAAATCGATCAGGGGGCTGCCATCTTCATTTTGAATGGGAGCAATCCAGGAGATCTGAATCTGACCGTCTCCTGCTGTAGCCCGGGCTGCCCAGCCGTGAGAGGCCAAACCGGATATGATCATGAAATTGACCAGCAGAAAGAAGCACAGCTTTGGCCACGTTCCCTGACAGGTTATTCTTCCTTTGTTACCTTTCCGACTTTGATCTGATTTTTCAGTCAACATGCCTTATAGCTCCTCATCTTATTTTGGTGGTGCGGGGGCTACGGTATCTGTCTCACCTGTTTTCTGCCCCTGACGAAGCAAAAGGGGTGTGAAGGTCAGGTGACAGGGAACCCGATTACAGACAGCGTTGGTACTGATAACTCCAGTTTTGTGAATGTGGGTAATGTCATGGCATCCGCCCAGAGGATCATTGATAAAGCAACTGGAAGCGCCGTCAACCTTGGTAATGGTGGTAGATGCATATATTCCTGCTCCGAGGTATCCCCCTCCATAGGGGAGCTGGTTCACGGCAGTCGAATCAGCCAGCAGCCAGTCTTTCAGGAGATGACCTCGCTGCCTGCCGATGATCCCCGATACGGTACCTCCCACAAAGGTTCCCAGGGTGCCGTGAGGATCGTGGCAATAGGTGCAGGAGGCATTCTTCATATGGGTAAAGTGTCCGTTCAGGGTATTTGAAGGTCTGATACCGGCTTTGACGATATGACAGGCGCCGCAAGGGGAGCCGATCAGGTGCCGGTGAGGATAGAAGAAGTTGGAGGTGGTGAAACCGAGAGCGTAGTATTTATTATTTATTTCATAGGAAATGTTGGGGGCTCCGGGCCATGGAGGATTGGGAGGGAGAAAGATATCAGGTGCGTGGCACTCCAGGCAGAAGAGATCGACGGCCGGAACTCCGGCGGCATTCGTATTGCCGACGAAAAAGGGCAATCCTGAAACAGGCAATCCGGTGAGCCCGCTGATAATCGGAGCTGTTGTCTGGGATTTCGGCACGGCCGGGTAAAGGTCCGCTTTGGAGTAAGGATCGGAAATCGGATACTTGCGTGTATCATGGTGGGGATTGTGGCAGTCACAGCAGGCAATGACATTGGTAGGCACTCCTCCGAGCAGGACACCCTCAACATGGTGGTGAGAGGGATTGAGGATGTCGAACTCAACGGCCTTTTCCGGATGGCAGCCATTCATATAGCACAGTTGAGGCTGATCCAAAAGGAGCATGCTTTTGAAGACGGAACCATGATATTTATGACAGTCAAGACACCGCAGGTTTCTCCTTGGATTGAGCGCATGGGCACAGGGGAGGCTCCATAAGGGAGCGATAATGCGGCCCGGTGAAACAATGCCGTTGACACTGAACCAGACCGGCGGGTTGGCCGGATTATTCGGCAAATCGTGACAACTGAGGCAGAAAGTATTGGTTAAGACCGGGTCTCCATTATAGGGGTAGGCATCGAGGGGATCAGGATCTTTGAGCAGGACTATACCCCGGCTGTGATTGAGCAGGTAGTTATGGCAGGCACAGCAATCCTGGCGGATAGCCTTCACCTTGGTCACCATATCGGTTGGAACTGCTGAAGCTATAGCATTCGGGTGATGGTGGGCATAATTGGTAAATAGGCCGGCTTGAAAGTCGTGGCATCCGGTGCAGCTGAGAGGTGGACTGGTAGGGGGAGGAAGGGGTATCTGCACCTGTGCCTCAGCCAGGAAGATACGCGATATGAAATACCCCATGGTGCCGATGATCATGAGGATAAGGGTTCCTGTTACGATGGCATACACGCTCAGTGCCTTTCGATCTTTCTTCTGGTTCCGTATGATCAAAACAATTTCTCTCCTTACCTATTTCTCTTTATCGGTTAAAGGCATCCTCCTCTAAGGGATGGCCGGTAACGGCCAGGGCACCGGCGGCGGATTGACCGGTGGTAATCCCGCCGGGGCCGTCAGGAGCTGCTTGTAGAACGAATCAACCCTCGGGTCAGGCATCCAGCCGGGCAGAGGGGGTGAAGGATAGGTCGGCGGTATCGGGAGATTTTTCAGGGCCAGGGACCAACTGGGCGTCGGATTATTCAAATTTGGAGGCTCATCCGGATCACCTACCAGCGGATTATGGCAGCCTACAAAGCATACCTGTTCCAGAGGATTGTAGAGGGGCGGCAGCCCTGGATAACCCATTTTGGTGGGGTATTCTCCAACCAATCTGGGAAAACCGAATAATGGATTAAAATCAACACTGACCTTTGATCGGTCGAACCGTGGATTCACCACCGTGGCCCCTCCGGCATTATGGAGGCAGCCCACATGGCAGGTCAGGCAGTCATATTTACAATTGAAGACATGCACTGCGTGCGCACCGGCACCTCCCGGATAATTTTCATCGGTGTCTCCCGGACCTGACCACAAATTACCAATAGAGGTCGGCGGGAAGGCGTGGCAATCGATACAGAAGACGGTAATCTGGGCATGGCGGTGGCAATCCGTACAGGCAAACACCCCCAGGCTGGAGTGTTCGAAGACGGTTGGGGTCGGAGAGGTAATCGGCATGGGGTTTGCCCAGGATGGATTTACGGCCGCAAAGGGCACTGAAGTCGGTGGTAATCCGCTGGAGGGATCATAGGAAAAGCCGTGGCAATTGATGCAGATCAGGCGGCTTTCAGTATTATTTCTTATCTGTGGATGGTAGGCCATGTTCCGGCTGGCAAAAAATCCTTCATTCCGCCTGCCGCCCAGCCATTCCTTGATAAAGGCCTGGTTTTGATTTTTATTCCGGGTCCAGCCCCGGTGAGGATCATGGCATTCACTGCAGGCCAGTTTGTCGCCGGTCATGATTCCTCCCGGAGAGGGTGATTTGATATAATGGCCGCCGGTTTTAAATCCACGGGGGGGAATATCCTGGAGCCAGAGAGGGGCCACCTCATAATAGCCGATGGATTCACCGCCGGGACCGTCCACAAAGGCCACATCCTGCGGAATGAATTCACCATAGGCGATAAGGGGCGGGTCGTCGTTGCATCGAGAGTGACAGTCGTAACAGAGGAGCGTATCACCAAGGGTATAGGCCGGATTGATGTGCTGCTGGAAACAGGACTCTTCGGCCGCAAGACTTCTGGCCCAAAGGACCGGCTTATTGTTCCAGGTAACGGCTGAAGCAGCGTTATGCGGTACGTGGCAGGCTGAACAGGCACCCTTTTGGCCGATCTGGCAGCCGGGGCGATAACCCGGCGAAAAATCGTGGGGGGAATTGACGATCCGGGAGAAATCAGGATGGCAGCGGATGCACATATCACTTCCCGATGGATCGCGGTAATTGTCCACTACCAGGAGGTTCCCACGGTTTCCCGGGGCTGATACGCTGCCGAGAGAGTGAGGATAATCCGCCCATCCGTCATAGGTGGTGGAGGCTGCATGAACATTATGGCAGGTGAGGCAGATAACCATTCCTATCTCAGGAGGGCCGCCGCCAGGAGTAAAGGTTACTCCCCCCTTCTCACCGCTCAGGCCGGTGACAAACTCCGGCAGCCAGGTGATACTGGTGGTGGGGGCCGGTCCCCGGCCCAGGGGATGATTCAGGAGGGGATCAATAAACATGGTACTCATGGGTGTGGTATGACATTCCTCACAGAAGCCCATGGGTACGTAAGGGGAACGGGTACCCCGCAGATAAGGAGATCCGGGATTGGTGCGGTTATCATGGACATTATGACAGGTGCCGCAGTAAATCAATCCGGGGCTGACTCCATAATCATCCAGGTTGCGTTCGACCGTAACACCCTCCGTGGGCGGTTTGGCCCAGCCATCAGACAGGGGGAATTTGCCTCCCCACTGGATATTGGCCGCTGTGGTCTCACTCATGGGTGGGGCGGCAAACCGGTGGCTGAAGCGGGGTCCGCCGGGAATGGTCTGGCCGGACGGAGCGGGGCCATTGGGGGGCAGGAGCAGGGAGCCTGAGATGCCCGGACCACCTACGATACGAGAGTTGCCATGGCAGCCGAAACACATATCCTCAAAATCGAACCGGTCCTGATCAGCCCATTTGTCTGCCCAGGCCAGATTCAGGGGAGGAACACGCATCAGGGCATCAAGATCCGGTGTTAACATATCGCCCCGCTGAGTCCCATCGGGGTATTGTCCGTCATGGATAAAGTGACAGAACATGCAATTGCCGCACCCTATCTCAACCGGGACACTGGGATTTTCCACATTTTCAAATTCGTGCACGATGCGGGTCACCCCGCGCTCGGCTGCCGACTGCCGGGTTTGACGGTGGCCGGTTTTCATGGCCCCGAGCCTGTCCGGATGTTTATTGGTATGGCACTGGCAGCAAAAGAGGGGATTGTCGTTCGCAAAATCCCAGCGCAGGTAGTTGTTCTTCCGGCTAGATAGATTGCCGGCGGGCGACATCAAATTGTGCTGGGTCTCGTGGCAGGAAGGGCAAGATAATTGACTCCCCTCATCAATAGGGTTTTCAGGGTCTTTTATGCCATAGGTCAGGATGTCCTTGGCGCCTGCCTTAATCAGTTCATCGATGCCCGGAGCACGGGGAATTCGTTTCCATATGGCAGATAATCCCATGGGATGGTGCTCCCGGGGAGTGGTGCTGTCATCACCATGGATGGTGGTAGCACCTTTTTTGCCCCATGTTTCAGCCCCTTTCGGGCCATGACAACTATAGCATATAAAGCTTAAAATCTGAGGACGATCCTTTACTGCGTTATCTCTGATTCTTGGAACGTTGGGTAAGGCCCTGAAACCTACTATCTTCTCTGGATCCGGGGGCGGCCAGTCCGGAAAAGGATGAATGAGGATGGAGCGGCCGGCGATTTCGATGAAATAATTCCTATCCTCATTCTGGGTCTCCATGAGCAGATTTGCTCCCCGGTGGGGATGATGGCAATCAAAACAGTCATCACGATTTTCGAAGTGCCAGAGGAGATGACATTTAATACAGAATTCCTTCCTTTTGCTGTTTTCATAATTGGTGTCCCATGATCCGACTCCACCGGATTTACCGGGACGAAGATATGCGCCGCCCTGGGTTCCACGAGAAGGATCATGGGTCTCACCATAGCCCGGGTCATAATGAGGGTTATGGCAGGTGCCGCAATACATGCCCTGCCTGCTGTTCCCTTTCCGGTAGTTGCCGGTTGACCAGTGGATGCGGTCGAAGGCGCGTCTCTGGTGGATAGTCCCCTTCCTCATATCTGGAACCGTATCCCAATCTCTCGGGTCAACGGGGAAGTGTCCTCCCCCGATATCAACGTCGGGCCGAAGGGAAGTAGCCACCGGATCCCCATAAACGGCTCCACCGTGCATGACATGATCTTCAAACCTATGCTCCGGATCAAAAACATCCTCTATTCCGAGGACAGGTCTACCGGGGGCCATCTCTTTATAGGCATCGGAATCAGGATTATGGCAGGAATAGCAAAGCAGGCGAACACCGCCAAAGGTGCCGGTTGGAACCTCCAGATTCCAGAGCTTGGTTGCCTTGGCGCCATGAGGAGTATGGCAGTTGGCGCATATTCCTTTCCTGTTGTTCGCTCTGTTCCTGGCATGGGGACCATTTATGGCCGATACCTTCGAGGTAATGAGGAGTAAGCAAAAGGAGACTGTCAGGGTCTTCATGGCATGAAGGGAGGATAAACTATAAGAAAAAATTTTCATAGTGGCACTATAGTTCACACCAGGGTTTTCTTTTTTTACAGGGGGTAAGATACCCAGCTATGAGAGGCAGACCAGTATTCACAGCCTCCCATGGACCAGTCAGTCAGAGTCAGGTTCCAGGATCCCTTTCATCTGAAGGCACCCGTATCATTCGAAAAATTATATGACGCTACTAAATGATGCAAATTTAATTCCAGAAAGAATGCAAATCTGATTCCAGCGAAGGGATAATTTCTGAGCAATCCTCTTGCTTCACTATTTTTTTCTTGTTTTACTATTTTAATGCACTTAAACCAAAATCGCAATACGCTATAATACATCCCTTACCATTCGTTTCCATACGGCGAGTTGGCCAGGCTTGAGGAGGGAAGAAGGACTCTCTTGGGTCTTTTCCTGCAGCTGCCTGACTTACAGCGGCGGGGCAGGGGACAGACGGTCTCTGACCGTGGGCTGAGGATAGTAGATAACGCTGTTGCCCATCCGTTGTAGCTGGGCGTGGCACTCGCCACAGTATAAGTCGTTGTAATTGTCAAGACTGGCTGTATAAGCGCCATATTCGCGGCTGCCGATGGACCCGTACTCCCCGTCAGGATCTGAAATGTGCTCAATGGCCAGATCATTGCGAGTCATAAAGATATAGCGGGAGCCATGGGGATTGTGACAGGCAGTGCAGGAGGGCCGTGAATCCAGGACTCCGTCCCGATCCGAATCCCAGAAGGAGTTGGATCGTGCCTTGACGATGCCGGTCCCGCCATGGCATCGGCTGGAGTAGCAGGTCTGGGTTCGCTGTATGCCGCTGTTATCCTGGTTCTGCTGCTGCGTCTGAGGGCTGATGACAGCTTCCTCCGGCAGGACGGCATTGGGCAGGGCCAGATGGTTCCAGTGGATATTGTAGCTGCTGTTAGGAAAGAGGACATTGAAATCAATTTTGATACCCCGGCCCATAGTCCTGAGCGGATATACTCCGGCCGGATCCGCATTACTGAATCGGGTTACGGCGAATTCATCCACGTCCAGATTGACGTAAGGATTATGATTATTCGTGTAGTCTCGATATCCCGGAGGAAGGCCGATAATTGAGGCTTCCTCATGGCAGGAAAAGCAAAGGTTAAAATCAGAGCTGTGGTATTGCTCGGATCGGCGGGGAAGAACCATGGTGAGTTTTAACCGATACCCGTTCGCCTGCCAGGTCTGGTTATTTGTCTTCCCCCTTTGATCATTGACAATATGAGGCTTTGAAAGTGAGTGGCAGTCAGTGCACAGGAGCCCCGCTCCGGATCGGCCTGACAACTGGTAAGAATATTGCCCTGGTAATCCGTGGCCGCTCAGGTAAAATCCATAGGTTCCGCTCTTATCGCCGGCGATGTTCGGCGCCTTTACCCAGGATTGTTCCGGCAGATCCGGATTGCTGAGACGTGAGGGCTCATCATCGTGACAACCAATGCACCAGGCCTCTTTGCCGGGACGAAACCCCGTCTCAATTGCTCCGCTCTCATTCATTACTTCTCTATAAACTCCCTCTTTCCAGCAGTCTTTGGCTCCATGGTCCTGGCTGATAATGGCCTGGTATCTGCCGTTCACTCCGTCATAAAATCCCTGCCGGCTGTGGCAGGTATCACACACCGTGGTCTGATCAAAGGTCTTGCCGTCATGGAAAACCAGTCTGCCGTCCCGGAAAAGGAGGTCTGAGGGGTGACAGAAGTCACACTTCCTCTCCGGGTTATCAGAAACATACAATTTTCGACTGGGTATGACGCTTTCTTCCCCCTCAGTCAGCAGACCCTTAAAATGGAAGGCATGTGTCTCGGGTCCGGAGCGTTGGGATTTCGGCACAGCCATTCGATTATGGAGGTGACAATCGGTGCATGGCATACCATAGGCGCTTTCCTGGTGGGCTTCCAGCGGAATTTGTTCCTGGGATGGTGTTTTTAAGATATCGATGCCGAAAAGGAAGGCCGGTGTATTTATCCTCCGATGTGATTCCGAGTAGCCATGGCAGGAGGCACATACCTTCCTTCCGTCTCCGGATCCATTTCGGGACTTTTTGCTGGCTGTAAGGTTATTGGGAGAATTCACTCCCGGGGGAAGGCACAGGAAAACCTCATTGGAGGAGACCTGATGAGGGTTATGGCAGGTGTTGCAGGGCAGTTTGTCACCGGTACTGATGCCGTTGATAATATCCCTCAGCCCCGTTGTTTTCAGATAATGCCCGCCGGTCTCCGTCCCGTTTACGGGTGGATCATTGACTCCGTTTTCGCTTATACTCCCCGGAGGAATAGTCTCATAGAAGCCGACCGTCGAATTTTTGCCCGGACCATCCGTGAAGGCAATATCCTGGGGGGGGAAGAGGAAAAGGCTCAAAGGGGGATCGTCATCAACTGAGTAGTGGTCATCATGGCAATCGTAACAGAGGAGAGTCACGCCTTTTTGATAATCGGGATTATCCTTCTGGCTGAATCCTTCCCGTTCCTCGTCAAGACTGCGTGCCCATAAAACAGTCTCCTCGGGTGAGCCGTGGGGGACATGGCAGGATGAGCACACACCGGACGAAAGGGATGGGCTGGGTCCAAGGTCGGAAAAGTCATGGCGAGAGCCGGCAATATTTCGGTTTGGCACATGACAGGACCGGCACAGATCACTTCCCTCGGGTGTAGAAGAGTTATCCAGAACCAGAAGTTTCCCATGCTTACCCGGATTCTCATCCTTGGCCCCGCTCAGATCAAGACAACCCTGAAAGCTGGTCTTGGCTGCATGGATACTGTGGCAGGTCAGGCAGAGGATCTTTCCGGTTGAACTTTCATCAGAGGTAATCCCCCGGGGGATCCCGCTTTTCCCTCCAAAGAACTCCTCGGGGAACTGAGTGACGGTGATTCCCGTCTGGGGCGGCCTGCCGGTGGGATGGGTGGATCGGCCACCCGCAGGGAACAAGGTATGGCATTGGGCACAAAAACCGCTCCCCTCATAGGGCGAATCTTCTCCCCGCAGATACGGCTTATTGGCACTCTGGTGGGGATTATGGCAGCTGCCGCAGTAGATTTCCCCTTCCGGCACTCCGTAGTCGTCGATGACCTTTTCCGAAGATCCATCGGAAACCGGCAGCAGGGCATAGATCGACGAAGAAGGTATGGAAGAGAAACGATGGCTGAAGTATTTTCCCGGCTGTAATCCGGCTCCCTCCCTTCCCTGACCCTTCATATAGACCTCGGAACTGTGGCAGCCGAAACATAAATCCTCAAAATCATCGGTACCCGTGCCATCAGCCTGATCAGACCAGGTCAGATTGACCGGATCAACTCGAAGCAGGGCATTGATGAAGGGTTTCATCTGATTTCCCCGCTCCGGACCATCGTGAATGAAATGGCAGAACATGCATTCACCGCGCTGATTCGGACTCTGTCCGGCAATCTGAGAATGAGCCTCTCCCGGCCGGCCGAGATCAACAGCCTTTTTATCCAGGTGGCAGGAGGTGCACAAGGAGGATTGATCGGCTGTAAAATCTTCACGCAAAAAATGAAGGTTCTTTCCGCGGTGGAATCCGTGATGACAGGAAATGCAGGTCACCTGGCCCTGCTCATTCAGAACGGCACCCGCCAGTCCCGGAGCCCGGGCAGATGCCCCTGATTGGGCCTGAGTACCCATGGGATGGTGCTCGCAGGGTGATTCACTGTCATCACCGTGAATGGGCCTGGCACCAATCTGCCTGATTCTGTCGGGAGCTTTTGTCCCGTGGCAGCTATAGCAAAGCGAGGATGTATCGTGATCAATACCTTTTCCCTTCGGAGGAGGATCAAAGACAGCCACATTCGGCAGGGCCTGAAAATGAGTGGGTGTAATCCTTTGAGTTAAAATGGCTCTCCCCAGCCCGTCGCAGGTATTGATCTGGTAAAACCCGTCATGGGGGTGGTGGCATTCATGGCAGGCTATGGGTGCTCCTGCCTGAGCGTCAGGTGGAACACTTTCCTGGCCATGCGGCTTATGGCATTGGGTACAAAAAGGTGTTCGATTATCCGAGGTTCCGGCTAGTCCCTCTTCCCGGGATCGAAGGTAATCCCCATGGCCGCTGATATCCTTATGTGGCTGATTGTGCGGATCATGACAGGTAATGCAGGTGAAGCCCGCACCTTTCGCTGTTTTATCCTGACTTGCCGTGTCCTGGCCATCCAGGGGTTTCAGGGGAAAGAATGAATCTAAAGGTTCGGCCAGTTTTCCAGCCTGCGGATCAAGCTCAACCTGTTCGGACATGACGTGATTTTGGCCGATACCCAGAAGAGATGTATCACAGAGGACGTTTCCGTTGAGAAAATCATGCCTCCCAGCTTCATGCCGGCCAAGGGTAAAACCTGATAGAGCATTGACGGCATTCCCCGGATAATGGCAGCTACAGCAAACGGTTATGACGCCCTCGGCCATAGGCAGTGTCTGGGCGCCCTTGGGAGGCTCTGCCCAGATCACTTCTCCCTTTTTAGGCTGTGAGAAGTGGCAATACGTGCATACGAGTCGCTTGAGCCCAACTACTCCCTGGTTGTGTGCTCCCTTTCGATGACCGGCGCCCCCATCTAAAGCCAGGGTTGAAGAGCAGGCCCATAGAATAAGCCATGGTACAATGATAAGGATTATTTTTTTAGAGCGCATCGTGAACAATTTTTTGAAAGAGGGGTTCATTCACTTTTATTCGGCTTCCCTGTCTGAGGGAAGCAAGATAGCCCTGAAGTGCCTTTTCCTTCCTGGTCTGGAGTAATCTATCCCTGATGGGAGATTCAACGTCGGCGAATTCAGCCCCCCCCTCCTCCTGCCGTTCCAGTACCTTAACCACATGGAAGCCCGAAGATGTCTTGATGATGTCGCTCACCTCTCCCGGCCGCAAGCCAAATACCTGCTTTTCAAATTCATCACCCATACCGCTCTCCCCTCTGGCAAAGAAATTCTTCAGCTTTAAGGCATCCTCTGATGAAAATTTTTGGGCTAGTTTCTCAAAATCAGCTCCCTGCTTTACTTGATGCAGGAGGCTTCCGGCCAGTTTTTCATCCTGGACCACTATTTGATCTATTCGGATTTGTTCGGGAACCCGGTATTCAGACAGGTGCTGTTGATAGTAGGCTCGACAATCCTCCCTGCTTACCGTAAGATCTTTATATACTTCTTCGGTTATCAGCTTTCTTACCATCAGATCATCTTTGAATCGGGCAACATTTTTCTTCACTTCCGGTAATTGATGGTAATTGAGTTGGCGGGCGTAATCGGCCACCAGAAGGATCTTGATCTGGCGATCTAAAATCTTCCGCAATAAGGAGGCATCGTTGGCCCAGGGTTTTGTTCCCCTGGAGGGAAAGTCCAGTTGGTCGGGAATGATCTCCCTGAGTCGAATGATCCGCCCCTCGACCCTGCCCGCCTCCAGATCTTTCATACGTTCAATGGCCTCATCGCCCCTTTGCTGAGCCATAGCCTTTCCTAATTCCGTAAAGAGATCCTCATTGATTATGACCGATGATTTTTGCCTGGCCTGTTCGATAAATTGATCCCATCGTTCACGCTTTCGTTCCATGAGAATCTGCTGTTTTACCAATTGCCGGTTGCGATCGGAGGTGGCCGCATCAACCTTTCTCCTTCCCATTACCTGAAACAGGGCATATCCCTCCCGAATCCTGGCCGGATCTCCTATCTCCCTATCCTTCAGCCGGAAAATATCCTCAACGACCTTTTTGGGAAATATCCCCTGATCGAATCCCATATAGCCGATATCCCCCCCTTTTTCAGCCTCCTCCCCCAGAGAATGCTTTTTAGCCAGAGAGGCAAAATCAGCGCCTCCTTCAAGCTGCTTTTTGATCTGCCTGGCTTCCTCCTCGGTAGCTACTACTATGCGCCGCAAATGAACGTCAAATGTACGGCTCTCCGGAATTCTCTGCCTAATCTCCTGGTCGCTGATCTCAATACCCTGCTCGATCTTTCTCTCACCCAGAGCATCAATCAGGCAGCGCTGCTCGAAACCGGCCACTTCACTTTCATGGTGCTTTAAGGCATCAGGGAATAAGGCCCGGGCTTTTTGAGCCATTAAAATCTTATCAATGAGTGCCTGGAGAATCTCCTTCGGGTGATCAGCATCTTTTTCAGTCGAGTTCCATGTGGCGATACGAGGCCGCGTCTTATAGAAGTCAAGAAAATCACCGCTTGTGATTTTTTGGCTATTTACCGTAACCAAAATCCTATCCTCCTTTTCCTCAGCCGATGAGAAATGATTTGATACATATAACAGTGTGGCTAAGACAATCAGAAGAATTCCGGCCAGACCCTGAAAAGGGCGGGCGCGATGAAACATGTTCCTCAGGCCATACATGCTCATAGAGATCTCCTCCTTTGCAGTACTTTTTTATTTTATCGTGTTCACAGCTCTTTCATATCAGGTAAGGGCCGACTCCTTCCCGGATGGCCGGCCAAAAATAAAGAGGATGTATCAGTCAGGGACTGCTCATGATCAGGAATTATTCATGAACTGAGTAAGTGATCTTAACAGATTTCTCACCGTAGTGGAAAATTTTTTTTCATTCGATAGTTCTATAAATCTGAACGATGCTTTTCCTTCACCTGTCAGAGTGATGCGTAAGGTTATCCGAATATGATGGTGGCCGGTGCAGGTTTCACCGGTGTTTCCCAGGGTGGCATATTTTTGTCCTGTGAATGACTTATTTCTTGACAAAGGAAAGCATATTATATAACATTAAGAGCACAGAAAAAGTGCTATCCTAAACCATCAGGAAAGGAGGTGGTTCAGAAAATGAGACGAAGTCTCTCCTCTCTTTTGTTCATTTTTCTTCTCATCCCAGCAATTGCCGTGGCCGGTGAGGGCCACGAGGAGTGTGCGCTTTGCCACGGAGCTCATACGGCCACAGGAGTAGGAACGGCTCTTTTAACCGAGAAGCCTAATACAACTACTATTAACCCTGTCACAGGGCAGCCCCTGGAAAGAATTGAGGCCATCTGCATGGCTTGCCATGCCGATGAACCTGACGGCTTGGGATATCGGCCTGTGAAAATGGAAAATACTCATCCATGTGGTATGATCCCCCAGAGACTGGTTTTACCGGAAAGCGCCAAGGGCTTCAAAGGTCAGGAAGATCAATTGACCTGTATGGGTTGCCATGATCCTCATCCCTCAAACGCGAATTATATGTATTTGAGGGGACCACAGGTTTCGGCAGGGAATACGCAGGCGTTCTGCATCTGGTGTCATCCGGCACAAGCAGCGCCATGATAATTTCCGTGTCGAAAATCCCGGATTTTGATAAGATCCTGATCAAGGGATTAAAAGATTAATACGTTCATGGAATGGGAGCTTAGTTGTATACTGGAGCGGCTAAGCTCCATTTATTTATTCCCTCGGCTGATAATTGTGGTATAATACTGCTATGATATGAGGTATTATAGAGGGAAGCCTCTTTCATTTTGATCTGCCCACAAATATAAATAATTCAAAAGGAAATTACGGTTGTCAATAGTAATAGGCAGCGACCATGGGGGCTTTGAGCTCAAAGAGTCTCTACGGGCTTATCTTGAGGAGCAGGGGCATCAAATCGAAGATGTCGGCTGTTATAATCAGGAATCCGTTGATTACCCTGATATTGCTGATCGGGTTGTCCGCTCTATCCTTACCTTGAAGGCTGAGAAAGGGATTTTGATTTGTGGTACAGGAATAGGCATGTCTATAGCAGCCAATCGCCATGTCGGGATTCGGGCGGCTCTTTGCAGTGAACCCCTGTCTGCTCGTTTGAGCCGTGAGCATAATGATTCGAATGTCTTAATCCTGGGAGGGAGAATCATTGGCAGGGAGATGGCTCTTGAAATCTTAAAAACGTGGCTGACCACTTCCTTCTCTGGGGGAAGGCATGCTCGTCGGTTAGCCAGATGCGATCTATCCGGCCAGGGTCACCAGGAACATGGCCGGGAGGAATGATCAGGGTTTATGAGTGAAAAGGAAACTATGAAATCAAGGAGTCTGGTGGAAGTCGATCCGGAGATTGCCCGGGCTATTCATCAGGAAACCGAGCGGATCTTCTATAACCTGCAGCTTATTGCCTCGGAAAATTTAGCGAGTGAGGCTGTTCTGGAAGCCCAGGGATCGATTCTTACCAATAAATATGCAGAAGGTTACCCTTCCGCCAGGTATTATGGTGGCTGTGAAAACATGGATGTGGTCGAAACCCTGGCCATTGAGCGAGCCAAAAAGCTCTTTGGCGCAGAGCACGTCAACGTGCAGCCCCATTCCGGTACTCAGGCCAATATGGCGGTCTTCTTTTCACTGCTGGAACCGGGAGACACGATTCTGGGCATGCAGCTTTCTCACGGAGGACATCTCAGCCACGGCAGTCCGGCCAATATTTCCGGAAGGTATTTTCAATGTTTCTCTTACGGGGTTGACCGGAAAACGGAAATGGTCAATATGGAAGAGGTCCGAAGTCTGGCCAGGGCTCACCATCCGAAACTTATCATCGTCGGGGCCAGTGCCTACCCGCGGGAACTTGATTGGAAGGCGTTCCGGGAAATTGCCGATGAGTGCGGGGCTTTACTCATGGCCGATATCGCGCATATTGCCGGGTTGGTGGCAGCAGGGCTCCATTCATCTCCCGTGCCTTACTGCCATTTCGTAACCACAACCACCCATAAAACCCTGCGCGGTCCACGGGGAGGGATGATCCTGTGTAAGCGGGAGTTCGCGGCTAAAATCGATAAGGCTATTTTCCCGGGGACTCAGGGTGGACCGATGATGCATGCTATTGCGGCCAAGGCAGTATGCTTTAAGGAGGCCTTATCTGAAGAATTCAGGACGTATCAGCAGCACGTGGTGAATAATGCCAAAGTAATCGCTGAAGAAATGCAGAGGGAGGGATTCCGGGTAGTGTCCGGAGGAACTGATAATCATCTGGTCCTTTTAGATCTGACCGGTCAGGGAATTACGGGAAAAGATGCTGAATCGGCCTTAGATGCTTCAGGAATTACGGTGAACAAAAATGAGATCCCCTTTGATACACGCGGCTCCAGAATTACCAGCGGCATCCGGATTGGAAGTCCGTCTGTAACCACCCGGGGAATGAGAGGGCCTGAAATGAGATATATATCACAACTCATGAGGGAAGTAATGACCCAGATCGGCAAAGAAGATGTTTATGCACGGGTAAGAGCATCCGTCAGGGATCTGTGTATCCGTTTTCCAGTTTATCAATCGAGGTTAGGAAAGGTTTAGGTAGATGGAAAGGCCGAGTTGGGACGAATATTTTATCCATATTGCTCAACTGGTTTCTCAGCGGTCAACCTGTCTTCGACGTCAGGTTGGTGCGGTTATGGTCAAGGATAAAAGGATATTGTCCACCGGGTATAATGGTGCTCCGGCCAAGCTTCGGCATTGCCGGGAGGTAGGGTGCCTGCGCGAGGAGCAAAAGATCCCTTCAGGGCAGAGGCATGAGTTATGCCGTGGCCTGCATGCGGAGCAGAATGCGATTATCCAGGCTGCGCTTTATGGAGTGAGTATTGAGGGGAGTTCTCTTTATTCTACCCACTTGCCGTGCAGCCTATGTGCCAAGATGCTGGTGAATGCCAGAATCCTGGAAATTGTATATAGTGGCGGGTATGCAGATGAATTATCTCTACCAATTTTTCATGAGGCAGGCATAGCCCTCAGAAAGATATCCCTATGAAATGGAAAACCTTTTTAGGTGGAATTCATCCGCCTGATCAGAAAAGCCTCAGTGCCGGGAAGGGAATTGAAGAGCCGCCCCCTCCCCGGAAGGTGTTTATTCCGGTGGTTCAGCATTTAGGTGCTCCCTGTGAGATCAGGGTTGAGGTCGGGCAAAAAGTAAAAAAGGGAGAAGTGATTGCTGACTGTCAGACCTTTGTTTCCGCACCTATTCACGCCAGCATATCCGGTGCCGTGGTTGATATTAAAGGTTATAATCACCCCACGGGAAGAGAAGTGAGAACGATCATTCTTGAATCCGACGGACACGATGAATGGAGCCGTGAGCCGGCCAATGGCCGGGACATTGGGGAATTCACTCCTGAGCAATTGCGGCAGAAGGTTCGAGATGCCGGAATAGTGGGACTTGGCGGCGCTGCTTTTCCTGCCCACGTAAAACTCACTCCTCCCAAGGAAAAGACTATTGACACAGTCATTTTAAATGGCGTTGAATGTGAACCCTACCTGACGGCTGATCACCAATTGATGCTGGAACAGGCTGAATCCGTTATCAAGGGCTTACAGATTGTCATGCGGATATTGGGAGTGAACCGGGGGTATATAGGCATTGAAGCCAATAAGCCTGACGCCCTTGAGGTCATGCGGCGGGTGGCCGGGAGAGTACCCCACCTTGAAGTGGTGGAACTGAGAGTGAAATATCCACAGGGTGCTGAGAAACAATTAATTAAAGCAGTACTGGGCCGTGAGGTTCCACAACCGCCAGGTCTTCCCATGGATGTTGGGGTAGTTGTCCATAATGTCGGGACCGTCTTTGCCATGTATGAGGCCGTTACCCTTGGGAAGCCTCTGGTTGAAAGGGTGGTCACGGTCAGTGGAAGAGGAATCAGGGAACCTAAGAATTTACGTCTTCGTCTCGGCACGTTATTTTCCGAGGCCATTGCCCATTGTGGAGGCTTTAAGGGCGAACCGGGGAAAATTCTCATGGGCGGCCCCATGATGGGATTAGCCCAGCATACAACCCAGGTTCCGGTCATTAAGGGGACCTCCGGTATTCTGGTCCTACCGAAGGAAGAACTCCCCGGCGGAGAAGCCCGGCACTGCATTAACTGTGGCCTGTGTGTCCGTGCCTGCCCAATGCATCTGGTACCAAGTATCTTAGGTACCTACTGTGAGAAAGAATTGTTTGAGGAGGCGGAGGCGGCGCATGTGTTCAGTTGCATTGAATGTGGCTCATGTGTTTATGTGTGTCCGGCCAAACGACATTTAGTTCAGATCATTAAATATGGGAAAGGTGCCATTCTGACCCAAAAAAGAAAGCAGGGAGCGTAAGGATTTCCTATGCCAGCAGAGAATATCGTTGCCCAAAACAATCAAATCGAACTTTTGGATCCCGTGGTCATTGTCTCAGCCTCACCGCATATCAGGAGTGAGGTAACCATACAGGCCATTATGGTGAGCGTCATTCTGGCTCTTCTGCCTACCAGCCTGGCCGGCGTATATTTTTTCGGGCCAAGGGCCTTGATGGTTATTTTAGTCAGTACCTTCGGTGCGGTTGCTGCTGAAGCCCTGATTCAACCCCTGTTGGGGCAGCGCATTTCCATTTGGGATGGAAGTGCGGCCGTTACCGGCCTCCTTCTGGCCTTAACCCTGCCACCTTCATCTCCATGGTGGATAGCCCTGGTCGGTTCAGCCCTGGCCATTATTTTAGGGAAATCCATTTATGGAGGATTAGGAAATAATCCCTTTAACCCGGCTCTTATCGGGCGAGTTATCCTGCTGGTTTCCTGGCCGGTACAACTTACCCGGTGGCAGAATCCCTCCTTTTTATTCTCAAAATCCTTTGATGCGGTGTCCACAGCCACTCCACTCGGGGTTTTAAAGGGAGAGGGGGTAGCCGCCATAGCTAAATTCAGACTGCTGGATCTGTTTTTAGGGAATCGGGCCGGATGTATTGGCGAGGTATCTGCTCTGGCTATACTTGCAGGTGTCGGGTATCTCATCTGGAAGGGGCATGTAACCTGGCACATCCCGGTGAGCTGTTTAGGTGCCATCGCGGCTATCAGTGGAATTTTCTGGCTCATCAACCCTGCTCAATATGCCAACCCGCTCTTTCATCTCCTGGGTGGCGGGTCAATGCTGGGTGCCTGCTTTATGGCTACGGACATGGTTACCAGTCCGATTACTCCCAGGGGGATGCTTATTTTTGGTGCCGGCATAGGATTCATTACCATGATGATTCGTATTTTTGGAGGGTATGCCGAAGGATTATCCTTTGCCATTCTTCTCATGAATGCCACCTGTCCCTTAATCGACAGATACACTATGCCCAAAGGATTCGGGAGGATACGAAAGCATGCGTGATATTCTGGAATTGATTGTGGTTCTGACCGCCATCTGTCTGATCGCGGCCCTGGGTCTGGCCAAGGTCAATGACATAACCAAAGAGCCGATTGCCCTCCAGAAACGTATCGCCAAGATGCAGGCGGTCAAGGCGGTTCTTCCTCCTCATGACAATGAGCCTGATCAGCATACGGTGGACATAACCAGCCAAACGGCAGGCGGGAAGGAAGATACCGTTGTGGTTTATCGAGGCATGCAGGATGGACGGGTAACCGGATTGGCCTTCGAGATGACATCCCTGGGTTTTGGGGGACCGATTACTCTCATGATGGGATTACATACCGATGGGACCATACAGGGCATTGAAATTATCAGTATGAGTGAAACTCCAGGTCTGGGCGCCAGAATAACCGAACCGAATTTCAAAGGGCAATTTCAGGGGAAGTCTTTGCAGACAAGCCGGATTCAGCTTAAGAAGGATGGAGGAGACCTGGATCAGGTAACCGGAGCGACTATTTCTCCGCGGGCTGTGGTTCAGGCTGTCCGGAATGGATTGGAATGGTATGGCACGCATAGCCGTCAAATACTTCAATAATAACAAAAAATGTATCTCTTTATAATCAGATAAGGGAGGGAGAGCAGGTGTCCCTGATTCAGGATTTCATAAATGGCATCTGGAAGGAAAATCCGGTTTTTCGGTTAGTCCTTGGCATGTGCTCGGTTCTGGCCGTAACTACCCAGGCTAAAAACGGCATTGGTATGGGACTGGCCGTAACCTTTGTCCTGGTCTGTTCAAATATGGCTATTTCGGTCCTGCGCAACATAATCCCGAGCAAGGTTCGCATTGCCTGTTTCATAGTGATCATCGCTACGTTCGTAACTATTGTCGATTTGATCATGGCGGCCTACTTTTACGAGCTCCATAAGGCTCTTGGTATCTTTATACCTCTCATTGTCGTCAACTGTATCATCTTGGGGAGAGCAGAGGCCTTTGCCTCAAAGAGGCCTATTACGAATTCAATAATGGATGGGATTGGGATGGGGGTTGGATATACCCTTGCTCTTCTGGTCGTGGGCTCCATCCGTGAATTATTAGGCTCCGGCTCAATCTTTGGGCTGTCTCTTTTAGGACCGGGGTATCTACCATTCCTCCTGGCCATCCTGCCCCCGGGGGCTTTCATTGTCCTTGGGCTTTTACTGGGAATGATGAACAAAATCAACAGGGCCCTGGCTGTCAAATAGCCTGGTTACCGAATCTTTTGGAAGGGAGTGGGTGAACGCATCATGATGAAAATGATTCTGCTCATTATCAGTACTATTTTCGTCAATAATATCATTTTTACCAAGTTTCTCGGTACCTGTCCCTTTTTGGGAGTATCCCGGAAAATAGAAACCGCTGTGGGCATGGGCATGGCTGTCATTTTCGTCATGGCTCTGGCTACATCCATAACCTGGCTCGTGCAGGAGTTCATCCTGAATCGATATGGTATCGAATACCTGCAGACGATTGTCTTTATCCTCGTCATCGCGGCCCTGGTGCAATTTGTTGAAATGGTGATTCAAAAAATAAGCCCCGTTCTCTATCAGGCTCTGGGAATCTACCTTCCTCTGATTACCACCAACTGTGCTGTTCTGGGAGTTGCTGTTCTGACTATCCAGAATGGATACACCTTCATGGAATCTCTGGTTTACAGCATAGGGGTCGCTGTCGGATTTACGCTGGCCCTCGTCCTTTTTGCCGGTATAAGAGAGAGACTCGCTTTGGCGGAGGTACCTGAATCGCTCCAGGGGACAGCCATAGCCCTGGTGACTTCAGGACTCCTGTCGCTAGCTTTTTTAGGCTTTGCGGGGTTGGTAAGATAAAGAATTTATGGTAAAATAAACCGAGTATAGAAGTAGTGAAGTATCCATAATCCATATATGAATAACGTATACGAGGGAATGATTTTATGATAGCCGCTGTCCTGAGCTTAGGCGGAATAGCTTTTATCCTGGCCCTCGGGCTTGGTATTGCCTCAAAGGTCTTTACCGTCGAAATCGATCCTAAAGTTGCCGCCATAGCCGAACTTCTGCCTGGGGCCAATTGCGGAGGTTGTGGCTACGCGGGGTGCGCCGGCTTCGCCGAAGCGGCTGCGGCCGGGAGGGTAAGCCCTTCGGAATGTAAGGTGGCCAGTGCCGAGGTCGTTGAAGAGATGTCCCGTATCCTGGGGGTAGCCGTTGAGCGAAAAGAAAAGAAAGTAGCCAGGATCCTTTGTCAGGGGACACATGAGGCCTGTAAAGTGAAATACCGCTATGAGGGGCTTACGGATTGCCGGGCGGCCGTTCTCCTCGGAGGGGGGCCGAAGGCCTGTCCTTACAGCTGTCTCGGTTTCGGCTCATGTATGAAGGCCTGCCCTTTCGGGGCTTTGAAAATGGGACCTCAAGGCCTGCCGGTTGTTGAAGAGAGGCTGTGCACCGGATGTGGTTCATGTGTCAGACAATGCCCGCGTGGCGTCATTCAATTAATTCCAGCTAAGCAGCCGTATTACGTGGCCTGTAGTTCGCAGTCCAAGGGTAAGGCGGTACGGGAGGTCTGCCAGGCCGGCTGTATAGCCTGTGGACTTTGCGTCAAAAAGTGTCCCAACCAAGCCATTCAGATGGAAAACAACCTTCCAGTCATTGACCCGGAGAAATGTACAGGATGTGGAACGTGTGCAGAAAAGTGCCCCCAGAAAGCAATTCAGGTACAGCTTCAGGTCAATGCAGAAAGCAATTCATAGAGGCAGATACTTTCCGGTCGGCTGCCCCTTTGTAAACAGAGGGAAGCTGAAGAAGTAGAGAGGCCCCTTCAGAGTTAGGTCAAAGAGACTATGCCCAGATACTATCCGGTCTGTTTGGATTTAGAAGGTAAATTTTGTCTTGTTGTCGGAGGCGGAAAGATCGCCGAAAGAAAAATAGTGTCCCTTTTGGACTATGGAGCAAAGGTCCGGGTGGTCAGTCCGAAGGTTACCCGGGAGATAACAGATTTGTTCCGGCAGGGTAAGATATGGCATGAAGAAAGGGAATTTCAGGTTGGCGATCTGACCGGCGTTTTCCTGGTTATCGCAGCTACCAACATCGATCAGATTAATAAGGGGATTGCCCGGGAAGCCCAGAGGCATGGCCTGTTGATCAATGTAGTAGATGCGCCGGCCGACTCAACCTTTATTCTCCCCGCTGTCCTGAAAAGAGGAGATTTGGCCATCAGTATTTCAACCGGGGGGAAAAGCCCGGCTCTGGCCCGAAAGATGAGGCAGGACATGGAAACTCAATATGGTCAGGAGTATGAGATACTGGTTGATATTTTGGGGGGATTGCGAGCGGATATTCTCCGGGCGGAGCCGGACATAGAGAAGCGCAAGGGTTTATTTCAAAGATTGGCGGAGTCTGATGAACTTTTAAGAACAATCAGGGAGCATGGCAGGGAGGCTGCCGAAAAAAAGGCTAGGGAGCTTCTATGAATGTTGCTTTTTTTTTGATCTCTTTGGGCTGTTATTTTGTCTCTGTTCTCTTTCATTTGTTCTATCTGATAAAGAGAAGGACATGGTATGGCCGATGGGGTAATCTCCTGGCACTTTCAGGATTTATCTTTCATACCACTGCCTTTTGTACACGGTATTATCAAGCGGGCCATTTCCCCATCACCAATCTCCACGAGTCACTTTCCTTTTTTGCCTTGACTATTGTCCTGATTTATTTGATCCTTGATTTCAAATATCAGGTTGTCTCTCTCGGAGCGTTTGTTCTCCCGCTGGCTTTTATCATCACTCTTTACGCTTCAGCCGTACCAAAGGAAATCCAACCGCTGGTACCGGCGCTGCAAAGTTTCTGGCTGGGAATTCATACGGTTACTTCTTTTGGTGGATACGGTACCTTCGCCTTTGCCTTCAGTGCCAGCATCATGTACCTGATCCAGGAGGGTCAGTTAAAGTCAAAGAGATTCGGCCCCTTCTACTACCGGCTCCCTTCATTGGAAGTGTTGGATGATCTGAGTCATAAGAGTTTAGCCTTCGGCTTTCCATTGCTGACCATTGGGATCATCACCGGTTCCCTATGGGCGAGTTCGGCCTGGGGTGCCTATTGGAGTTGGGATCCGAAGGAAACATGGTCCCTGATCACCTGGTTTATTTACGCTGCTTTAATTCATGCCAGATTTACCGTTGGCTGGCGTGGGAGAAGAACTGCCTATCTGGCCATTGTTGGATTTTGTTTTGTCTTATTTACCTTCCTGGGAGTAAATTTAATTTTGGAGGGACTTCATTCCTATAAATAACTACCGTCCTCTTATCCTTTTGGAAGAATATATTTTCAGCGAAGCCATTGAAGTTTTTTGGTGAGTTATCCGAGAGAGGCGAAGATGAAAGGTGCCCGGGATTAAGCAGGAAATCAGATTACCTGAATAAGATTATGGAAATCATTGTCTTTGGCCTGAGTCACAAGACAGCGCCCATTGAAATTCGAGAGAAATTATCCTTTACGAAAGAACAGGCTAGTTATGCCCATAAGGAGTTAATGAAGATACAGGCCATACGGGAAGTCATGCTTATTTCCACCTGCAATCGGGTAGAATTTGTAGCCGTCGTAGAATCAGTGGAAAGCGGAATACAAGTCTTCAAGGATTTCTTGACCAGACTCCATAACATTTCCACGGAAATCCTTGACAACATAAGTTACTGCCACGTGCAGAAGCAAGCCTTCCGGCACCTCTTCCGGGTCGCTTCCAGCCTGGACTCGATGGTGGTCGGAGAGCCTCAGATATTGGGCCAGATCAAGGAGTCCTATGCTCTGGCCAGCCAGGATGAAAGTATTCATGCTATTTTGCCCAGCCTTATTGAAAGGTCATTCCATGTGGCCAAGAAGATTCGAACCGAGACCGGACTGGGAAAGAGTCCGGTTTCCATCAGCTATGCAGCCGTAGAGCTGGCCAGAAAGATTTTTGGCACTCT
>JBLIRT010000100.1:0-11656 GCA_049472445.1 bacterium
GGCCTCAATATCACCATCAGCGCCGATTCCGCCAAAAGATGCACAGGTGCCAACGGCAAGAATAAAGCGAGCCCTCATGGCAAGGGCGGCTACTATGTCTTTCTTGGGTTTTCCGCTCGTAATATCGTACATTCCCGTACCACCCGGCCCCCGGATTACGGAACCCTCGACACAAAGAATGTCAAGGGGACGTTTACCCGCTATTAAGTCCTCTCTCATCTGGTAATGCTCAGAATAACTGATATTTGACAGGGACGGGTGCCATAAAGGCTCAATACCGAGCGAGGTGAAAAGCTCCGGGACATCCGGTGATTCCTGGCTGAGAAATGATCTTGTATCACCGCCGCAGCCACCACACTGAAGCCAATAAAGGGTTAGAGACACTTTCCTTTTCCTTTCTTTTATCAGTGGTCAGTGATAACCATCTTCGGTGCGGCTCCCTGTGACCACTCTCAGGAATCAATAACCAGACATACATGGAAAATTAAAACTGCAAAAATTCAGCATGTTGGATCTGACATGGTCAAAATCAACATATTTATTCTTGATCCAGACAGCTTTATATTAGCATATTTTACTCATATTTTGTACATCTATTATCTATGGGAAAAGCTAAAATTGTATGCTCAATGATAATTCTCAAAAAACAAATCCCTGATGGGTGCAAAAGTTTAAGAGAAGATATTGCCTATCCTCTTGAGAAAGCCGAACTCCAGGCCTGTAAGGCCGTTGATAACACAGGTAAGAATGGGGTAATTTTTTTATATTGACAGATCTATCGGAACATGAAATAGTAATTCCTGGCTGCCTCGGATTTTGGGGATACATACCAATGGATCAATTCAAGATAATAAGTATAGTACTTATTGGTCTTATTTTTGTTTTCATACTGCTTGAAAAACTCTTTAAGACCGGCTGGTGGAAGCATAAAGGTATCCGTGAAACTATCAGATTTGGCAGTACTACAGCCAAATTAGACGCCATACTGTTACTTCAGGATAGTGAAACAAAGGCAGATATAAAAGCCCTGGTTCATTCGCTCCGGGACCCGGTAACATGTCCAACCGCTATCTCTGTTTTAAAAAATACGAAACCTTTCGCCCTGGAAATACTTCGCAGGTTGTCAGTTTCCGAGAAAGACAAGGAGATAAAGGAGATAATTATGGATATTGTTAAGGCTCTGGAGAAAAAATATGAGCATTCCCTATCTTAAATTCCATTCTTCTTCATCCAATCCGGTTCCGGGTCAGGATAAGGGAGAGAATTGATCCTTGCCGACCCCGCATACCGGGCAAACCCAGTCATCCGGAATATCCTCAAAGGCTGTTCCGGCAGCAACCCCATGCTCAGGATCTCCTGCGGCCGGATCATAGATATAGCCACATACATCACAAACATACTTTTTCATGACTGCTTTCCTCCCCTGTTCAAAACCTTCCTCCTGCACATAGGTAGGCGCGGTTTTGGGTGTTTTTCCTTTCAAATGCTCGTGGTAGAAGGCATAGGTAAGCGGTTTTCCCTCTCTCAGTATATTTGCACTGACCAGGTCGGCCAGGAACAGGGTATGGGAGCCGACATCGACCTGATGAAAAACCCTGGCCTCCAATACTGCCAGCGCATGGTCGGTAACCAGAGGGCAACCGGTGATTCCCCTGATAAAGGAGACCCTGGACAGCTTATCAATATCCCGGCCCGACCTGAATCCAAACAGCCCGATCAGCGTCATCGGGGTGGATTCATCCAGAATGGATAAGGCGAATTCACGGCTGTGCATAATGTATTCATGGGTAAGTTCCTTCTTGCTGATACTGGCCGCGATCCGCGCCGGTTCCTGGGCAACCTGGACGACTGCATCCGATATCTGCCCATTCAGCCTGTCTTCAAGGTGAGAGGTGACGATATAAAGACCATAGCTGAATAACTTGAGGGCCCTGAGGTCTGTTTTCCGGTTCACCGTGCTCCTTTACCCTTCCATATATCCATTCAAGACCAGAATAATGCCGGATTACCACGATCAATGGGAATTCCGTAATTTTTATTTCGGCATAACAGGTGAAACCGCTTTACAAACCATCAGCCTACCAGTTCTCGATATTTATTATGATGTAGGCAATAAAAAAAAGATGGGGTGAAACCGCTTTACAACCATCAACTACCGGTTCTCAGGAGGAATAGCCGAACCAGGCCTCGACATTTTTTCCACTTACAGACCGTCGACCTACCAGTTCTCAGCCAGGATTTCAAAATAGGCCTGCGGATGGGCGCAGGCGGGGCAGACCGCAGGAGATCCCTTTCCCTCATGAATGTATCCGCAATTCCTGCATCGCCAGGTAACAGTCTTCTGCTTCTCGAACACCGTGCCGGCCTCGATATTGGCCAGGAGGCCAAGGTAGCGCTTTTCATGCTGCTTTTCAGCAACGGCAATAGCCTCGAATATTCCGGCAATATCTTCAAAGCCTTCATCCCGGGCCACCTGAGCGAAGGAGGGGTACATGCTTTCCCATTCATGATGCTCACCCTCGGCCGAAGATCTTAAATTGGCGGCGGTCTGGTCGATCATGCCAGCCGGGAAAGCGGCCTGAACAGCGACCTCGCCCCCCTTGAGTAATTTGAAGAGCCTCTTGGCATGCTCTTTTTCCTGGTTGGCTGTTTCCTCGAAAATATCTGCAATCTGGACATAGCCATCTTTCCTGGCCTGACCGGCAAAGTAGGTATAACGATTCCTGGCCTGTGATTCACCGGCAAAGGCAGTCAAAATGTTTTTTTCGGTCATTGTTCCTTTTACGTCTGCCATGTGTATCTCCTTTTCAAAGGGGTTTATCCATTCATGATAGCTGTTCTCGAACATACTATTGTCCAGTATGGTAAATCCAAAGATATTTCTCTGTCAAGGGTATTTGGAACCGGCCCTCGAGTTCATGTTCAATCCATTGCTTTATTTGATACTTTCGAAATTTCGGGAAAGGTCCGGAGGGAGGAAAAGACCACGGGGGAGGCAGGAAGCAGGCATTGAGCATGTACCTTGAAGAACATGGGCTTCAAACTCAAGGAGCACGGGATTCCAGGATTCAGGAGAATAAGAGGTCCGCCTCAGCTTGAACTTACCTTACTGGAATTTTTCTTATGTGTTTGCGCTTTCCACTGGAATGTGGAACATGGGAACATGAGCCAGGGAAAAACAGATACTCAAATCTATACGAGTTCGTGAAGACAGAGAGCTTCTCGGGCAAAAGGATGACTCGGTTTCATGTTGAAGATATGGCCGCAGGCAACAGGTATGCCCGGTGAACCTACCTCCCCCAGTTGAACTGCTGGTCTTTTCCATTCAAAACATGATCGGTTATACACATTATCGGTCAGCCCGGAATCATGGTTCGGTTGAAAAGATGTGCTTCCTGGAGATAAGGAGGAAAGGTTGTTTCCTGAGAGATACACCTGCCGTGAGACTCCCGGGAATGGCCGGGAAGGGGAGTAATCTGAGATGGGAGGAAATGAGACGGCGGCCTGCGGCTGATGGGAAGCAGGCCGCCGTTCTGCTCTAACCGATAGCCCGTTCTAAAATGTGGTACATCCGATCAACGATGCGGCGGGGTTCTGAGAGCAGGCCCGCGGCAATTAAAGCGTTGTCATAGATTTGCTCGGCTACGATCCGGGCAAAATCCTCATCCCTCTCCCGCAATCCGGCTAATTTCAGAATGAGAGGGTGGTGAGGATTGATTTCCATGGTCACCTGGGAAAATTCCGTTTTAAAATCCTTATTGACCGCCTGCATAACCCGCTTCATGGCACTGCTCATGGAGGTATCCGGATTGACCACGAGAGCGGGGCTTTCCGCCAGTCTATGTGATTCCACAACCTCCTTTATCCGATCACCCAGAACCTCTTTCAGCCAGGAGGCAAGGGATTTTATCTGATCTTCACCCAGGGATTCACCGGATTTCGGTTCCTCTCCCTCTTTATTCAGCGATTCTGGCAGCTCAAGATTGGATTGATCTACTGATAAGAGCTTTTTACCATCGAATTCCTGCAGGTGGTTCATGACAAAATCATCAATAACTTCATAGGTATAAAGAACTTCAAGGTCACTGTTTCGAAAGGCTTCCAGGTAAGGCCCGGACTCTATGATTTCTCTTGATGGCCCATTGAAATAGTAAATATCTTTTTGCCCCTCCTTCATTCTCTCTTTATATTCAGCCAGAGAGGTTCCCTTGCCCTTCTCGGTTTTGGATGATTCAAAACGTAAAAGCCTGGCGATTTCGTTTCTATGACTGAAATCGTTGACCAGCCCCTCCTTCAGAAATGCTCCGAAGGTGCTCCAGAACTCAGCGTAGGTCTCGGGATTGGACTTTGCCTCCTCTTCCAGATATTTTAAGAGGCGATTGCATATTACCTGATTGAGTTTTCGAATGATGGCATGATCCTGTAAGGTCTGGCGGGAAATATTCAAGGGCAGATCTTCGCTGTCCACTACGCCCCGTAAAAACCGCATCCATTCCGGCAGCAATCCTTCCGGGTGTCTGGCGATCAGTACCTTGCGGCAGTGTAAGTCAACGGCCGGTTCCATCTTGCCGAAACCGAATCGCTCGAAGTTTTCCCTGGGAATATAGAGGAGAGCATTGATGGCAAGGGGTGCGTCCGTACTGAAATGGAGCCGGTACAGAGGGTCCTCGGAGGTATTGGCGATGAACTTGTAAAATTCGTGATACTCCTCCTCCTTGATTTCGTTCTTATTCCGGGTCCAGATGGCCTGTATGGTATTTACCTTCTCTCCCTTAACCAAAATGGGAAAGGGGACAAAATTGGAGTACTGCTTGATGATCCTCTTCACCTTTTCCAGATCTGCAAATTCATGGGCATCATCTTTCAGCTCCACGATAATCTTTGTCCCCCGGCGAAGACCCTGGGACGGCTGTATGGTGTAGCTGCCCGCACCATCGCTGCTCCATTCCCATCCCTTATCATCGAGCCTGTAGCCGCGCGTCATAACGGTTACTTTATTGGCCACCATGAAGGCGGCATAAAAGCCTACGCCGAATTGCCCTATTACATGAACATCCTTGCGGGCTGCCTCAGCTAATTGAGCGAGAAAATTGCTGGATCCTGACTGAGCGATAGAACCTAAGTTGGAAACTAATTCATCATGGGTCATACCGATGCCGGTATCGGTCATGGTAAGCGTATGCGCCTTTTCATCCGTATCAATTGAAATCTCCAGGGACAGATGCCCATCAAAGACATCTTTCTCTATGAGGCTCTCATGGCGGAATCTCTCCAGAGCATCAGCGGCATTGGAGATCAATTCACGGATAAAGATGTCGCGCTCGCTGTAGAGCGAATGTATGACAATATCCAGAACCTTTTTAACCTCGGCCTGGAATTGATAAGTCTCGATGGTATGTGCCTCAGTATCGACAGGCATAACTATTCTCCTCTCTTTTCATTCATTATTTCTCAGTGAATTCGGCATCAATGACCTCACCTTCATCGCTTGCAGGCCGATGGTCGCTTTTCGGGTTGGCCTCCGGTCCGGGCTGTGCACCCTGGCCGGCACCTGCCTGGGCCTGTTGGGCTACAGCCGAGGAGAGGGCGTACGAGGCCTGCTGCAGATCACTTTTCAGTTGGCGGATGCGCTCCACGGGTGCTTCTTCCTTCACAGCCTGCCGGATATCGGCAATTAATTGCTCACAGCGGGCCTTTTCATGAACCGGCACTTTATCACCTAACTCCTGGAGCATTCTCTCAACCTGATAGGCTAAAGAGTCAGCCTGATTGTGCTCTTCAATCGTCTCCTTGCGTTTACGATCCTCGGCCGCATGAGTATCAGCATCCTTGACCATGCGATCAACTTCGCCCTTATCGAGATTGGTGGAGCCGCTGATGGTAATTTTCTGCTCTTTATTGGTCTCTTTATCCTTGGCTCCAACATTTAAAATACCGTTGGCATCGATATCAAAGGTGACTTCAATCTGAGGGATCCCTCTGGGTGCCGGACGGATTCCTTCCAGTTTAAACCGGCCAAGCTGGCGATTATCCCTGGCCATCGGCCGTTCTCCCTGGAGAATGACAATATCCACCGCCGGTTGATTATCTTCAGCGGTTGAAAAAACCTCGGTGCGCCGGGCCGGAATGGTTGTATTACGCTCTATGAGCCTGGTCATGACACCCCCCAGGGTTTCCACACCAAGAGAAAGGGGAGTGACATCAAGGAGCAGGATATCTTTGACCTCTCCCTGGATAATACCGGCCTGAACGGCAGCCCCGACCGCCACAACCTCGTCAGGATTTACCGACATGTTCGGCTGTTTGCCGCCGGTAAGTTTTCTCACCAGTTCCTGTACGGCCGGGATACGGGTGGAGCCTCCTACCAGAATGACCTCATCAATACCGCTTTCGGTTAGTTTGGCATCGCTGAGAGCCTGTTTAACCGGCCCCAGACAGCGTTCCACCAGGTGGTGAGTCAATTGCTCAAATTTGGCTCTGGTCAAAGTCATGCTCAGATGCTTTGGACCGGTGGCATCGGCCGTAATAAAGGGAAGGTTAATCGTGGTCTGAGTCATACTTGAAAGCTCGCATTTCGCCTTTTCAGCAGACTCATATAACCGCTGGAGGGCCTGCCGGTCGCCTCGCAAATCGATCCCCTGCTCACGCTTGAATTCATCGGCAAGCCAGTCAACAACTACCTTATCAAAATCATCCCCTCCCAGGTGAGTATCACCCGAGGTAGATCGCACTTCGCAGACACCTTCGCCTACTTCCAGGACAGAAACATCGAAGGTCCCTCCACCCAGGTCAAAAACCATTATCGTTTCATTTTTTTTCTTCTCCATTCCATAGGCCAGGGCCGCGGCTGTAGGCTCGTTAATGACCCTGAGTACCTCAAGTCCGGCGATCTTTCCGGCATCTTTGGTGGCCTGCCGCTGGGCATCGTTAAAATAGGCAGGCACCGTGATCACCGCCTGCTTCACACGTTCCCCCAGATAGTTCGAGGCATCATCAACCAGCTTGCGGAGCACCTGAGCCGAGATCTCCTCCGGTGCATACTGCTTCTCTCTGATATCGAATCGAACTGCATCATTGGGACCTGGTATAACTTTGTAGGGGACTATTTTGATCTCCGAACCTACTTCTCCATAATTCCGGCCTATGAAGCGCTTGGCTGAAAAGACGGTGGATTGTGAATTGAGGACCGCCTGCCTCTTGGCTACCTGCCCTACCAGGCGCTGGCCATCCTCCGTGAAGGCCACCACCGATGGAGTAGTTCTTCCTCCCTCGGCATTGGCGATGACGACGGGTTTACCGCCTTCCATAACTGCTACACAGGAATTTGTCGTTCCCAGATCAATTCCGACTGCCTTGGCCATGATTTATTACTCCCTTCCTGGTGCCTATCCGAAAACCTTGCTCTGGCGTAGCGGTTCTGCCTTTGACCGGAGGTTTTCGGATAAGCTCTTAATGTGTTATGGTATGAAACAATTCGATTTCCATTCCCGGATCTTAAATCCTTCGATTTCTATTACCAGATTTTAAATCTTTGGAGGACATGAATCGCATTAGCAATATGCATAAATAATACCAGGTTGGCGAGATATTTTAAATAAAAAATCAGACAGTTGCCCATATCAAAAAATTTTTCTCCCTCAACCTGGCCTCCATGTGACGTCGCATGCGACGTGAGGCCGACCCTGTCCCCTCGGATATTTCCCTTTTTGAAAAGACAGACAAAGGTGGATTTTCCCATAATAATGATATACAATATTGCTTATGAGCGGAAGTATACTACCCGTTTCAGTAAATATGAATAGGTATTTTTCCCGAAATTCATTGTAAAAAGCGGATATCCATGACTCAGAGAAAGAGTTTTGGGAAGGTTCTTAAATAAGGAGACCAAACCATGCGTAGAAGAGGGATTTATATTACCGAGTACGACTTACATCGGTTGAGAAAACTGATGGAGGCTGAACATAGAATTTATGATCGAGACAGGAAATACCTGAAGGAACTCGATGAAGAATTAGCTCGATGTAAAGTTGTTGCACCTGAAAAAGTTCCCAGGGATGTAATTACCATGAATTCTCAGATACGGCTTAAGGATTTGGATTCAAATCATGAAATGATCTATTCACTGGTTTTTCCCGGCCTTGCTGATGCGAACCGGAATAAAATTTCAATATTAGCCCCTATTGGAACAGCCCTGATTGGATATAAGGTAGGGGATACCATCGAATGGAAAGTTCCCGCGGGAATGAGGAGGTTGAAGGTTGAAGAGATCCTTTACCAGCCGGAAGCCGCCGGGGATTATCACCTCTGATTCATAATCTGACGGATCTCATAAATTTGCCCAAAAGGTGGATAAACGGTTTTTTAAAGTGCCCTTTCGCTTTCGGTTGAGACGGGGGGCTCGGAGTTATGCCTTTTATCTTCCATCCGGCCGTATGAGCAGCATCAATAATCCAAAGACAGCCATATTTTCATCAAAAAGTTATCGAGGTGGTTCAGTCTCTTAAGCCAAAAAATGGGTATAAAAAAAATCAATTTAAAAACAGTGGCAGGTGCTGTTCCCCCGGCTAAGTTGGCCTCAGTATAAGTTGACAATGAAGAGTTTGTCAAATATAATGATTTGATTAACAATATCTTATATTCTTCTGCTGGTAGAGGGAAAGCTCCTTTTTCAGAGGCATAAAAGTCCTTCTGAATAAAAATGTAAAGACCTGACCATGAAAATTATCCGAGGCTTAAAGCACCTTTATCCTGATACTCAAAATGCGATAGTTACCCTGGGTAACTTTGATGGAATACACCTCGGCCATCAGAAAATCCTTCGCCTGATTACCGGGCGCGCCCGGGAATTAAGAGTGAAGAGTATGGTTTTTACCTTCGAGCCTCATCCTCTGAAGATTCTGGCTCCCGATCGTTGCCCCCCTCTGTTGACTACCTTCCATGAGAAGATGAAACTCTTTCAGGATTCTCAGGTTGATATAGCTTTATGTGCCCATTTCACCAAGGAATTTGCCAGCCAGCATCCGGAGGACTTTGTCCGGAATATCTTATGGGAACAGTTGAGAGCCAAAGAGGTCTTTGTCGGCTATAACTATGCCTTCGGCCACGGAAAGAAGGGAGGTACGGCCCTGCTTGAAGAGATTTCGCGCCAGTATCCTTTCCGAATCAAGGTAGTGGATGAGGTGAGAATAGCGGGAGAAAAGGTGAGCAGTACCGCTATTCGAAATTATATCCAACAGGGTGACCTGGAAAAGGCCAGTCTTTTCCTGGGCAGACCTTACACACTGAGTGGAACGGTTGTGCATGGCAGCGGCCGGGGTAAGTCTTTAGGGTATCCCACCGCCAATATTTATGCAGGAAGTAAACTGATCCCGAAGTTTGGTGTATACCTGGTCCGAATTCATATCCAGGGGAGAATTTATAATGGATTGGCCAATATCGGCCAAAAGCCTACCTTTGGAGGATCACCGCCGGGAGTGGAGGTTTATATATTTGATTTTCAATCTGACCTCTATCAGCAAAGGCTGGAAATCGAATTAATGAGACGTATTCGTGATGAGATTTTATTCCCTGATAAAGGCTGCCTGACCAGACAGATCAAAAGCGATGTCAGTGAAGCCCAGCGCATTTTTGAGCATGAAGAGAAGGATACCCGCTTATAAGGTAAGAGGATGTTTACAGAAGATATATCATCAAAGACAGAAGAAGAGCTGAAAAGGGCCATTAACCTGGAGAGAATCCCCAGGCATGTGGCTATTATCATGGACGGGAACGGCCGGTGGGCTAAAAAGAGACTTCATAACAGGGTTCTGGGGCATCGGGCAGGCGCCAGATCTGTACGCTCTATCGTTGAGGCTGCAGTGGAAATCAACATTTCCGTACTTACCCTGTACGCCTTTTCTTTTGAAAATTGGGCTCGCCCAAAAGAGGAAGTAAATGCCCTCATGGAACTTCTGGTGGAATATCTGCAGAAAGAATTAGCCGATATGAAAAAACATGACCTGCGCCTGATGTCTATCGGGGATATAAGCAAACTGCCTGCATCCGTCAGAGGTGAGTTACAATCCACCATAAACCAGACAGCCGGAAATAAAGGGATGATTCTCAATTTAGCCTTGAACTACAGCGGGCATCAGGAAATAGTGGAGGCAGCCAGAAAGATTGCCCTCGATTTCAAGCAGGAGAAAATCAGGATTGAAGATGTGGATGAGAAACTCTTTTCTCAGTATCTGTTTACGAGGGATATCCCCGATCCGGATCTTATCATTCGAACCAGCGGGGAAATGCGGGTAAGCAACTTTTTACTTTGGCAATTGGCCTACTCGGAATTCTGGATAACTCCGACGCTTTGGCCTGACTTTAGCCGAAAAGAATTTTATCAGGCCATTTTGGGCTATCAAAGCCGGCAGCGCAGGTTTGGAAGGGTTACCAGTGAATAACAGTCAAGATTTAATACATGCCGCAAGTCCGCCAGGCAAGTGGAATAGCTCGCATCTCAAGCGAATTGTTACCTCCGCCATAGGCATACCCAGCCTCGTCATCCTGGTCCTCTATGGGAATTCTCTCCTTTTCTGGTTCCTTATAGCCAGTTGTATTCTCCTCGGTCTCATGGAATTTTACAACCTTCTGGCTCACCGGGAAATTCACTGCTTTCGATCGGTGGGACTGGGGCTCGGTCTCATTATCAGCATCGGCTTCTGGTGGCATATACCCTTTCTGCCGTACCTGACCATTACCCTGGCCGTTATCATTCCCCTTCTGGTCTCTCTTTTCATTCCCCAGGATATTTCTTCGGTCATTCCGAAGATCCTCGGGACTATGGCCGGAGTATTTTATGTGGCCTGGCTTTTAAGCCACCTGATTTGGATCCATGATCTTCCCCAGGGGAAAGCGATGGTTATGTATCTTTTCCTGATAGTCTGGGCAGGGGACTCAGCTGCTTTTTACTTAGGGCGAACCTTCGGTAAACACAAACTTTCTCCCACGATCAGTCCGAAAAAATCCGTTGAGGGAGCCGCAGGCGGTATGCTCGGCAGCATCCTTATATCCGTCATGGCCCATGTTACTTTTTTAAAACACCTGAGCCTGGGGCATATTATATTTCTGGGCTTTTTTTTAAATCTGCTGGGACAGTTGGGAGATCTGGCTGAATCCCTGCTCAAACGCGGCGCCGGGATTAAGGATAGCGGTACCCTGATTCCGGGTCATGGAGGTATTCTGGACCGCATCGATAGTCTTCTCTTTGCAGGTCCTGCACTGTATTACTATATGTCAATGCTTGTATAGAGATAGAGGAGAGGATTTCATTATCGATACGGGGAAAAAAAAGATAGCTTTACTTGGGTCTACCGGCTCAATCGGCCTTATGGCTCTTGACGTTATGAGTCGATACAGGGAACTATACGAAGTGGTAGCCCTGGCGGCAGGGGCGAACATTGATCTTCTCCTGCAGCAGGTGAGGATATTTCATCCCAAAATTGTTTCGATCAGGGAATCAAAATATCTCAGTGAACTTCAGCAGGCGGTAGATCCGTTTCATGGCGAGGCAGTAACCGGTCAGGAGGGATTAGTCCGGGTCGCTCAATATCCGGAAGCAGATATGGTACTCTCCGCTGTTTCCGGAGCAAGTGGACTCGTTCCCACCTATGAGGCTATTCTT
>JBLIRT010000101.1:0-11643 GCA_049472445.1 bacterium
CGTACAGGCCCCCAGAGAGTCCGCCATACAACCTGCTGCCGCCGTAGAGCCCTCCATACAGCCCTCCATATGAACCTAAGCCACTCAGACCACCATAAAGCCCTCCATACAGCCCGTATCCTCCGGAGAGTCCGCCGTACAGGCCGCCAGAGAGTCCGTATCCTCCATATGACCCACCGTACAGGCCGCCATAACCAAGGGAGCTTCCCAGGCCATACAGGCCGCCGTAGGCTCCGCCGTATCCGCCGTAAAGTCCACCGCCGTAAAGTCCGTACAACCCACCGCCGTATAATCCTCCAAGCCCTGATGATTGGCTGAAGCTGTAAGTGACATTAGCCTGAGCAGGTGAAATCAGCGCGGAAGAGAAGAGGAACAGAAAGCAGACGATCAAGAACTTACCTTTCCTGGATAGAGACATTCGTTTTTCCGCCTTTCCACAATTAGCTATCATATTTCAGTAAAAAGCCCACATGTCGCTCCACCTCTGCTGAACCACTCATGAATCCTTATCTCTTGATCTATGCCCGTCTGCACCTCCCCCCTTTTCTCTTCATGATATGCTCTTATTTGGAAGCGTTATACTTTATAAAATCCCCTCTCCCTCAAAGAGAGCAATTTTAATACCAGAAGGAAGATGAGCATTCTGCTTCCTCTCCCCGCCGGGAAGAGGAGAGGGGTGAGGGGAACTTTCAGGCCAAAGAATCATGGAAGAAGGGCAGGGTAGACAAGGGCTTTAGTCCGGGGATTTTGTCATAAACCATGAAACCTATGGTATAAAATTTATTTTTGGAGCAGTCTGCATCTCTCGAATATAACTTTCGAGCTGAACGGCCCGATGGCCGGCCGTATGTTCGGCCATAATGCGGCCCCTGGCCCGAAGTCCGATAGCCTGCCGTTCTCCCTCCGGTATATCATGAAGATAGGCCAGGATATGTTCAGGAGTACGAGCCACCAGAATCTCTTTTCCGGGCTCAAACAGGGTTTCCAGACCGTCCCAGTAATCGCTGATGATCGGTGTGGCGCAGGCGGCAGCCTCAAATAACCTGACACTGGGTGAATATCCGGCCTGAACCATGCAGACCCTGGTCAAATTCAGGGTAAATTTCTGCTTATTGTAAAACCTGCAGTGCTGTGCCGGCGGAAGGTGCTCGATACGTTCAATATTCGACGGCCAGGTAATGGTGGCCGGATAGAGGGGACCGGCAATGGCGAACCTGCCTTTCGGCCACCTGCGTGCCGGTTCAAGCATCAGGCGGTTGAGCATCGGCTGGCGGTCATCACAGTATGTTCCCATATACCCGAGGTGCCAGGTTACCTTCCCCTTTTGAGGGTAATATAATTCAGGATCAACCGAACAATAGAGGGGCCTTACGCAGGGTGAGCCGAAATGGTGATCGAGCCGCTCCAGAATCGGTCCGCCGGTAAATGAAAGATAAAGATGATAGCGCGGTACAAGGTCTAACGAGAGATATTCACAATCACCCTTTTCCAGCCTGGCTACGGTAACCGGCGTATCGATGTCGTAGAAGCAGGTGATGCCCCCGGCCGTTTTGGTTACCCAACGGCCTACTGCTATCCCTTCAGGGACATAGGAGCCGACCATGACCAGATCGGCCTCCCTGATGGCCTGGCCGAACCGCTCTTTCAACTCCCTCAGTCCGGCATACAATATGGTCTGGCCGTAAGGTGGAGCGGCCAGATCCCGGTTGGCTGCATACCAGGGCACATTCCGTTCCAGAAACAGGACCTGGTGTCCGCGGGCAGCCAGTTCACGCACCAGGCTCCGGTAGGTTGTGGCATGACCGTTGCCCCATGATGAGGTGATGGACAGGCCCAGGATAACCAGGCGTAAGGGTGAGGGCTTCACGATATCATCTCCCGGCATAGGTGTGGTGAATGTCTAAGAGAAAAGCCAGTTGCTCGGCCCGGTGAGCATAGGTATGCTCGGCCAGGATGCGTTTCCTGGCGGCCTGGCCGATGGATCTGGCCATCTGCGGGGAGAGGGTCAGGAGCTGTTCGGCTACCTCAAATCTGTTTCTGGCCGTCAGGATTTCTGAGCCGGGTTCGAGAAACAGTTCAAGTCCCTCCCAGGAATCGGTAATGATGCAGGCGCCTGCACCGGCTGCCTCGAATACCCTGGTGGCCGGAGAGAAGCCATACCGGGCCATGCTCTCGCGGCAGATGTTTAAAATGACCCGTGGTGAGCAGTTGAAGGCATTATGATCATGGGTGTAAATATGTCCCACGTATCGGACATTGTGAGGCATGTTTTTATCGTGCCAGCCGCATCCGCCCAGAATGAACCGGCAGTGTGGAGCAGAAGAGGCGGCTTTAAAGAAGAATTCATCGACCCGATGCTCCCGATCCGGTAACCGGTGGCCGCAAAATCCGAGATCCCCGTCGAAGCGTTGGTCGGGTAGAACCGGGTAGTGAGTTGAAGGGTCAAGGGCATTGTAGATGGGCACGCACTTTTGAGCGCCAAGGGACTGATAGAGCTTTATCACCGGAGGTCCGCCTCCATAGGTAAAGATAAAATCATAGCGGGGAATAAGGGAGAGGAAGGGATCCTGCGGATTATTCCGGATCCGGTCGAGGGTAGCCGGCGCATCAACATCCCAGAAGGCGATCATCGAGTTCGGCCTTTTCAGGTCAAGCACCGCCTTTTCCAGTAACTCATCAAAGACCCCTACGCCGCTGGCCTTGACCACCAGGTCGGCGTAGTGTGCCTCTTCCAGTGCTTTCCGGACTTCATGTTCATTCTCGGCCGAATACACCACCACCCTGGCCCAGGGGGGATCGAAGAGGTCACGATGTTTCTGCCGGTCATAAACATCCGGCTCATAGAAGGTAACCCGGCAGCCGTGGCCGTGAAGAGCCCGAATAATGCCCCGATAGTAGGTGGCTGCTCCATTCCAGTAAGCTGAAACGAGGCTTGAGCCGAAGAAGGCTATTTTATATCCCTTATCCATGACTTGTTCCCTCCAAAACTGATGATTCATCTCTTGATTTATATGGCTGCCGGCGAGAAGGGGCAGGCTCCGGGTTCAGTCCCAGATTTCGGCAGATGAAAAGAAGTTCCTGAACACGGTGAAGGCAGGTATGGCCTGAGATAATGGTCTGGTAACCGTGACCGGCCATCTCATTGGCCATCTTTCGGTCATAGACGAGATCCCTCAGGTGCTTCTTCATGTCCCGGCCATTCCGGGCCATGAGAAAATCCCTTCCTGCCTGAAACAAGCCCTGGCCATCCCGCCAGGGAGAGCAGACCAGGGGTATGCGGCAGGCCAGAGCCTCAAAGGGCCGAATGGTGGGAATGCCGGGCAGCATCCTTACATAAGGCTGTCGCGGTACATGAATGGTGACCTTAAACCGGGAAAAAACCTCGGGTACGTCAAAGTTGGCCAGCCAGCCTCCGTATTCCATTCCCGCCTTCTTCAGCACCGACAGGATATGGTCCGGATAGCGGACTCCATAGACCGTGGCCTTCAATCCCAGTTCCCTGACCGGATCGAGCAAGAACTCACCCAGTTCCCGGCTTCGTTCTTCATCTCCCCAGTTTCCTATCCACACCAGATCATCCTGTTCTTCATCCCCGGCCTCTCTGGGATAAAAGATCCGGGTATCGGCCGCCTCATGCCAGGTCCAGGCTCTTTGTATCCAGCCCATGGCCAGGTAGCGGTCCCGGATGACTTCTCCGAAAGCGAGGACACCGTCATACTCTTTCAGATCATAGGAAGCCATGGCCTCGCTGTCGGTTATGGAACGGTGATGGGTATCGTGAAAAAGGAGGCGGGCCCGCCTGTGGCCGGCCCGATACCGTCCGATGGCCTGAACCAGTTCGGGCTCATTCCATTCATGGACTATGACCAGGTCAGCGCCATCGAGGATCTCCTGGAGATCGAGCCGCTCCTGATTATAAATATGGCTGGTAAGCTGCGGATAGGCCAGGTGAAACCTTTTGATGGGCTCATAGCCGTAATCAGCTATTAAGTTTTGCCTGCTCCAGGATTGCTCAGGCTCGTATATATCCACCGTGTGGCCCTGCTCTATCAATTCGGTGGCGACTCCCCTGAGGAAATGGGCATTGCCATGGTTCCAGTCAGAAAGGAGAGAATGATAAAACATTATGATACGCATTGATTTCCTCTTTCGACCGATGGGTTCTGTCAAAGGCGGCTCCCTGGTTAACCCGGTTCATATTCCAATTCTGAGAGAGGAAGAAAATGCTGTTCCTGAATATCGCTGAACTTTTCATACTGAGTACGGTAATGCTCATGGGCTCGCTCCCAAGCCTGATCATCCGGTTGCCCCCATAACTTGACGTATTCCTGAGATCCCGGATAGGGAAACAGGGGAACCGGGCTATTGGCCCAGACACCGGAACGTAGGAGATGCTGCCGCCATTCCTCAACCTCCGCCGGCCCCTCAGCTTTTGAATCGAGCAGGGTGGCTTGGACAAAGGGTATTTTCTTCCTGGCCTGGATCAGGTATTCGGTTATCTCGGACGGGGAGAGTGCATAGTGCTTATTCAGGAGAGATCTCCCCTCTTCGCTGATGCTCTCAACGCCGATCTCAACCGACACGCAGCCTGCCTCTCCCAGGAGATCAATCGCTTCCGGACTCCACAGATCAAGGCGGGTCTGGAGGCCGAATTTCAGCTTACGTTCCCTCAGGGCTCCGAGTACCTGCTGATCAGGGAAGAACGTCTCATCTATAAAATATACGTACTCTATGCCCTGGCCGATGAGGTGATCGAGTTCTTTCAGCACGATGTCGAGAGGTCTGCGTCGATAGGTATTCCGGAAATATTCCCTGGCGCAGAAGGTACAGGAGAACGGACATCCCCGGGAGGTCTCCATTTCCGCACCCGGCCCGCCTGGGGGGCTATCGAACCGGTGGTGATGATGGGTGTGCCTTTCAATCATTTCCCCGGGCCAGGTCAGAGCGGGAAACATCCTGAGATCAGAGGCATGCGGCCTGGCCTGAAAGCTCACCTTCCGACTATCCGGAAAGACCAGGGAAGGAATCGAATCCCATTCCTCACCCCCTTTCTCAGCCAGAAGGAGAATGACTTCCTCACATTCGCCCATGATGACCGCATCTGCCTTGAGTTTTTTTAACGTTGCTCCGGGAGTGGACGAACCATGTGGTCCGACAGCAACGATCTTTCCACCGGCCCCTCCAAGATACCGAACCAGTTCCTGGGGAACTCGAAGCTCCGGCTGGGCACACCTCCAGAAAAGATAGGTTGGAGCGGTCGTAATGACCGTAAAGTCAGGCTTCAGGGAGACCAGACGAGCCCTTATCTCTTCATGGGACATATGTTCCAGGTGACCATCGATGATGAAGGCTTCGTGCCCCCTGGCTTGAAGGAGGCTCCTGGCGTACCCGTATTCGAGCGGCAGATGAGGCTCGCGGCAGCCGAAGTATACGCTTCCCAGAAAGGTCCAGTTCGGATTGACGAGAGCAACCCTCATACCGATTTTCCTCCTGCAGCCAAGGCTTTGAAGGATCTATCCCTGTATTGGATCAGCCACTGATTGAGCATCTCTACGCCCCGGCGGACCGTGACTTTCGGATACCATCCCGTGGCCTGGAAGTAAGCCACCCAGCCCTGATCCTCAGTACCGAACTTCGGAGTCTGGCTGTTTTCCTTCATATGGTCAAACCCCTCTGCATCAGCTCGGCGCTGGCTTCCTCCATCCGGTCGAGAGCAATCTGCCTGCCCAGCCACTGGGCTAATTCGATCAGTCCTTCTTCAAGGCTGATACGCGGCTCATAGCCTAAAATCTTCCGGGCCGCTGATACATCAGCGAAGCAGTGCCGGATATCTCCTACCCGATATTTTCCGGTAATGACCGGTCGTATATGATCGACCCCAAGCGCTTTTATCATCTGGCCGGCAATCTCTTTGATGGTGTATTGGCGGCCGCTGCCAATATTGAATACACAACCGTCTGCCTCGGCTATTTCGAGAGCGCATCGGCCGGCTCGGGCTACATCATAGACACTGACGAAATCCCTCTGCTGGTTTCCATCCTCAAAAATGAGGGGTGGCTTGTCGTTCAGGAGGCGTGAGGCAAAGATTGCTAAGACGCCGGTATAAGGGTTAGAGAGTGCCTGACGCGGTCCAAACACGTTAAAGAATCTCAAGATGACTGCAGAGAGATTATAAGCGCGACCGATCATCTGGCACATACGCTCCTGGTCATATTTGGAAAGAGCATAAACAGAGGCCAGACTGGGGGGCTTGGTTTCGGGAGTGGCCAAAGGGATAAGTACTTCTCCCTCATGGTCATAAACCTCCCACAGGCCCATTCTCAGTTGTTCCATCTTCCTTTCCTTGTGGTTATGGATCTTCCCGTCGGCTGAAAGATATGATCCTTCTCCGTAAATACTCATGCTGGAGGCAACAATGAGCCGTTCTACGGGATTCTGGATAATGGCTTCGAGCAAAACAGCTGTTCCAAGATTGTTGGTACTGGTATAACTGGCGATCTCATACATACTCTGGCCGACACCGACTGAGGAGGCCAGGTGGTAAACGGCCTCAACCCCTTTCAGGGCTCGCCGGACTGCTTCAGGATCTCTGATATCACCAACGATGAGCTCAGCTTCAGGATGAAGGTAACCAGGTCTGATTTTTCCCGGGCCGTGGACCTGCTCTGACAGGTTGTCAAGGATGCGGACCTGATAGCCCTTCTCGATCAACTCATCAGCCAGGTGTGAGCCGATAAAACCGGCACCCCCGGTAATGAAAACTCTTTTGCCCATGCTCTAACTCCTTTACTGGTTGTCTGAAATCTACGAGGGTAAGATATGGATATATCGGAATTATAGTGAATTATGAATGCTTAAAATTTAATTTTTTACATTTTTAAGCGAATAAAGGTGAAATAAGAGGTATTAAAGGGAGAGAAACTTATACCAGACATTCATACTTTCTAACTGGCCGCAGATGTTGGTATTATTCTTCAGGGTGCCGCCATATTCGTATCCCATTTTGGCAAAGGTGACATTCATGCCGACAGAAAGTGCTCTGGCAATGGTATAAGCTGTTTTGTGCCCCTGTTTCGACATTTCATGTTCCATTTGCTTCAACAGGTACGAGGCCAAGGCGTTACCCCTGTGTTTAGGCAGGGTAGCAAAATCCGTCATCTCTACATTTTTGGCCTCACTATCCATCTCTGTAGAGGATAAGGCGATAATGTTATCACCCTTCCAGATACTGAAGTACATAACGTTATCATGTATTGTCTTTCTGATATATCCCGGATCATAAATCGGAAATGGATAGGTATCGAAAACTCTCCGGTAGACCTCAGCTATCTGGGGAGCATGAGATCCGTCACAAATTCTGAAAGCAAAGTTGGGATGTAAGGCAATTTTTTTTGGGATGGACTGACATGATTGAGAACGAGCTATCTCTAAAGTCTGTTTGACCTTCCGGTCATATTTTTCAGATTGTCTTGAACGGGAAAAATATTTTCCCATGAAATAGACGCCTTCCCGCCCATGATAGAATCGAGGCACAAAGGCTTCCGTGCGGAATTCATGATGTTTAAATTCATCCCTGGCATAGGCCGGCACCTTGGCAAAAATTTTAGAATAGCCTCTATGAACCGCCAGTTCATGAAGAGTCCCTATGATCGTGGGAAAATCTCTCTTCGAGAGCTTGACCAGGTAGATACGATCGTTGTACCGTCCATGTTGGATGAGGCTATGATGAACGCGTTCCATGACATCCGGCATGTTGTGACTTCCCTATTCGTTTCTTCGCTTTACCCTTTCGTTACCATGTGGGACGAGTGAAATCTCTTTATCGAAATCATTCAGGAGCTTACATATACCAATAGCGTTAGACTCTTCAGCCTTATCCAATGGCAGCTGTAATTTACAATCATCACAATTCCTTTCACAAAGAATGGACTCATAGCTGTCAGGCTCTTTATAGGTGGTGATGATACCTTCATAATTTCGCAAAATGACCTTATTCGTTGACCAGGAAATGAGATAGGTGGGCATAACCGGAACTTTGCCGGCACCCCCAGGGGCATCTATGACATAGGTGGGAACACAGAAGCCGCTGGTGTGTCCGATCAAGCTCTCCAGAATTTCAATACCCTTACCAATAGGAGTACGGAAATGTGATATTCCCTCAGATAAGTCACACTGGAAGAGATAATACGGCCTGACCCTGTTTTGAACCAGGGTATGAACCAGCACCTTCATTATTCTGGGGCAATCATTGATATCAGCGAGCAAAACAGACTGATTGCCCAGAGGGAGACCTGCATCGGCTAATTTTTGTAAGGCTTCTTTTGAGGACGAGGTTATCTCTCTCGGATGATTAAAATGGGTATTGATCCAAACCGGATGGTACTTTTTCAGCACTCCTACTAAATCATCGGTTATACGATATGGCAAGACAACCGGTGTTCTCGTTCCAATCCTTATAACTTCCACATGAGGAATCTTTCTCAATTCATAGAGTATCCAGTCAAGGTATTCATCTGAAAGCAGAAAGGGGTCTCCTCCTGATAAAAGCACATCCCGTACAACAGGAGTATTCCTTATGTATTCAATGCCCTTTTTTATTTCCTCTTTGCTTGGAATCGAATCAACATCCCCAACCTTTCTTTTCCTCGTGCAGTGCCTGCAGTACATGGCGCAAATATTACTGACGTGAAATAACACCCGGTCAGGATATCTGTGAGTGATACCGGGAACAGGACAGTCTCTGTCTTCGGCCAATGGATCTTTCATATCATACTTGGTAACCATTAATTCTGATACTGATGGGAATGATTGTTTGAAAATTGGATCATTCTCATAGTTGGCCTTATCAATAAGAGATACATAATAGGGAGTAATAGAAAGTGGAAATTTGGCCAGCGTTGCTTTGAGCCTTTTTCGTTTTTCCGGTCCAAAGGAGATGCCCAGTAATTTTTCAAAAGTGGATATATCTTTAATAGTATGCCTCACTTGCCATTTCCAGTTTTTCCAGTTTGAGACTGGTATTTCCGAGTCCAGATTGGACACCATCTCATTTATTTTTTTAGCAATCTGCTGCTGATTCTTATTATAGATTGACATAGCCTGGTTCCCTTCGGATGGCTGAGGTTATGAAAGACGTTATCTCAGGCAATCAACACTTACCCGATATCCTATATTATAATCATAACACACCGAGCCGGTCAGGGCAAATTGGGCTCTGTTCGGAAAGCTTTACCTTCTAAGTATTTGAAAAAATGAATATCATAACCTGACGGAAGGGAAAGGGAAATACATCTAGGTTACTGAAAAGAGGAAAAATTCAATGGCCCTGCAAGGAGGCGCGGATGAGGGGGCTATACCTTTTTGATGATGCTGATAACATTGGTAAAGAGGGTGGCGTTCGGGATGAGGCAGACTTTTTCCTCTCCCTGCAGGGCGGTATAGCGGAGGTTAATCTCTATGACTTCACCCTCGCAGCCGGCCACAGAGATTCGATCACCATTCTGGAAGGGCCGATAGATGATGATCATGGCCCCTGATATCAGGTTGGAAAGAGCATCCCTGAGGGCAAAGCCCAGAGCAAAACCGGACAGACCCAATCCGGCTACCAGAGCGGATACATTCACACCCATAGTGCCAAGGGCCGTTACCGCTCCAAACAGCACCAGCCCCACTTTGACAGCCGAACCTGTCAGTTGAAAGATATTCTTCTTCGTCTCCTCCATCTTTTCGCCGGCCCGGCAGACGAATCTCTGGGTAATGGTACCTATTCCCCAAAAAATAATAAAAACAATGATGGCCATTCCCCCTTTGGGGAGAAAACCGATCAACTGTTTTCCTATTCCTTCCAGGATTTGCTCCATACCTGTCCTCCTACTCAGCCCATTGCTTCAGGCGGGGGAGAATCAGTTCCTGGCCGAGAATCTTGAGACAGGCGGTAACCGGAATAGCCAGCAGAAGGCCGAACAATCCGCCCGCCAGCCCGCCGACCAGGAGGGAAATGGTAATGGTCACTACGCTCAGATCCATGGATTTACCCTGGATCCAGGGCGTCATGATCCATTCCTCTACAAAATTTATAACACCAAAGGCCAGACTGGGCCAGATGAAAACCGGAAACCATCCGAATCCCCGGGCTCCCCTGCCTATGGTCACATCCAGGTATTTGAATAAAAGAGCCATCAGCCAGCCTGCGGTGGAAAGATAGGGTGCTATGCTGAGTAAGCCGGTGGTAAGACCGAGGATAAACCAGTAGGGCACATCAGTCAGGAGCCATCCGAGAGCAAACAGTATCCCAACCATGAGGGAGATAATCAGGCGACCCCGGAAAAAGCTGCCGAAGGCCTCATCCATGCGCCCTAAAATCTCTTTCATCCTTTTTTTATGGCTGTGTGGGAGGTAGCCTTCAATTCCGGAGAGGATTGATGGAAAGTGCCAGGCGAAAAAGAAGAAATAGACAGGAATGAGCACGATCAGGAAGATAACGTTGGTGGTTGTGCCTATGACACTCTGAGCAAAACGGAAAATCGGCATCGGATCCCGCTGCAGGCGCTGAACCAGTTCATTGGATCTCTCCCTTAAGGCTCCGAGCGGGATTCCATACTCGCTGACCAGTCTTTGAAAGTATTCGGGCGCTTTTTGGGCCAGAGCGGTGGCCTGGCTGACGATAAGAGGCCCCAGCCATATGATGGCTCCCAGGCCCAGAAGAGCTACCATGGCCAGGAGCATGGCGGCGGTTACCGGTCTCGGTACATGGCCTTTTCTCTTGAGAAAGGTAATCAGCGGATTGAACAGGTAAGCCAGGAGTAATCCTACCAATACCGGCATAAAAACGGCGGACAGACGATAGCCGAACCAGAGAGAGACCAGACCCAGAAATATCCAGAACAGATCGCGCACCGCCCTGATGTGCCACAGATGTCGATCGGCATACGACGTAACTCAATCCTCCTCCCTCTCTTCTTTTCCCTGCAGGCGGAAAAGGGCCAGGGAAAACTCTTCCATCTCATAGGGGTCGCCGGGCCGGTAAGTAAAACAGCACAACTCCTTGCCGGATGAAGTTTTCGTATGCATGATCAACTCCCATTGCCCCTCCTGCCGAAAGGTCGGCAAAAGGAAAGTCTTTCTTTCATCGGCATTCATGATGATCAGCAGGGTATCATCAATGATGAGGTTCCCCCGCTCATCCTGCTCGCTGATGGCATCACCGGCCAGGAGAATCATCAGGCCATGAAGATTCGGATCATTCCATTCCTTTCCGGTCATCTCCCGGCCATCCGGCCGGTACCATTCGATTTCCCTCAGGCTGGGATTGACCAGTGATCGATGCTGGAAAAAGCTCTGCTTCCGCAGGATCGGGTGTCCATGCCGGAGCCGGATTAAGAGTCGGGTAAAGGCCAGTAATTTTTGCTGTGAACGATCCAGTTCCCAGTTCAGCCAGGTAAGCTCATTGTCCTGGCCATAGGTATTGTTATTACCCTGTTTACTTTGACTTATTTCATCACCGGCCCGGAGAAGCGGCACTCCCTGGGAAAGGAAGAGGGTAGCCAGAAAGTTACGCTGCTGGCGGGCCCGCAGGGTCAGAATCTTTTGATCGTCGGTTGGACCCTCCAGGCCGCAATTCCAGCTATGGTTGATATCGCTGCC
>JBLIRT010000102.1:0-11586 GCA_049472445.1 bacterium
GACCTACGGATCCGTAGTCCGTCGCTCTATCCAGCTGAGCTATGGGCGCTTCTTTCCTCCAGCAGGGGAGATCCCCTGTTTTGTAACTTACCGTATCAGGCTATTTTTGTATCATTTTTCCCCTCGCCTGTCAACCATACTGATTATCGAGTCGTTTGGCACCAATTCCGCAAATTTATCGAAGGAGGAAAGGCCAGGGACTATAGCTTAACGATTTCAGAGGCAGAGATTATCTGAAATTATTTTTAATGAAACTAAAATTAATGCAAGTAATTTCATATATGCATAAGCTTTCATGTTGCCGTCCTGCCCTGCCTGGTCGCTGAAGGCTGCCATCTTCCCTGGATTCCTGTGACAAAGTTTACAGGTTTCAACTCTTAAAACCCTGGTCTCTATCCTTCCGGCTGTAAGAGATACCGGGCTCCTGTGATCCATCAAATCGGCTTCCAGGGGATGGTCGGGAGCAGAAATATCCGGTGATTAGTGAACGGTATAGAGTTTGCAGGTAATTACTGCGATCAGGTGAGCTTAACTCACAAGCCCTGAAAGGGATTCCTTCTGAGAAGAGCGGTTCCGGAAAGACTTAGAGAGGGGGACTATATCATATCTATGGCCGTAGGCAGTACATTCCACAATACCAATTCAGTTTGTTTGCAATATACCCGCAGGTATATATCCAGGTAAGGTTAGTCAAGGTACGATTCATTCGGCTTGTTGGTTGGAATTATATTTACTTTCTCTGACGCGATGTGTTCTGAACAAAAATTTGCTCCTCCGGAGGAAAGGTGGAAAGATGAAGAAGAAATGTTTTTGGAATCTCTCAGGGATGATCTCTTTAATGCTTATCATGGCTGCCCTGGCGGGTTTGGATGAACCGGTTTCAGCCCAGACCTACCCGACATCTACAGCTTACTCAATACCGTATACAACCCAGGTAACCGCTTCTTACGGATACCCGGCCAGCAGCATCTATCCTCCCTCCACCTATCCTAGCCTTTCTTCGTATAGCGGCAGTTATAGCCCTTACAGCACCTATGGAGGCTATAGCTATGGTTACGGAGGAACCGGTTCAGCCGGCACAGGATATGGAGGTTACAGTTCAATTGGAGGCTATGGAATTCCGGGTGGCCTGTATGGCGGGGGGTATGGCTCCCTGGGGTCGTCGCTTTACGGCCTCAGCCTTTACGGCGGATTATCCTCCCTTTATGGCGGACTCAGAGGGCTTTATGGCGGATTATCCGGTCTCGGCGGCTATGGACTATCCTCTCTTTACGGACTTGGCGGCGGCTATGGGTTATCTTCCCCTTACGGCGGAAGCTACGGATTGCACCCTCCTTACTGGCTTCTGGGTTTGAGTGGCCTCTATGGCGGATTATACGGCGGACTGAACCAGTTGATGAATCCTTTGTTGGGCCTGGGGGGGCTGGGAACCCTCAACAGTTCCCTGGGATGGCCAAGCCCTTACGGTTCCACCGGTTCTACGCAAAGTCAGACGGGTACTCAATCATCATCTTTCCAGACCTCAATCCCCATAGGGATCAGCGCACTCTACAGCCAGTTGTTTCCTTCTCTCTATTATCCGACAACTTCGACCACAGGAGGCACGGATAGCTCCAGCAGCGCCTCAGCGATACTGCCCATTATTTAAGAAGCGATACTGCTCATTATGGAAGATGAGAGGTGACCTGCCCGCCTTATCTGCCGATAATGGTAAGGCGGGCTTTTCCGAAAGGGCGGAGCATAATCATCCGCTTCTTTCGCAGCCCTAGCCCAATCCCGGGGCATCTCCCCGCAGGTACTGGTATCCTAATTGCCCGCAGGCGGCATGAACATCCCTCCCCTTACTTCTCCGTATGGTAGCCGTAAGATAATGCCGGCTTAAAATCTCCTGAAATTCCTTCAGGCACGCTTCGGAGGGTTCACGATACGGCAGACAGGGATTGGTATTATAGGGGATTAAATTGACCTTACATCGAACCCCGTGCAGCATTCGGCAGAGCTGCCGGGCTGCTTCAGGGGAATCATTCAATCCTTCAATGAGAATATATTCTATGGTAATTCTCCGGCGGACCGGGATAGGGAACTCCCTCAGGGACTTCATCAGGGAATCCAGATTGTATCTCCGGTTGATCGGCATTAAGGGATCACGAATCGTGTCACAGGGTGCATTGACGGAAACGGCCAGGTTTATCCCGAGATGTTCCCTTGACAACTGGTAGATCTGCGGAACCAATCCGGCTGTGGACAGGGTGATACGGCGGGGAGAAATGTTCAGCCCCATGTCGGAGGTCATGAGGCGTATGGCCTGAACCGTATTCCGGTAATTATCGAGCGGTTCCCCCATACCCATCAAAACGACGTTGAAAGGCTTTTCCCCTAAGGAGAGATGCTTTCTCACCTGGATAATCTGATCAACTATTTCGTGGGCATACAGGTTCCTGATAAAACCCATCCTAGCGGTTACGCAGAAGCGACAACCCTGGCGACAGCCAATCTGGGTGGAGATGCACAGAGTCAAACGGTCCTGATCCGGAATGAGCACACTCTCTATTTCAAATCCATCGGCCAGGCGAAAGACACATTTAGCGGAATGATCCTCCGCCTGCCTGACCATGATGAGAGAGGGTTCGGAAATATAAAAGGAGTCGCTGAGCTTCTGGCGACAGGACCGGGAAAGGTCCGTCATCCGGTCGAAATCAGCCAGGCCCCGCTGATATATCCAGAGAGCTAATTGCCTGGCGTGATAGGCTTTTTCGCCCATCTTCTCCAGCCGTATTTTTATTTCAGAGAGAGTAAGGGTTTTCAGATCTTCTTTCATACCCTCATCTTATCATGGCCCCCGGATATGGGTCAATAACCCCTCTTTCAGGCATACCGGTCCGGATTATGGTGATATGGAGACAGCCATTACCTGTCCTTCAATATCCGCTTTCAGGCATACTGGTCCGGATTATGGTCAGAAAAAAAGTCCGGCCTGGAGAAAAAAAGGATCGACTGAATTGAGAGAATAGATAAGGGGCCATCTCAAGGCATTAGAGAGGTAATTGATGTGCTGCCCTGAGCTGTAGGTGATCGGCCAGGGGGAATAACTGAAGGGCCATGATATGAAGGAGGACAGACCTGAAGTATTCATGGCCAGGGCGCTCGATCCGGTCAGGGAGAGAGGCTGAAACAGGTCCAGGGCGCCCGAAATCCGGGCGACCGGAGATGCTGTAAGGCCGGCCAGGTAATTGCCTTGAGCAGATCTTTGGGCCGAGCCTCCGATCAGGCCGGTAAGAGTGGTAAGAGTCTTTAGGTACTGGATTTCCTGGGAATAAAGCCCTAACGTCCATGGGGCGATGGATTGAGATGCGGCCAGGGCAAGAGGGGAGGACAGAGCCGGACTGAAAGTTGTGGCCAGGGCAATACGGGTTCCAAGGGTTTGAGCCGTAGCTACAGCCGCTAAGGTCCCGCTGACGGCGGCATAGGCATCCACCATACCCCAGCCGTAATATTCATCCCAGCCTGCAGTGCCAAGGTCCCGAGCTGTTGTTTCCAAAATGGATCGCACCTCAGCCGCAGTCAGTGCCCCGCCGGCGGCGGAAATCACCAGGGCCGCCACGGCACTGGCATTGGCAGCCGCCCAGGAGGTACCCCGGCCCATATAGTATCCGAAGTTGGTGAAATTGGTCCCGTCATGGGTTTGCTGCAATATTCCATCCGGATAGCCGTCAAGGTTCTGATCGACCTGCAGATCTCCACCCGGCGCACACAGATCAATGTATGATCCGTAATTTGAGTAATCGCCCAGAGTGCGATCGAACCGCACTGCACTCACGGCTATACAGGCCGGGTAAGCTGCAGGATAGTTCGGCAGGTTCGTCGCATAGTTTCCCGCCGAGCAGATCACCAGGCAGCCGCTGTCTGCGGCATAATTTACCGCCTCCTCCAGAGCCAGGGTCGGATTATCCCCGAATCCAAGGCTCAGGTTCAGAATATAGGCACCATTGTTTACAGCATAATAGATCCCGTCCACAATATCGGTTAGCAAGCCGTTCCCGGTATTGTCCATGACCTTGACCGGCATGATGGTTGCCCCGAAGGCTCCTCCCGCACAACCAAGCAGATTGTTGGTGGTCTGCGCTATGGTGCCGGTAATGTGGGTACCATGCCCCTCGTCATCATCCGGATTGGGATCATCATTTACAAAGTCATAACCGGAAACAAAGCTCGTGCCGGATAAATCCGGAGCCCTGGCGTAGACATCGAAGTTTTCATAGGCGACACCTGTGTCCAGGACAGCTATAATAACTCCGCTGCCATTACTGATATCCCAGGCTAAATTCATATTCATGGCCCCAAGGTGCCACTGGTACCTGGAGAGGGGATCATTCGGTATCAGGCTCACCTGGCCGACCCAGTTCTGTTCGGCGTACAGGATGGCCGGTTCAGCTCTCAAAAGGGCAACCACCTGACCGGATTGAATCGGCCCTGCCACAAAGCACCTCCGTATCCCTGAGAAGGGACTGAAGAAAACCTCCCTCAGATAATATTTCTGGTACATGGACAGGATCTGATTTTGGGAAACCCCCGCTTTGAATTTGATAAGGATCTCCTGGGGCAGGATACTGGGCCTTGCGGCATTCGTTATATGTCGAGTCATCAAGACCTGAATTGGTATGGGATATGATACCTGGGCAGGTGCCGGGCGAGTCAAAAAGAAAGGAAGAACAGCACCCACCATGAGCAACCTGATCCAGACAGGGGAGAACCTCGTTGGCATATCTTTTCTCCTCGATAGGAATTCTTTTCATCACCTTTCACCGACTGAACATCCTTCTGAACCTGATGTTTTTCCACGAACCGCCTTGAAAAGAACCCTCGTGACTGTTTTGAGGAGAAAGAGATCGCCATTACCCAGCCTTTTGAAGGGAAAATACGAAGGGTTGCATCCGGTGTCGAAACCCAGGATGCCGAAATCTGGATGCAACCCCTCTGGAATCAGGGACTAATTGGGGGGGAGTTACATACTAATCCCTGACTCGCATCCTTTCCTAACCTATGACCTCCAGAGTTGACTCTCATTTCCTCATCTCCGCGCTCACCATGAAGAAGCTCAAATCATAGGTATATAAAATTCCGCCGTACTCGGAGTCGTTGCTGTCGCCGTACTCACCGGTGAACTGACCGCCGAGGTGGGAGAAGAAAACAGCGTGGAAAGCAGAAGAGTCTGCAATCCAAGATTTCCTAATCCCCCATTGGCCAGAAGTTGAAGTCCATAGGGATTCAGCCCACCTAATGAGTCATCACCGAGAAGGTCTGATAGGTTACTCGCATTGCTCAGCCCGTATAAACCGTATAAACCGGTGGAGCCGAGGCCGTACAGACCCGAACCGCCCAAACCGTACAGGCCGAGGCCATACAATCCGCCATATAAGCCCAAACTGCCCAAGCCATACAGTCGCCCTAAACTGCTCAGGCCGTACAATCCTGAACCCCCTAAGCCATACAATCCTAATCCGCCAAGGCCATAGGAACTGCCCAACAATCCGCCGTAGAGGCCTGATCCGTAACCTCCCAGACCTAATGATCCGTATCCATACGATCCAATCCCGCCATAGCTGGAATAAGGATACCCGTAACTGCTGTATGGAGAAGCATACCTGCCATATCCTCCATAGAGTCCATAGTAAGCCAGACTCTTAAAAGGCCAGGCACATACCATTAGTACCAAAGAGACAGCCATTATCTTCGCAGCCTTCATGGATCTCCCCCCTTTTTCGCCTGCTTTAGTCAGACACCACAAAGATACCCTTGCTAACCGCAGCCTTTCGTTTCAAGAGTCATCTGTTTTCAAAAGGCCGCTGTTCATTATGTTGCTTTAAAGGATTGCAAGGCATATGCCACTCCATGAAAATCTTGAAAAAGCTGAGTAGACCTCATATTCAGCAGCGAGGGGCGGCGGAGCATAAAAACGTTTGGTAGGTTTTCAGATTGCTCCAGGGGAGTAAGAGGCTGTCGGGATTATCGCTGTTGAAGCACAAGTACTTAATAATAAAAGTATTATTTTCGGTATAGATCCTACACACTATAATAAATTTTATGATAGAAGGTATGAGGCCGGGAATATTTCACAGGTTTAAGAATTGGAGGCAGTAGCCTATATCATGAGACCTTTTAAGATGTCGTGAAAGCTTTCAAAGGTGCAAGAAGCAGGCTGGAAGAGCTTATTGGATGAAATTGTTTCGCACAAAGAAAAGGTTGAGGTAATCTGCAATTCTCAAGATATCCTCGGTTCTCGCATTAAAAAACTTGACTCCCACATCCTTCCAGGGAAATCTCAAATGTTCTCTGGCCCATTTCGTTTCCCCTAAAATATGGACAGGGTCAGCGGAGAAAGGAAGCAACATGTTCAGACTCACATAGGGGAGAATGATGGTTGAGTCATCTACGATCAGTTTGATCCCATCCCTGCTCAGATCCATACCCCTGGAGATCATCTCCTCTTGAGATAAACTTTCGTGGACGTCCTGGAAGAAATATTTTACCGGAATCTTGGTGACGGCACGGGCTTCTTTTCGACGGTCACAGATTACCGTACTGGGAGGAACAAAGTTTTCAAGAATCTTATTGAGTTTGACTTGTTCAATCAAAAAGGGCAAATTTTCAAGCATAAAAGACTTCAACGGGTTGGTACTCGCATACGATCGATCCTGGTGAGAGATGTCCACTGCTTTCTGCGTGAGAAATTGGAATAAAAATATCAACTTTACCGTAGGATCGATTTTTTGTAACTGCCGGGTAATGATCGTTTCTTCTTCCTTTGAAGTGGCAAAGCTGATGAGTACCAGATCATACTTACGGATCTGGATCATAAATCTTGCCATCTCCATATCTTCGGCAACATCAACATAATGACCATCCATCAGCAGGTAATTACAGATATAATCAGTGAAGGAATCTCTGCTTAAGAGCAGTATTAACAGTTCATCCATTCTGAACCAACCTCCTTAACCTCTTCTCTTCATGGGCAATGGGTAGGAGCGGCTTGAAAAGCCGCTTCCCAGCAAAGCACTGGCCTACCCATTGGGGGGGATCTTTGGAATGTGTACTTTCTTATTATTATTCTTTATCTTGTGCAAAAGAAATACCACCCAATAGCCTGATATCCTACCCCATGCAATTCTTAGTAACATATTGTAATCAAATATATTAGAAGGAAAGATATCGTTTCTCCCTCCGCTCAGGCAGCTATTTGCCACCGATTATTTACATTTTTTATGTTGTATTCCGGTTGATGTTTACCTGTCGCCGGGATAACAACCTCTTCGCAGAGCAAAACTTGTGAACACTCCATAATCCCAATGATCGTTTTCATAAAGCTTATGGGGGCTTAAATTTTTCCTCTTGCCCGTCTCCTTTCTTCAGGATCCAAGATATGGTGTTTCTTGATAAAGTAGCTGAGGTTCCGCTGATCTATACCCAGAAATTCGGATGCTTTGGTCTTAACCCAGTTGGCCTTATTCAAGGCTTTCAATATAAGCTGGCGCTCGTATGTTTTTAATTGTATTTTCAAATTAAATTCATGCTCCGGGGTAATCTTCTGGCGATTTTCGGCCAGCAGGTAATGAGGTAAGGAATTCAGTTGAATAGTTTCCCTGCTTTCGATGATGAGCGCATTTTCGATGACATTTTTCAACTCTCTGATATTCCCCGGCCAGTTATATGACATAAGGGCTTCCACTGCTTCATCAGCCACCCCTTTTATCTTTCTGTTGCTGTTGCAGTGATCCATTTGAACAAACCGCTCAACTAAAATGGGTATGTCTTCTTTCCGTTCTCGAAGCGGAGGGAGAATAATAGTGACCACGCTCAGCCGGTAGTAGAGATCTTCACGAAAGGCTCCATTTTCTGCGGCTTTCTTGAGCATCACGTTGGTCGTAGCAATGACCCGGACATCTACTTTTATGGGGTTTGATAATCCGACCGGTACAATTTCATCCTCCTGGAGAACACGTAATAGCTTGGCTTGTCCCGGGAAAGACATATTCCCTATTTCATCGAGCAGGATTGTTCCCCCATCAGCCAGCTCAAACCGCCCCTTTCGACTCTCAAAAGCACCGGTAAAGGCTCCCTTCCTGTGGCCAAAAAGCTCACTTTCAAGAAGTGTATCACTCAGAGCAGCGCAATTTACCTTAATGAAAGGTTTATTAGCCCGTAAGCTGTGGGCATGAATGGCGTTAGCCACCAGTTCCTTTCCTGTTCCGCTCTCTCCCTGCACCAGCACTGTGGCCTTCGTTTTAGCAACCACTCCGATAAGTCTGCAGATCTCCCGAATTTTCTCGCTTTTCCCCAGAATACTTGACACTTCCTCGCATTTGTATTCTGTTACCATTTCCATTCCCACTCCCCTTCCTGAAGATTTTACATTCGAAGCCACGCTTTCCTTGCTAAATCCAACGTCTTGTTTGAACTGCAAAGTTTATGCCGGTTATTCATGGCCAGTTGGCTTCCCTGGCCATAAGATCAAAAGGACAGGATCGTTAGGTGCGTGGGGTGCGTGGGGTGATAAGGCGTGGTTATTTTTGGTACCAGATGCCTATCCACTCTTCATGTGGATCTTCCTGGACAGCCTGGAGGGAAAGCTCTGCATAGCCCTGGAAGATCTCTTCCCGCCGGCCGTGACCAATGCCGGTCAGAACAAGAGATGATCCGGGTTTAAGGAGTGAGATAAGATTTTCCTTAGCTTCTATAAGGAGGTTCGTATGGAGATTGGCTATGACAGCATCAAACTTCTTACGGAAAGGAGGGAGCAGAATATCTGCAGCCACAAGAAGGATATTCCCTTCCATGCAGTTTCGTTCAATGTTTCTTTTCGCTGAGGGCATAACCGCCGGGTCATAATCCAGGGCCAGGACCTGTTCTATTCCCAGTAAGGCGGCAGCTATAGCTACAATACCCGATCCACAGCCGACGTCAACAAGGCTTCTCAGACGATTTTTCTGTTCACATAGCCATTGCAGACAAAATTGGGTGGTAAAATGATGCCCCGTCCCGAAAGCCATACCAGGATCTATCTTGAGAATTTTTTCCCCGGGGCGGGCACTGCCGGAAATCCAGACCGGCTCGACAACGAGATCATTCCCAAAGTGAATTGGTTGAAAATACTCTTTCCATTGGTTCAGATACACACCTTCATCTATCTCCTTGACAACGATTTCTCCCGCAGGGATATCAAGAGATAAGCCCTGCAGGGATGACAGGTAATCAGAGATAGCCTGCTTTATCCGCTCTTGATTTGATTCACGGGGAAAAATTCCGTGGAGGAGAAATAATGAGCCATCCGGCGAAAGATACGTAAAGGCGGCGGTGGCCCCAAGCTCCAACAACCGGTTACTGCAGGCCTCTTCTATGGAGGGAGAAATGGGTATGATAAACTGCAGCCACTTCATGAATACTCCCTGGCCGAATATAATTCCTTTCTCTTCACTCTTCACTCCTCGGGCACAAGGCCTCCCTTTTGGCGTAATCAATAATCCATTGGGCATATCTGCCAACCTGACAAATTTTTTCAATACAGAGGTCGACTTCCTTCTGATCGCGCAGAATGAGGTTCTGTTTCAGAATACCGGGAACCAGAATAGCACACAGGAAAGGGATTTCCCTCTGCCTGCAAAGGCAAATCCCCTTTCTATCATCAATCATCACCGAGTCAGCCTTCAGGAAATACCATAATTCAATCGTACTTCTCTCTCCTGCTCCAAGCCGGGGGAGGGGGAGGTGATAGGCACTCGGTATCTCATATACGGTCATGATCCCGCTCTCGACAAGATGATGGATATGTCGTGCGTCATCCGGCCAGGGCGGGCGGGTGCACTCCCTGTAAACATGATGGGATATGGCCAGATGGACGACCTGAGCGAAGAGAGGCAGGAGGCCGGTCTTACTCAGGTAAATTAATGAAGAACTATCCGCCGTAATAGTTTGCACTGGATCAATCCTCAAGTATGGATTACAATAAAAAGACAAGAAGTATAATATATGAACCCGGTTCATTTAGGAAGGATATTTTTTATGACCGCACAAATTTTTCCCATGGAGGGGATACGTCCGGAACATATCGCCGTGGTTCTGGTTTCCCCCAAAAATCCCGGCAATATAGGATCTGTAGCTCGAGCACTGAAGAATATGGGCCTGCGGGATCTCCGATTGGTTAATCCCTGGCCAAGGGTATGGCTGGAAGCCATACGGATGGCTTGTGGAGCAGAGGATCTCCTGGAAGAGGCCCAGGTAGTTGCCACTCTGGAAGAGGCGCTGATAGATATTCAGTGGGCTGTGGGAACTACCGCCCGTACCAGGCGCTACCATAAGGACGTGTTCACCCCTCGAGAAATAGCCGGGCATATTGCCTCTTTGAGCCAGAGCAATAAGGTGGCCTTCCTCTTCGGCTCAGAAAAGTGTGGATTGACTACTGAAGAGCTGAGCTGTTGCCATCAGGTGGTCACCATTCCAACACAAAAGCAATTTTCCTCCCTGAACCTTGCCCAGGCTGTTCTTATCATGGCCTGGGAGCTTTCTCAAGTCCGGAGAGACGGAAGCAGGCAGAAAAACCGGCCAGCCCTGGTCTCTCATCGAGAGCTTCACGACCTTTTTCTTCAGATAGGTGAAGTGCTCACGGACCTTGAGTTTATAAATCCGGAAAACTCAAGGCACATGATGCTTTCAATAAAGAACATACTCAACCAGAAATATCTTACGAACCGTGAGGTTAAAATCCTCAGGGGAATACTACGGCAAATTTCCTATAAACTTTCGCTATCCCATGCTGAAATCAAAAATTATACTGCCTGAATCCGTTCAATTAGAAAGGGACTATGAAGTATCAGAAGAGCCCTTTCAGGCCTTGCAGCATTGGCAGCCCCGAAGAGGTGAGATTATTACGATTCAGGATACAGACCAGCAGTATTTTCGGGCCCGGATAAAGGAATTGTCTCCTGAGAGTGCCATAATTCATGCTTTTGAAAGGCGAGAGGTATCAGGTGGAGAGGAACTTGAACTCATGCTCCATCAGGCACTGCCTGAGAAGGAGCGAATGGAGTGGATCATCCAGAAAACAACAGAACTGGGTGTTCATATTATCATCCCTTTCCAATCTCAAAGAGCCATTTCTCTTGAGGAAAGAGAGAAAAAACAGAAGAAAGCGGCCCGATGGCCTTTTATTGCCCTGCGAGCTGCCAAACAATGCCGCAGGCCGACCATTCCTCACATTTTCCCTTTCTGTACCTTCCGGGAATCCCTCCAGTTGGCCCGGCAAAGCCAGATACGCCTACTCCTCTGGGAAAAACAGAAAGCAGGGCGGGATTTACGTGATTTCCTGAACCAAAACCGCGGAGTTCGAAAGATCTCTTTTATGGTAGGGCCTGAAGGGGGATTTACTGAACAGGAGGTTTCCCTGGCTGTGCAGGCCGGTTTTACTCCTCTTCGTTTAGGTCCCCGAATTTTGAGAACAGAAACGGCCTCTCTCGTTATCCTGAGTATTCTCCAGTTTACCCTGGGTGATTTGAGATAGCTGAAATTACTGCTTGAGAAAGGGCCGAATTACCTTTT
>JBLIRT010000103.1:0-11545 GCA_049472445.1 bacterium
TCACCTTATGGTAAGCATAAGCGTGCATACCGCCATAGATGAGTAAAAAAGTCAAAAGGAACAAAAGCATTGGCTTATCACCTTCAGAAAAGGATTGATCCTGCTACCTGAAGGTTATACCATAAAAATCGAGTAAAAACAAAGGGGTCAGCAGGAATTACCAGTGTTGTGGCCAGATCAGCCAGATGAGGAGAAACCAGACCAGTCCCCCTATCCACCCTGCGGCTACATCGGTCGGGTAGTGGACTCCAAGGTATACCCGGCTGAGGCCCACCAGAAAGGAGAGCAGCAGGGCCATGCCAAAGATATAGATTTTCGTCTTTCCGGATGGCCGGGACCGGGCCAGGAGAAAACCCAGGGACAGGTAAACGATAACCGAAAGCATGGCGTGACCACTCGGGAAGCCGGGCATGGTAACCCATGATAAGGGTGGTACGACACTTGGCCTGCGTCGCCCGAAGAATACCTTCAGGAGAATATTGAGCAATAAGCCGCTTGAGGTTGCCGTTATAATCAGCCACATGGAATGATGTTTTTTCTCCAGGTAGAGAAATCCCGAGGCTAAAATCGTGATCAGGGCCAGTAGGGTATGACTTCCCAGAGCGGTGAGGTCGCGCGCCATCTCGGGAAGCCACCATGGACCAATCGGCAGTTCCGGCGCATCCGGCTCCCGTAATGAACGGACAATCCTCTCATCGAAAAGCTGAGTCTTCCCCTTCAGAACCTGCCCGGTAAGCCGGATGAATATCCAAAGGCCGGACAGAGCCGTGATCAGGGCCAGCAGAAATATGAGGCTATGCCTCCTGGTCTCTCTCATCTTAAAAATTCCCCCCTCACCCCTCTCTTCCCCGGTCTGCCAATGTCTCTATCCCATTCTTCGGCTTATGTCTGAAAAAGGATTTCGGCTGTCGACATCAAATCCTCTTGAGCCCATCTCATTCCTTCATCCATTTTTTTCCTATAAGCGGTTGATATGATATTATGGCGGAACCAAGAGGCCTTCTACCTTTTATCAATACATACTTTTTTATTCTGATTTTATTCTGATTTTAGGCTCTCTTTGGTTCTTTCAGGAGGTGTGGATACTTCTGCTTGATCTGCTCTTCAAGTTCCGGGTCTAATTTCGCCTGAAAGAGGGTACCCGTCAGCGATACCTGTTCAATGGTCAGACCGGAAGCTCCTTCGAGGTCAGCCTCCTGGAGGTCAACTCCCTGGAGGTTAGTTCCCCAGAGATTAGCTTTCTGGAGGTCAGCTTTTACAAGGCTGGCTCCCTGGAGGTCGCCCCCCCTGAGGATGACTTGCTGGAGATCAGCTCCCTGGAGGTCGGCTTTCACAAGGTCAGCATACCAGAGGTAAGCTTCCCGGAGGTTGGCATGTCTGAGGTCAGCTTTCAGCAGGTTAGCTTCCTGGAGGTTCGCTTCCCGGAGATCGGCTCGCACGAGGTCAGCCTCATAGAGGACAGTTCCCCTGAGATTAGCTTTCTGGAGATTAGCTTTCCAGAAATTAGCCTTCCAGAGGTTAGCTCTCCTGAGGTCAACTCCTTCGAGGTCTGGTATAATATGGGGATTATCTTTCCTCCACTGATTCCAGACATCTACTCCTTGCTTTAATATACCGAGGTGCTGCCTGTCTGCCATCCTTGCCTCCCACAGAGATTATAGCTGATTTTGCGGCCATGAAAAAGTTGCAACATACGCTCCTCACCTGAATTCGAAATCACCTTTATCCTTTTTATCCTTTTCTCCAATCCCTGCTATTTCGATCTCATCATACATGTTTTTTAGCTGTTCGATGCACGATGCATGTTGAATGCCACACGCCATGGCCAATCCTTAAGCTCAGGAGTGATAAAGGAAATCACGGCCATACTCCCCTGTACCGTTTTGATGGAAACTCGAAAAATAATGACAAACAAGAGGTTTTTTATGTAACATTCCTGCTGCACCATTATCTCAAGGGGAGATGGGGCTTCAGTATCTGCTGCTTTTGATCCCTCTACGGGAAGATATCTCGTATATCAATTCCAACCCGAATCCGGTCACCCTGACCGTAACCGATATCGCCGGCAACACGAGCACCTGTACAGCATTCGTCATGGTTATGGACAATATTTTCCCTGTAGTCGGCAGTATCCGGGCGCCTTTGGAGCCTGTTTCGATCAATACCTCAATTGAGGTTATGGGGCGGTTTTCTGAGGCTTGTCCATCAAGTGTTCAATGGAATTGGGGTGATGGGACTACCTCATCAGGGATTATCCAGGGAGCCGAGGGTTATGAAAAGAGAAGCACCGGTACCGGCAGGAGAGACTCAATTCAATGTGCAGGTGGCCGGCCTTCATTTTCGTGCCGGACACTTGGATTTTCTGGAAGTGGCTGGAGCCAAAGCCCGGTATCAGGGCACCGGCACCATAAGTGGAAAGGGAAACTATGGATTCATGATCACCGTTATTGATGAAGCTCTTACTCCGGGCAAAGATAAGGATTTATTGTTGAAGATTCGATCAGTATGACCACCAGGGCAGAACCTCCAGGGTAAATTCCTGAGCTGCTGATCTACCTCTCATATCATAGGCCATCAAGGTAATCTGGTATGTTCCCGGAAAATAGGTCAGGAGAGAGTAACCCCCCTTTTCGGTAAAGGAGCCGATATTACAGGAGTAATACAGGGGATCGCCATCAGGGTCCTGAAAGCATGGCCCGGGCAGGAGAAACACCTGGCCTGCTCTTATCCTTTGCGGTGATTCGATCATCGTTACTATTTCAGGGGGACGATTGATGACCGGTTCCGGTTCGGGATCCACACAGAAGATGGTGAATTCCGCTACAGAATACATATCATGGGAATCCTTGACTATTGCTACAAAATTCATTTTTTCCTCACGATAGACGAAGAACGAAATCGTACCGGTAAGGCGATCAATCATATATAAATCGCAAGTGCAACCAACAGCGTTACCCCACGGATGAGTAACTCTACCCTCAAAGGTTATTATATCTCCCTGATCCGGATCATGCGCCACAATTTGATATGTTCCTACTTTACCAACTTCGAAATACTGATCTTTCACATCTTCAATTAATGGGGGCATATTGGTTACCGGATAATTTACTGATGATACAGGGAATGTTTCGCTATCACTGCTCATACCATCACTCACGGTGCAGGTAAAAATCATGTCTTCAAAGACTTGGCCCGGTTCCCCAATCATCATTCTTATGAAATTTGGCCAGACATCATAGCCGCTGTTTTTAAGGGCATATGATGCTCTTCTGCAGAAGGGGTGGTCCAAAGAAACATTGCCGACAATGCGAATGATTTCCAACATCTTGAATCGTAATGATTATCGATTGCGTACCGTAGCCAAGACGAAGATTAAAAAAAAGGCAACAACAGACGCAATCTTCGAGAACGTCTGGCAAATGAACGCTCTGGCAGATGCGGACCCGCAAGCTTTGAGGATCAGTGTGGATACAAAAGCGACCGTCAATGTCAGAGGATACTCCAGACACGGTCGTTCACGAGGTCTTGAACCGGTTAAGGCATTACAAACTCAACCTAATAACAATCGACAGCTAGAAAGGACAGCCTGAGATAAAACTTTCGAACTGTCGAGATTTTTACTTAAAAAAAAATTTTTGACAGTAAAATTTATATTTGGTATATTTAAAGCAAGTTAATTTTTCCATACTCCAACACCCTATCTGAAAAATCAGGTCTTCTTAGTAACTTCCTCTGGGTTACTTTAAGATTTGGCCCGGTTGACCAGGTGCTATGCTGATTAGTGTCTGTCCGAAAATAAACTAACTGTTTTCGGAGGTATAGACATTAGCAAGGTTGAATCTGACCGGAATTGTCGGCATGAAATCATCCCTATTTTGATTGGGCTGCAATGGATATATGGCAGATCTGGAGTCTTGAGGAATGTTATTGTGCCTTAAGGCTACTGAGAAGGTGCGGGGTGATAGTTTTGTAGCCAAGACCAATATTCATCATCCCACCGATGCCAGTCTGATCATAGATGGTGTTCGAAAGATGCTTGATTTTGTGACCAAACTGACCACTCTTCTGTCCATGGTGGGTTGGCAATGGTCGGGCCATCTGTGGGCACAAGTCAGGAGGGTTCACCGCAGAATCCAGAGAACATCTGCCAGCAAAAAGACTGATCTTGAAAAAAGGCTTCAGGAGCTTTACCTGGAGCTTATTACATCTGCCCAACACATTGCCCGGAGGCCCAGCAGGTGATGAAAAAAGATGCTATTGGTGCCTTGGTAGCCAACTCCCTGATAAAAGAATTGAAAAAGCATATTGCTTTCACCCGCAAGGGATGCGATCTGGCACATCGACGATGGATCATACTACTAATGAAAAAGTACTTGTTCCCATTATGGAAAAGCTTCAGTGCCGTTATGGGGGAAGAATCATGTCGGCAAGCTTTGATAAAGGATTCTATTCTCCGCAAAATCTCATTGCCTTGGGAAAGATGACTCCCCTGGTATGTATCCCAAAAAAGGGAAAACTTGGCCAGGAGGACAGAAAGCGGGAAGGCAGCCTTCGGTTTGGCAAAGCACGCAAGTGGTATCCTGGGATAGAGTCGGCCATCCACGCCCTTGGCTCTGGCAATGGACTGGCTTTGTGTAAAGATAAAAAGGAGGCAGGATACCATCGATACGTGGCTCTCGGTGTTCTGGGTAGAAATTTGCAGGTGCTGGGCTGCATCCTGCTCAAGAAAGCAAAAAGGAAACAACGACAACAAGCAAAGGCAGCGTAGTTTGCCCTGGATTAATGTTAGATTTTTTCTCCCTGAGGGAGGTAGTGTATACGTTATCACTTGAAAATTGGCTCTCATTGAGTAATTTTGCCTGTAACTAAGTTTGGGTTGGTTCCTGTTATACTGCAATGTCTCATTTGCTCTTCACAGGACTACCTGTAAATCGTAGAAAGGTATTGTCTTCAATCTATTTTTGAGTAAAAATGGATGCACCTATCCTTTCACAACCACAAAAAGTAGCAATATGGTTGGCTCTTTTAGGCCGCTTTTGGCAGTTGATTCTTTTTAGCCTTTTTGGTCAGGAGAGAGCCCAGCACCTGCAGATTTCTCCCCAAAACCCCAAGGGCAACGTAACGACGGTATCCTTCTTCCTTTTTGTCTCGGCAAATGATCAATCCATTGCCCGAGCCCAGGGCATGGATAGCCGGCTCAATACCTGCATGCCACTTTCGAGCCTTGCCAAAGAAAGGAGCACCTTCTCGCTTTTGGTCTTCTTCTCCACGATTTCCCTTTTTGGGGATACACAGCAGGGGGATTATTTTACCCAGGGCAGTAAGATTCTCAGGTGTATAGAACCTGCGATCAAAACTGGCAGGCAATATTCGGCCCCGGTAGTGTATCTGCAGCCTTTTCATAATCGGAACAATCATCTTCTCATCAGTGGTATGATCCATGATGGAGAATTTAACAATAAAGCCTGCCCGATCCTGAATCACCAATACCCGGTGCCCAAACTCAATCGGATAGGGGCTCTTGTCTCTATTGATCAATTCGGTATGGGGCTCAAACAAGCTAAAAATCTTCTCCCCGTGCGGAATCACCTCCCCAAGAATAACCCGCCTATGAGAGAGGCCACAAACCTTTCGGGTAAATTCAATATAGGTTTCCAGTTCCTTAATCAAGGAATCGACTACCAAAGAACTTATGAAATTGCTCTTGCCCCCTGCTCGAGCAGAAGAGATAGTCTGCTCGCATCGGTGGTCTATCTGCTGGGCCAACTCAATCAATTCTCCATACAGCTCTATGTGGTTGTCAGCCAAATCCTGCAAGGCATCGTAGTCCAAATCACATCCGTGACGCACCGAAGCCAAGACCAATATCTCCCAATAGTCCATACCTGTTGCCCCTCGTTTTGGGCTCTTTTCCCCAATGGTAAAAATATCAATAAATATGAATTATAATATAAAAAAATACCTTCGGAAAGAAAAAAAGTAGAGAATTTCCGGACCAGGCACTAATTATTATGTTTTGCCCCTCTTTTATATTTAGGGCAAGGGAGGTTCAGATGCAAAGATATCAACAGATATTTCTATTTATCGTGACGGCGATATGTTTTTCCATATCACTTTATATCCAACCGGCAAAGGCCCAATGGAAGACGCAATTAATTACCCTCAAGCCGGGCTGGAACTCTATCTACCTGGAGGTCGAGCCTATACCTGAACAGTGTGATGAGGTCTTTAAGGATTTGCCGATTGAGAGTGTCTGGATGTGGAATCCTAAAAAATCTCCGGTTAGATATATTCAGGATGTGAATACTCTTTTGCCTGATCAGCCCGAATGGATGGTATATTTTCCCCCCTCCGGCCCGCAAAGTCTTCTTACTAATCTTTTTGTAGTGCTGGGAGGAAGGCCTTACCTTATCAAACTAAAGGGCGATCAAACAATAGAATGGTCTTTGTTAGGTCGCCCATGTTTACCCAAGATAGATTGGAGGCCAAATTCATTTAACTTCGTAGGCTTTCATTTAAATCCCTTACAAGAACCTACCTTTCAATCTTTTTTTGCCTCCTCTCCAGCTCACGTCGATCAAGATATCTATCGATTGAACGAAAACAATATCTGGGAAAAAATCAGCTTTCCCGCAGCCAGCTTTATGCGTGTCGGCGAGGCCTATTGGGTGTATTGCCGGGGGCATTCTGTTTATACAGGGCCCATGGTATGTAAGGTTGAACAAGGAGATGGCCTTAATTTCGGGAAGATATTGATGGTGCAGGATTTTCGTGTTCAGAACCTTACCGCTCTAGAGGCAAAGATTACTTTGCGCACCCTGAATTCAAAAAATCCGGCTGATGCAGGTCAACCCCTTGTCGCAGGAGATGTGCCGCTTTTATATTGGAAATTTGATCCGTTGCAGGAGTTCATGGGGTGGATTCCACTGCCGGAGACATTCACAATTAACACCCCGCCAAAGCAGGAGGAATTAATACGTTTAGCGGTTAAATTGGCCGATATAGCCCCCACGGGCCTGTCGCAATCAATTCTTGAAATTACCAATAGCGGGGGGATGAGAATATCCGTGCCTGTCAGCGCTGCAGGAAGGGCTGCTGGTAATACCGGTTCCATGAGAGCAAAAAACGGAAATGGTGGTTTTGTTTTTGACGGTAGCTTATATGCCGGTCTCTGGGTTGGTACGGCAGTGATTAATCAGGTGAGTAATCCGGTAGAATGCTGTAAGCCAATTGAAACGCAAGAATGTACTTCAGTTGATTGTTGTCCATTGATAGCTTCTTTTTCCGGAGATCCTAATTGTTGTCCGGGGGAAGCCGGAGGACAGAGCTGCGACGCAAATGAGGATTATTGGACCACGCCGACCGCCTCAAATTTTCAATTCCGCCTGATTATTCATTATGGTAAAAAAGTGGAGGTAGATAATGCCGGTAATCAGGCATCGATTGATAATGAGATAAAAGTGCGACTCCTCAGAGAAGTCATTCAGATGTGGAATAAAGGAACCTATGAGCTTCTCTATGACCCTGTGTACCCGGATGCTAATGAGCCGGTGAAAGTAGTGAAGGACCCGGGCCATTATGTGCTCCTTACCGACGATTCTTTAATCCCTCAATACAATTGCTCAGCCATGCAGAGCGGCAAGCCGGTGGGCAGGCGTATCAGCTCTGCCGCCTTTGGTTTTCAAAAAATTACTACTGTAGACACGGAAGATGTTCATGGTAATCCCTTAAAAATACAAGAAGTTGGTGAAGAACCTCTTGAAATGCATATAGATAGTTCCGGAACCACACTATCCTGCTCTCTATCCATAGGTCCGGACGATCCCCTCAATCCTTATAAACATAAATATCACCCGGATCATGATAATCTTGACCCGGATAAAAAGCCTCAATATGACTCAGAGGAGAATCGTCTCTGGGAGGCGTATAAAATCACCCGGGATATTAAATTGGAATTTACCTGCAAAGATCCCGAGCTTCCGGAAGATGCGCCTGAAGGTGCGGAATCACTGGGATGGGGTGTAACTGATATTGGCGGAATTTATTGGGAGAGAATCAGTGGATTACATAACCACAAGATTTTCATAAAGGGATTCTTTCATCTTCACAGGGTAAGTCAAACCGATACTCTGACCTTTCCGGCCCCGTGAAGGAAAAGAGGGGAATTCACTGCCAAGACGGTAAAGAAATAAGAATAAAAGAGAATGAAAGTAAATAAAATAATGAATCAATCTTGAAAAAGAGGGTTATAAGCTATGTGTAAGAGGGGAAAAAAATTTAATATATTTCTTTTTATTCTAGTGATGCTGATGGCGGTAATGATTCCTTCCTCAATTCAGGCCCAATACTGGTTACCTTTACCCCCATATAATCTCCTCTGGCCTCTTTGGTCTTCGGAATTATCGCCCCCCGATCCGATTACCGGCATTCCTACACCTATAGTCTCTGCGCTTACTCAGAATACTTACCTTCCGGTCCAGCCGGGTATAGTCTGGAACCCCAATCTGAGCTATCCATGGCTGCTGTATCATTCTCTTCTTTTTGGTATGGTCTATTATGATCCTTTATATGGAATTAATACCTGGCCGCCGGTTAATCTTTTAGATCCGATAACAGGCCTTCCACAACCTTTAGCTTTACCGGCGGGCTGGTCCATGCTTTCTCCAACCTCTCCGGAATGGCTGGAAACAAATATTCCCATAGCCGATCTGTATTATAAGAACTGGATATTAAATAATGTGAGTATTCAGGCGGCTATTGATGCTGATGAGGACGGTGAGATCATCGTGCCCCCGGGAATTTATTATGAGAGTAACATTGATTTCAAAGGGAAAGCCATTATTCTTAAATCATCGGAGGGGCCTGCAGACACTATTATCGATTGTCAGGGCAAGGGGAGAGGATTTATTTTCCAGAACGGTGAAACTTCAGCTTCCGTGCTGGAGGGATTTACCATAATTAATGGAGGAAATGTAGCGCATGGTGCCGGAATTTATTGTCAATCCTCTTCACCGACTATAAGAGATTGCATCATTAGCCATAATAATGCTGGACACAAGGGAGGAGGTATCTTTTGCGACTCCGGCTCCTCGCCGATAATAACAAGATGTACCCTTAAATCCAATTGTGCCCGGATTAGCGGCGGAGGCATTTGGTGCTCTGCCTCTTCTGCCAGGATAACCAACTGTATTATCAGCCATAATAAGTCTTTTTCGGAGGATGAAGGCGGCGGGGCGATATTCTGCGCCGAGTCTTCGGTAACAATAACGAATAGCACCATCAGCGCGAATATGACGTTAGGCTCCGGCGGGGCAATTTACCATGATGCCAACACAAATTTACTTACCGTAGTTAACTGCATCTTATGGGATAATATCGGCCAGGCGGGGGATGATGAAAATAATCCAACCGATGAAATCCATCTTACTGAGAATAGTGTTATTGATATAAGTTACTCCAATATACAACAGGATTTTGGAACCTATGCCGGGAAAAACAATATCAATGAGAATCCCTTATTCTTAAAAAGTGAACAGGGAAATTACTATTTAAAAGAGGGTTCTCCCTGTATAGATTCGGGAGACCCAAATAATGCCCCGGCGGACGATCGTGATGGATTCCCCCGACCTCAAAGTGAGGGAGTAGATAGAGGCGCCTATGAATATACTGACCCAAATTCAGCCACTCCCCGGGCGATATTCATTACAGATAGAACCACAGGCGCTTCCCCCCTGATTGTTGACTTCAGCGCCTTACATTCGGCGGGGATTGAAGACGAGGGAGCAGCCGTTGAGTGGGATTTTGGAGACGGCGAAACTGAAGCAGACACCTTAACGCCCTCTCATACTTACAGTGCTTATGGTTCATATGATGTGAGCTTGAAAATTACCACTGGAGGAGAGCAGCATACAATAAAGATTAATGATTTTATTACAGTTAATTCATCCGAGATAACTAAAGAGGTAGGGAAAGGGTATACCTATGATACCATTCAGGCCGCTATCGATGATGCAGGGAACGGAGAAATAATCTTCGTTCATCTCTTAGAGGATTTTTCCCAAGAAAGATATGGGGAGGTGGAATTAAATGATAAATTATCTGATGCAAATAACAGATACAATGAAAACATAAATTTTAATGGGAAGAAGATCACCATTAAGGGTGAGGAAAAGGTCGTCAAATACCTTCCTTCTTCTATGGCATATGTGCCAACTTATCAGACTAAAATCATCAGACCCATTATTCATGGCACGGAAGGTGCCGGCACCAGCGTAGTTACCTTTAACCATTTCGAAGATTCTGATTCCGTATTGGACGGGCTTTGGATAAGAGGCGGCAAATCGACGCTTGGGGCCGGGATATCATGCAAACAATCTTCTCCAACAATTAAAAATTGTACTATTGAGGATAATAGGTCCGGTCTTACAGGTGGCGGGATATATTGTTATCAATCTTCAGCAAGGATCATCAACTGTAGTATAGAAAACAACTCGGCAGAGCTGGGGGGTGGAGGAATCGCTTGTCTTTCATGTAATTCTCTAAAAATAATTAATTGCATCATCTATAGTAACACGCTTTTTGGATTAACTTATGGATGGCCATATAAGGAGGGTGGCGGCATTTGCTGCTATGATTCCGTCAATACAACTATTGCCGATTGTAAAATTACTTATAATTCAGCCTATAGCGGCGGGGAGCCTTCTATTGATTTATATGTTTGTGGCGGTGGAATATATAGTAAAGATTCTAATCTTCTTATTACGAATTGCACGATCAGTAATAATTCAGCTTCTCAATACAAATACGAACGGTTATACCTCTATGGAGGTGGGATTTATTGCAAATCGCAGGATACATCTTTTTCCCCCTCGATCTCAAATTGCATCATCAGTCACAATGAGGCTAGCAATCCTCCCCAGGGCTATGGTGACGGGATACATTGCGAATCCGTTTCTCCTAAGATCACGAACTGCATAATAAGTAATAATAAGAGTTATTATAATAAAGGAGTAGGAATTTACTGTTCTTCTTCATCACCAATAATAAATAACTGTGTCCTGGTAGATCATGAAGAATATCAAATCAATGGTGATAAATCTAACCCGACTATTAAAAATTGTATCCTTTGGAGTCGTTTATATAATAACGTAGGTGGCTCCCCCAAAGTCAGCTATTCTAATATCTATAAGCCAGGGGAAGAAGTCTTTCCCGGCATAGGAAATATCAATGAAGATCCGATGTTCGTAGATCCTTATAACGGCGATTTTCGATTAATGTTTGGATCACCATGTATTGATGCAGGGATACAGATTAATGATTTATTCTCAGATTACCGGGGTTCACTGCGGCCGGTCGGCGAGATTAAAACCCGAAACAAGTTTGATATTGGCGCTTATGAATATTCCTGGTATTGGGGCGGAGATGCTGATGACGTGGTCAAGGCCCGCCTGCAGAAAATCATCGGCGTGGGCGGCATCGACATCGTCGGCGGCAAGGAGCGGGAGATCCAGGTCTGGGTCAACGCCGACAAGCTGCAGAAATATCA
>JBLIRT010000104.1:0-11240 GCA_049472445.1 bacterium
CTCCGAAAGCAGCGCCGAATCCAATGTTTCTCCCCCAGTTATCTGCGCCTTTTTCCTCGTTGGCCAGGGAATAGGCTATGGCCAGGGCGCCACCAATGGCCATGCCATAGAGGGTGTCAACAAAAATATCGTGGACCGTAGTGCCCTCCGAGTCATAATACGCAGAGACTCGGTGAGGTGAAAAGGTAATTCCCGCCAGGGTGAGCGATAGAATAATGAGGAAGGTTACGATTTTTTTCATCATGGCCAATCTCCTTTCTTTCGATAATAGACTATAATGTTATTTATCACGCTCGTTATTCTTGTATCAGTATCGTTTTGTTTTCGTCTGATTATCATAGCAAAAGAAGCCCTTACCGTCAAAATCTTTTTCATGGCCACGGTATTTAGAGCTTGTGAGGGGAACAGTTTTATGAAATAATATGGCCGATTTTTTTTTGAATCAGTACTTTGAGAATTTGTGGGAAATATGGAAAGACATGATAAAGGGATCTTAATTATCTTTGAAGGGATTGATGGTGCGGGGAAAACCACCCAGGCAGCGCGCCTTGCTCAATGGCTTAAAGAGCAGGGGAGGCCGATTATCTCCTTCAGCGAGCCCACAAGTGGACCTTATGGGAGAAGGCTGAGAGAGATAATGCACTCTGGAAGGAATGGTATAACTCCTCAGGAAGAACTGGACCTTTTTCTCAAGGACCGGGAGGAAGATGTGAGAGCCAATATCCTGCCGGCCCTGAAGCAGGGCTATATTGTTATCATGGATCGATATTATTACTCTAACATGGCTTATCAGGGTGCACTTGGGATTGATGTCAAGACCATTGAGACGTTGAATGAAAAAATCGCTCCAAGGCCGGATGCAGTCTTTATTCTGGAGGTCGATGTTCAGCTTGGCCTTCATCGGATCAATACTCTTCGCCAGGAGAAGGAAAATCATTTTGAAAAGGCAGAGTATCTGAAAAGGGTAAATCATCTTTTTTCCCAGATGAGGGGCGAGAATATCTACCATATCAAGGCTTCTCTCCCCTTGGAGAAAGTGAATGCCCAAATCGGTCCGATAGTGCTCGATCTCCTTCAGAAACATCAGAGCCGCCTGGCTCCCCCAAACCATGAGGTGTGAAGAAGGACGTCTGGAAAGAGACTTCCCGGAGAGTTGGTGTACGAGATGTCAGGTGTCAGTATTGAGAAAGACAAGACCTGAAACCTGGACAGTGAAACCTGAACCCTAAAAAGGTGTCAGGTGTCAGTATTGAAAAAAAGACAAAACCTGAACACTGAAACCTGAAGCCGAAAAGATGGTCAACCGGAACGTGAACACATGGAGAGTGTCCGGAAGGTGAGAGAAATACATGATATCATTTTGTCGATTAAGGGAAAGGTTCGAAGGTTTTTTTTACCGAAGCTCTATCCCTCCTATGTCAGAAGGCAGTTAAGCATCCGCAGAGGGGAATGTTTACAATGCGGTAAATGTTGTACGTTTTTATTTCGATGTCCCTTTCTGCAGGGCCATGGAAAAAATATCCGCTGTTTTATCTATAATGTCTGCCGTCCTCAGCAGTGCAGAATCTTTCCAATTGATGAGCAGGATCTACAGGAAGTTGACGGGCGGTGCGGATATTACTTTCCTCAGGGGCATCAATCATGAGAGAAAAAGGCAATGAGCGGAAACGTGGAGTCAGCAGATAGATCGGCTCCAATGAGGCCCAGCCTGACCTACCCGGCCGATTTACCCATAGTCCGGAAACGCTCTGATATCATTTACGCTCTTCGTCGCCATCCTGTGGTAGTCATTACCGGAGATACAGGATCAGGCAAAACTACCCAGATTCCTAAGATGTGCCTTGAAGCCGGCCGGGGGCGTAAGGGGAGAATCGGCTGCACCCAGCCCCGGCGGGTTGCTGCTGTCTCGGTGGCCTTGCGGGTGGCCGAAGAATTGGGTGAGGAGGGAGGAGCGATGGTCGGCTACCAGATTCGCTTTCAGGATCGTACCTCACCAACCACCCGTATCAAGTTCATGACGGATGGTATACTCCTGGCTGAGAGCCAGAGAGATCCGATGTTTCGAAGCTACGATACCCTGATCATTGATGAGGCTCATGAGAGGAGCTTAAACATCGATTTTCTTCTCGGCATCCTGAGGCAGTTGCTGCCAAGACGGAGAGATCTGAAGGTTGTTATTACTTCAGCCACGATCGATACCGAAAAATTTTCCCGGAGTTTCAATAATGCTCCAATTATTGAGGTTTCAGGCCGCACGTACCCTGTAGAGGTGTGGTACCGGCCGGTAGATCACAATCTGGAGGATGCGGGTGAAATTACCTATATCGATCAGGCAGTCAAAGCAATCGATGAGTTAGAGAAGAAGAGGTGCCGTGGTGATATTCTGATATTTATGCCCTCCGAACGGGATATCCGGGAGACCCGGCAGAGATTGGAAGGAAGGAAGTTCTCCCAGACGATCATTTTACCGCTCTTCGGGCGGTTGAGCAGTGATGACCAGCACAGGATCTTCTCACCCACTCTGGACAGAAAGATAATTATCGCCACCAATATTGCTGAAACCTCCATCACCGTTCCCGGAATCAGATATGTGATTGATACCGGCCTGGCTCGTATGGCTCAGTACAATGCCCGCACTCACACCCAGAGCTTACCGATTCAATATGTCTCACAGAGCAGCGCGGATCAGCGAAAGGGGCGCTGCGGTCGTGTTGAAGCAGGCATTTGCCTCCGTCTTTATTCAGAGGAGGAATACCTGTCCTGGCCGCAATTCACCCTGCCGGAGATTAAAAGATCCAATCTGGCTGAAGTTATTTTACAGATGATTTTCCTCAAATTGGGAAATGTGGCTTCCTTCCCTTTTATTGATCCTCCCTCTCCTTCAGCTATCAAGGATGGTTATGCTGAACTGCGGGAGTTAGGGGCTTTGGACAAAAGGAATCAATTAACCTCAATCGGCGGATTGATGGCTCGTCTTCCCCTGGATCCCCGTATTTCCAGGATGTTAATCCAGGCCAAAAGGGAGGGAGCGGTTCGTGAAATAGCCATTATTGCTTCAGCCCTGAGCGTTCCTGATCCGCGGGAGCGGCCGGCCGAGCAGGAATCGAAGGCTGACCAGATACACGCCCGGTTTTTTGCTCCTTCATCTGACTTCCTCACCTTTCTCAAAATCTGGGAGGCCTGTCAGGTGACTCTGGAAAAATTCAAAACTCAAAACCAGATGCGTAAATTTTGTAAAGCCCACTTCCTCTCTTATAATCGTATGAGGGAATGGCAGGATATTCATGAGCAGATCCTTTCCATTCTGGATGAAATGGGAGAATATCCACAAGATCAGAAGCCTGCCAGCTATGAAGCCATCCATCGGTCTATTTTGAGCGGTTTCCTGAGCCACATAGGCCAGCGCGATGAGAGGAATACCGGGGGGAAGAATATATATCTGGCCGCTCGCGGCCGGCAGGTCATGATCTTCCCCGGATCCGGACAGTTCGGCAGGGCAGGGCAGTGGATCGTGGCTGCGGAAATCGTGCGTACATCACGATTGTTCGCCAGGGTAGTGGCCACCATTCAACCTGAATGGCTTGAGGATCTTGCTGGAAGCTTGTGTAAATCAAGTTACTCTGATCCACATTGGGAGATGAGCCGTGGTCAGGTAGTAGCCTTTGAACGGGTTACCCTCTATGGTTTACCTATTATCCCCCGGCGTAAGGTTCATTATGGGCCTGTTCAGCCGGATGCGTCCAAAGAGATTTTTATCCGTTCGGCTCTGGTTGAGGGAGAAATCAAGGAGAAATTTACCTTCCTGGATTATAATCAGCGCCTTATCTCCAAACTCAAGGAATGGGAGGAAAAAACAAGACGTCGTGACCTGCTGGTTGATGATGAGGCTCTCTTTCAATTTTATCATGAACGGATTTCAGAGCCGATCAGTGATCTTCGGACTTTTATCCAATGGCTCAAGGATAAGGGCGGAGATGATTTTTTGAAGATGAGGCCGGAAGATCTCCTCCGGGCTGTTCCCGATCAGGAAACCACCGAGCTGTTTCCTGATACGCTTCAGATAGGTGATTTTTCACTTCCTCTGACCTATACCTTTGAACCTGGCCGGGAAGATGATGGAGTTACGTTGCATATCCCTGTTTCCATCCTTCCTCACATTCCACCTGAACCTCTGGAATGGCTCGTTCCGGGGCTTCTTTTGGATAAGATGACGACCCTTTTGAAGGGATTGCCGAAAGCCTATCGAAAACAGATCATTCCTCTCCAGCAATCAGTCCTGAGGCTCCGTGAAGCGGTTACCCCCTATCAGGGCTCCCTTTATGAAGCTCTTGAGGAAGCCATCAGAAAGCTGTACGGAATTCATATTCCCCGTAATCTTTGGTCTGAAATTGAACTTCCACCATATCTCCTGATGCGGTTTGTAGTCAGTGATCCAATGGGGAGGACGGTAGGTCAGGGGAGGGACTTGACGGCTCTCGCCAGGTCAGTACCTGAACAAGTGGAAGATTATCAGTGGAAAGAGGCCTGCCGGAAGTGGCAGAGAGATAACATTACGAACTGGGACTTTGAGGGTTTACCGGAGAAGATTATGCTTTCATCCAAAGATCAGGGGCTATCGGCGGATATCGATTCAGGAAAGAGCCGGCCTGGTCCGGAACAGGGGAGGGAAATAAAGGGTAAATCTTCTGACAGAGGAGAAATCCACCTGGTTGCTTATCCCGGTCTCGTTGCCCCTGAGGGACCTCTGCTGCAAGGCCATGGGGTGAGTCTTCGTTTATTTCGCAGCCGGCAGGAGGCAGTCGAGGCCACCCGGAAGGGACTTTTGCTCTTATACACCCTTCAATTCAAGGACGAACTGAATCAATTAAAGGGAACATGGGATCTTCCTCCCAGTTGGAAGCGACTGTATCAATTCTCCAGTGATCGGAAAAACTTCAATGAAATTCTGTTCGCTCGGATCCTTCAAGGGGTTTTCCCGGTTCACGAGGGACGTATTCCCGGACGGAAGGAATTCCTTGAGCAGGTGGAACAGACCCGGGGTACGTTGGCCAGCCGAGGTTGGCAGATGGTGAAAGAGTTTCAGAATCTGCTTGAAGAAAGGCAGCATACCCTTGATTTCATAAATCGCTTCCGTCACATGGTGAAGGATAATTCCTTCCTCACACAGCTTTTCCAAAGCCTGAAAACTGAGGTTACCGAACTTCTTCCACCGGATTTTTTATCGCATCATGAGACGAATCGGCTACGGGAGATTCCACGCTATCTCAAAGCTGTTCGAATCAGGCTCGAGCGGGCTTACGCTTCACCAATGAAGGATCAGACCAAGGCTCAGCAGCTATCTCTATACCAAGCCATGCTTCGGAAGGTTTCACAGGAACTGGACCATGGCCACTCCTGGCAGAAGGCAGGAAAGGTTCTGGAATTTCGATGGATGATTGAGGAATTTAAGGTCTCCCTTTTTGCCCAGGAACTGGGCACGGCCTATCCTGTTTCCGCCAAAAGGTTAGATAAAAAATGGGAGGAGATTCAAAACCTTTAACTTATTGAATCGATAAGACTATTCCCTCTGTTCCATGAAAGCGCAGAGATCCAAGGTCGAGAACATTCTGTCCGTTCCGGAGGATGGCGGTGGTGGGATCCTGTCCCCGGTGGTTAAACTGAAAGCTGATTCCGGCTTTCTGAGATGAAGCCGTGGCTTGGAGGGTAAGGCGGGCAAAGACTCCCTCTACGATTACGGGACAGTCGATAACCTCTATCCGAAAATCAATTTCTCCCCGGAAGCTGTCTACTCTGTTGGTGGCAATAAACGGTAAGGGGGACGGCATCTTGGAATCTCCCTGCTGGGCTTCAATTTCTTTTAAAAAGAGATCCTGGGGATCGTAATCAATTTCCAGCACCTTCAGGGCCGTATGATTATATTTCAGCCAGACATAGAGGGAATCAAAGGCTATGTGATTCGGATTATCGAGACAAAGATCTACATGAAAAATTTCACCCTGCGAAATGTTCATATTCGGGACCTTCAGGGAGAGAGAGAGCCCCTGGCCGCTGGTCTTTCCGCCGGACGGCGGTACCAGGACTATAAGAAAGGTGATGCCTGATAAGATCAACATATTTCCAAGATATGGTAATATATGACTTCTCATGGGCTCATACCTCATTTCTCTTACCTCTTACCTTCAAGGAGTATTTTCCTTTACCGTGGTATATCTCATTGTTTTAAAAATCGGCTTTTTCTCAAAAAGAGCCTGAGAAGAGATCTTTTACATCCGGAGGATATAAGGAGACATGGAGAAGATTTCGGCTACCATTATCTGCCTGAATGAGGAAAGAAACATACAGAGGTGTTTGGAAAGCCTAAACTTTGTTGAGATTTCATGGATGGGGTGCCTGGATTTCTTATTGCTGTCCCCGGCTCATATTACTGCTTCCTGAAATATGCCAAACTTTGGGAAATGCATAAGAGTCTACAGCCCTGATTCCCCTTGAGATGCCCTTTCAATCATGAGGTTGGTCTGGTCGGAAAGGTTTATCCAATAACCCCTGCCGGGCTCTAAGGGTGCTATCACCTCTCCGGAACCTAAGGATTCGTAAGTACCGGTAAATCCGAAGGCAGCTTTGATATATCCCTGAGACACTGATAGAAGAGTCGAATATGAGGTTGTACCTATCATTGACCAACCGCTTCCCTTTTCTGAAATAAGGTAGTGATCAACAGGTGTGCCGGTTATAAGAAACGTATTCTCAATTGGGAGGCAAACCCAATATCCTTTCCCTATTTCCAGTTCATCATTCGGATCAAGGAGCACATATTTACCGGCAAAATCAAAGATAGCCCTGGCCTCAGGAAAAAGCCATGTGATCTGCTTTCTTTTTGGCTCAGCCGGCAGCGAAATCATGTTCCAGCCGGCCTTGAGATTCAAGCTGAGAGCAATATCCTTGGTCCATACCATACAGAAATAGCTGCCGTCACCTGCCCTGGTCTGGTAATCGGCCGCCTGGCTCATATCGCTCACTAACAGAGACAGTAAATCACCGTCACTGTTTGATGACCACAAGCGAAAGATCCCCGTGGAACAAAGTTCCGTGGGCTCCCAACGTAACCGGGGATAATAGGTACCGGGATAGGCGTTCATAACGGCTTCAGGCACTTCTATACTGAAAAGCCATGTTTCCTCCCTGGGACCTTCCTGTTTGATCAGTTGGCTGTAATCTTGAAAGCTCAGTGAGTCCTTTATCATTATTTGAGCTGTATAATCCAGAGGACCGGGTAAGGAAGAAACAGCCAAAGGGATTTCGCTTATACCGATGATAATCTCTGATTCATGATTATAGCCTTCCACCTCAAGCCCCAGGGCCGAAATGGTGGCTGAGAACATACACGTCCCCGGAGTTCCTAAAATCTTTGGATCATAATCATCCGGATCTCCTCCCTGAGAGGCCGTATATCCGCTTTCTTCATCCGGAGAACAGAGGCACCGCTTATCGTCGTCAATTCCATATCCGTCTCCATCCTGATCCTTGTAGAGGATGAGGCAGCCTCGTGCATCCTCCTCATCAACATGCCCATCACAGTCATTGTCACGGCCGTCACATGATTCTGAGGCTCCAGGATGAATAGCGGGCTCAGTCTCATCACAATCACCCTCAATGCCGCTAAAACCGAAAGGATAGCTTCCAGCCTGAGTAGCCAGGGTATCATCACCGTAGCCATCACCATCCGCATCAAGGTAATAGGTTTGTAAGGGTATATCGGAAAACTCGTAAGCCCCCAGATCGTATCCTGCACCGAGCGGCCTGGGAACACCATCTCGGTCCGTTATCGGAGCCTGATTACCGGTTCCGGCCTCAAGGCAGGGAGAGATCGTCTGTAAGTGAAAATTACCCAGGTTCGGATCGACGAAGAGAGGATCTCTATCCATGTTGTGAGTTGATTCCGGATTACCATATCCACCCTGAATATCAGAGTAGGTGGCGTTAAGAATGCCGCTTTTGATATACATTTCATTCGGTGAGTCTTGCCACAGGATGGAGTTGGTGATGGAAAGTATGGAGGAGCCGGTACAATAAATGCCGCCGCCATGGCCGGCTGCTGTGTTCTCACTGAAGGTGCAATTGGTTACCTGCGGCAGAGAGTCGTCGATATACATTCCTCCTCCCATTACTTCATGTGCTGAATTGTTATGGATAACACAATTGACCAGAGCCAGTAAAGAGCATTCACAGCAAAAGCCGCCGGCAAACCAGTCGGCGGAATTCCAGGCAATGGTGCAATTGCTTATCTTTGATCTATAACTTACGATAATATATATTCCTCCTCCGGCCATAGCCGTATTATTAACTATGAAACAGTTGTCCAGGTGTAATGTTGAGTCTGCACCGTGAATATAGATGCCGCCGCCACAGAAGTGAGCCGAATTTCCGGCTATAGTGCAATTGACCAGGGCTGGTGATGAGTCTTCACAATAGATACCGCCGCCGAAGGGGCTCCAATTATTCCTTATGATGCAGTTTTTGATGAATGGTGAGGAGTTTTCGCAATCGATTCCGCCGCCTGCATCTCCGTGGCCGTTCTCCACAGTCATACCGATCAACCGCGAGTCGTTTCCTTCCCCGCTTTCAAAAACGACCACACTGCCTGCCTGCCTCCCATTGATAACCGTATTGGCAACAATTTCAGGATCATTCGGGTCCGTGCTCATGAGGGTAATGGCCTTGCCCAGAAAGTTTATCACCTCATAGTATGTTCCCCGGTGTATGATGATGACATCACCATCATTAGCGCCATAAATTGCTGACTGGATACTCCGCCCCTCGTAAATATGGAATTCCTCACCCTCATCGGTTCGCTCGTCACAATCATTGTCATACCCGTCATTGACTTCAAGAGCCTCCGGATGAATCGCTATATCCGTATCATCACAGTCAATATGATTCATCACGTAGCCGGGGGAGGGTTTACAATCCTCAATTCCTTTTTCACTGTTTCCAAATCCATCTCCATCGTAATCTTCATAATAATATTGAGAAGATACTACTTCATCAGCCCTGCCGTCACAGTTATTGTCCTTACCGTCACAGTATTCAGGTGCTCCGGGGTACGTGGCGGCATCGTTATCATCGCAATCATGGTTATTTTCACTATAGCCTGGGGGAGGAAAACAGGCCTCGAGAAAATCATTTGGATCTCCGTAAGAATCATGATCCTGATCATGATAATACGGTATTTTGTGCTCGCAAACTGGTGGTAATTTCATTTCAAAAGCATCGGGGAGCCAATAGACCCCGGCTTCAGGATCTATGGCCCGTATGGTATACATTCCTTCCGGTACCTGGGGTGGAATGACAGCTCCCAATACTCTCCCGTGGATCGCCACTTCAGTGGGCAGGGCCATAAAAAAACATGGTCGTGAAAGCAGGCAAAGACCAGCCTCTCTCAGGGTCAGATAAATACGGTCATGGCTGACCAAAATCCCATAAGCTTCATCCTGTAAGATTACATTGGCTATGGCCAAAGGACAGGCAGGGATTCGAATATCAATGACGTGTAAGCCGCAGCCATAATCTGCGACATAGGCATAATTCCCTGTGACCTGTACCTCATAAGCCATGCCCGGCGTATTGAATCTCCCCGCCAGATTTGGGCAGTTTGGATCACGAATGTCGATGATTTGTAAACCGCCGGACAGATCGGCCACATAAGCATAATCCCCGGATACCTGAACATGCCAGGCAACACCCGCAGTATCATAGCTCCCTTTAAGAATTGGCTTGGAGGGGTCATGGACATCGATGATCTGTAAACCTGCATCTTCATCAGCTACATAGGCATACTCTCCCTGAACATGGACATGGTTTGAAGAATCCGAGGAACCAAAACTTCCCTTGGAGGAAGGATTATTGGGATCAGTAATATCGATAATCTGTAAACCATCGTACCCGGCTGCTATATAAGCATAGTTTCCATCTATAGAGAGACTATGAGCCAAGCCTTCAAGGTCATAGTTTTTCTTAAGAACAGGATTTTCAGGATCACTCACATCGATAATCTCAAGGCCTTCATCCCAGTCAGCCAGAAAAGCATAATCTCCCCGGACATATACTGCTTGAGCTTCACCCGGTGTATCAAAGCTACCCTTGATCATGGGATGTTCAGGATCACTGATATCGAGGATCAGCAATCCGGCCTCTCCGGCAGCTAGATAAGCATAATCTCCCACAACGTACAGGCCATTGATTAAGTCAGGAGTAGCATAGGTTGACCGTGGAGTGTGATTCTCTCTATAAAGGCTTATGAGCGTATCAGGTGAGAAATTGTGCCCATAGAGGGTTATCAGGGTGCTTTCACCGGCATAGCCTGATTGGGGACTCAGGGAATCGATAACGGGAGTATGGCTTTGTGCCTGACTTGGCCTGGGGGAGGATAACACGGGGACTAGGGTGATATATAAGCTTACATATATAAGAACATTGACCTTGGAAATGGCTGGACTCCTGCTTTTTGTGAGGATTATCAATTGAACTGAGAGATACGTAGCTGTTACATGCTCTAATTAACATTCCTTTATATAATTATACTGATTATTAGCTCATTTTACAACAAGGAGTTTTTCCTGTCCATGTATTTTTACCGGTGCTTTTCAAAGCCCGTTGAAAATGAAAGGACGGCCACGGAGAGTAAGGGGAGCGAAGATATTATAATACGGGAAAAAGTATCCTAGTTTAGGCTAAAAGAGTCTTCAATTCCTCACTGTCTATTTTTTCCTTTTCTAAAAGCAGGCGGGCACCTTTGGTCAAAGTATCCTTCTTCTCCCTCAGAATGTTCAGAGCTTTCTCATGCTCCTGGGAAATAATCTCCCTGACCTCATAATCAATAGTCTGGGCAGTAGCCTCACTATAATCCGAATACTCCGGCATACTCGTTCCGAGGAGCCTGGCTCTCTTTTCATGGGCAAGGAACACCTGGCCTAACTTGCTGCTCATGCCATACTCCTTGACCATACTTTTGGCAATATCTGTTGCCCTCGATAGGTCATTATGAGCTCCTGTTGAGATATCACCAAAGATAATCTCTTCTGCTGCCCGGCCTCCAAGGAGAGCGGCAATTTTGTTAAGAAGCTCTGTTTTATTCATCAGGAAGCGATCTTCCGTGGGTACTTGCATCGTATAGCCAAGGGCGGCAATACCCCGTGGAATAATTGAAATTTTATGTACAGGATCAGTTCCGGGAAGTGAAAGGG
>JBLIRT010000105.1:0-11081 GCA_049472445.1 bacterium
TAATTCGCGGGTAATCTTACTAAATTGAACGACATTTTTATTCAGCTTTGGGTCGGCAATCTCGCTGCTTGATACCTGGATCTGGGCAATCACTAACTCCCCAACCATATCTACCAGTCTATCCAGTTTCTCAACACTTACCCTGATTCCCTCATCGTTTTGAAATTTTCTGCTCTCCTGTATCTGAGTATCTTTTTGCTCTCGTATTGCCTTAGCCACGTCCCGGGAACTTGCCCTGCCGGAACGAATCAGTACTTCACCTATTCTCCCCTGTTCTCCTTTCTCTTGCTGCTGCAAGGCCTTTTGGATATCCTCCTCCTGGATAATTCCCTGCTCCACCATAATCTCGCCCAATTTCTTCGAGCCGCTATCCATGGAGGCTAACTTTAACCTGTTCATCAATTGGCTTACTTCAGCAGTCACCTCCTGATAGAGATTCCCCGCAGCCGCTTCGCTCTTTACCTTGGCAATGAGTTTTCGAAGTACATCAACTACCTCAAAAAGGATATCGATTACTGCCGGCCGTAAAGCAATTCCTTGGTCTCTTGATGTAACCAGGATATCCTCAGCTATATGGGTTAATTGGCAAATAGGGCTTAAGTTAAAAAATCCTGCCACACCCTTGATCGTGTGAATAGGTCGAAAGACGGCATTAACTGCTTCTCTGTCCTCAGGGCTTTCTTCTAATGATAAAAGCGCCATATCAATACCATTGAGGTTTTCTGCTGCTTCTTCACAAAATTCCAAAATCAGTTCTGCATCTTCTAACATAGGAACCAACTCCGGCTCTTTTCAAAAAAGCCATATAAGTGAAAGGGCCTATAAATATGGATAAGGAAAATGGTCATTCTTTTTTACGGTAAGAAGGATGAAAAACTTCTGAAATTTCTCGGGGAATTCATTATCAGTGCTTATATTCTTGATTTTTTATGTATGAATAGTGATATAAAAACAGAGTAAACCCCGGGCATCAAAAAGAAAGCTGATTTATATTTTTTATCAAAAAGCTTTTGATCCCCGATGATACTGATCTTTTATCCGATCAAAAAAGGAAAGAATAAATCATTGCCTAATCAAGCGCCGTCAGGATATTTCGGGAAAATCTTACCCTCATGATAAGTGATTACCTTCCATGATCAAATTGAGCTTTACGCAAAAAATTATGGTCAGATTTCTTATTATCCTTTCCTTTATGGCCGTCTTAGGTTCTGTCACCTACCTTGCCTTTATTAAAATGGAGCACCTGGCCAATGATCTGAATAAAACTCTCCTGCTGGACATGTTTCTGGATGAAACTGTGGGCTCTCACCAAAAATGGATGAATGATCTTGCCCATACTCTCTTGCTAGGTCAGCACTTCGAAGGGAATCTGGATTACTGTGGCTGCAACCTTGGTAGATGGTATTACAGCTTTGAGCCACCGAATAGGGAAATTAAAAGGATCTATGGAAAAATTGAAAAGCCTCACCGTATCCTTCACGAATCAGCCACTGAAATCCTTACCCTGTTCAATTTCGACTATACAGAACTGGAGGATCGTATAGCCACAGGAAAGGTACAGCACTTGATGTGGATACAGGCCATTCACAAGGCTCTTGAAGAAAAAGATGTACGTCATTGGCCTTCATTTCCCGGCCAAGCCGAGGCATATAATTTCCATCAGCTCCATTCCGTTCATCTGGTGAAAAACATGGGTATTGAGGAATATGCTCCCTTGCTGGATCAAGCCCATCATAAACTTCATAAATCTTCCGGGCGTATTACCACCCTATCAGGCCAAGGTCGATGGGATGAAGCTCAGAGGGTATATACCCAGGAGTTCTTTCCTGCCAGTGAAGAGTTCATGAATTATCTCTCTGAGCTGGAAGGTGTAATCCAATGGCAGGCGGAACGTAATCAAAGGGCAAAAAAAATATATATAACCCGCACCGTGCCGGCCATGGAGGAGGTACAGCATCTGGTTGATAAAATCCGTTCAATTCTCATGACCAGAATCAGTACCCTTGAAGAGCAATACCAGGTATTGGCCAGGAGGTCGAAAAATTTTATCATTTTTTCAATCATTTTCATTATTTCTCTGGCTACTCTCTACAGCCTCCTTATCCCACCCAGTCTGACCAAAACAGTCAGACACCTTACTGACTTCGCCAACCGTATTGCTACTGATGGTGATCTATCAGATATCATAACCATTGAAAGCCAAGACGAGATAGGCCAGTTAGCCTCCTCCTTCAATAAAATGATCCAAGCCTTACGAAAGTCGAAAGAGGAATTGGAAAACTGGGGAAAAATCCTGGAGGGGAAAGTAAAATCTCGCACCAAAGAGTTGCAGGTGGCTTATCGGCAATTGGAAATGGCCCAAGTTCATCTGGTTCAATCGTCAAAATTGGCTTCCATTGGTGAACTGGCAGCAGGCATGGCCCATGAGATTAATAATCCTATGACGGTCATTATCAATCATGCAGAACTTCTTCTCGATGAATTCAAGGGTAATGAAGAAATTAGTGAATACTGCCAAGGAATTCTCATGATGGGACAGAGAGTCAGTCGAATTATTAAAGATCTTCTTACCTTCGCCCGTCAGGACAACCAGGTATATAGTTTCTGCTTTATCCCTGAGCTCATCGATGGGGTCTTGGGACTTACTCAAAAAAGGTTGGAAAAAGATGGAATTCGTATCGAAAAAGAGTATGAAACCGATCTTCCTCTGCTTTCTGTTCAACGGAGCCACCTGGAACAGGTTTTCCTCAACCTCATTATGAATGCCAAGGATGCTTTATTAGAAAAATCTGAACGAAAAGGAAACACGAGTGACAAGCTGCTCTCCATTGAAGTCCGGAAAGTCGAAGGAAACTGCCCGTCAATGATCCAAATCATATTCAAGGATACCGGTACAGGCATAAATCCGGAAAATCTTGAGCGGGTATTCGACCCCTTTTTTACTACCAAACGGGAAGATAAGGGGACAGGATTGGGGCTCAGTATCAGCTACGGGATAATAAAGAGCCACGGCGGGAATATTCACCTGGAAAGCCATGAGGGTGAATTTACGAAATTTATCATTGAACTGCCTGTCAATCATAATCTCTCTCCCACTCAGGAAATTGAGGTCTGAAACCATACTTCAGCTATAACTGCTTCAACCCTGGCCGAGACTCAGAAGGAGAGGTTAAAAGTTCCCTTTTTCAGCTTCATATTCATTTCTAATCTCTTCGATTACTGCTGGAAATCTAGCCTCACCAGCCTTCAATATTTGAAAGGACTTCAGGCTATTGAAATCGATACCTTTTACCGCCTCTCGATACCCGATTCCAAGGTAGCCGCAAATGTGGTCGGCTAGATTTAAGAGAGCTGCAAATTTCAGGCTCTTTATAGCTGATGGATCAATACCCTCCACATGATGATGGTACGTCACCGCTCCCACCATCTCTGCCGAAAGGTTCCATCTCTTCATGATAAGACCGCCAATCTCTGCATGAGTAATGCCCAGTCGCTCTCGTTCCGCATCGACAAAGGATATCCCCTCATTATAAGAGGCTTGCATAATCTCACGAAAAACATTATTCATTTGATTATTTAAAATGACTTTTCCTATATCATGGATAAATCCTCCTACAAAAGCCTCTTCAATATTACAGCCCAATCTCCTCGATAGGATATGCGCTGCAATAGCAGCCCCAACTGAATGCTCCCAGAGCATCTTTTCAGTAAGGTCAATTTCACGGTAGAGACTTTTCAGGGAGGCAGCTACAGCCAGGGCTTTTATTCCATTAAATCCAATCAAAACAATAGCTGAAGCCAAGGTATTAGTGGTCCGCTGACAGCCATAAAAAGAAGAGTTGGCAATTTTTAGAATGCCCGTTGTTAAGGCATGATCCGCTAGAATAGCCCGTTCCATCACTTTGGCGTCAGTGTCCGGGTCTGAGGCCAGGGATATGACTCGACTGACCACCACCGGCATAGGTGGTAATTCGCATGTAGAATCAATCATGTTTTTTACTTCTTCATTGATTGGCATGATTTCATTCCTCCACCAAAATAATCGGCCTAAGGGACTTGATTGCCTGGTAAAAAATTTCCCCCAATTTTTTGTCTGCCTTCCCTCCAATTTTGTGAAACTTTTATTCTCACTCCCGATGGCCGAGGCTGAACAAGCCGAGAACATAATAAAGAAGACCATAAACTTTAAAGATAGTAAATTTCTAATCAGGTCGCCAGCAGGAGGCAGAAATGGCCATAAAAATATTGATCGTAGATGATTCATCGGTGATGAGAAAGCTGGTTGTGAAAAGCTTAAAGCAGGCAGGATTTGATATAGACCCCGTAGAAGCTTCCGATGGGCAAGAAGCCCTGAATAAACTGGATTCAATGACCGTTCAACTCATCATCAGCGACTGGAATATGCCTCTTATGGATGGTTTAAGTTTTGTCAAGGAAATAAGGGAAAATACAAATAAAAAAAATATTCCCATTATCATGCTTACTACTGAAGGAAGCATGTCCAAATTTGAAGAAGCCCTCAACTGTGGTGTCGATGATTATGTTACCAAGCCCTTTACCCCTGAAAAACTCAAAAGGAAAATTGAAAAAGTTCTGGCCAAAGCCTGATTGTTGAATAAGGAGATTCGGGTTTATGAATGAAAAGCTATATCAGCATATTGTGGAGTCTTTTACTGCATCAACGAGCAATGTCTTTCAAGCTATGATCTTTACAAACATTGAAGCCCGGCAGCCTCTTTTAAGGTCCGGATTACCGGACCTGGCGGATATTACAGGAATTATCTCTTTAACCGGAGATATTATGGGTTCGGTCATCCTGAGCATTGATAACCAGACAGCCCAGAAGGCTATCTCAAATATGCTCGGTGATCCGATTCAAAACCAGCAGGAAATCATCGATGGGATTGGCGAGATTACCAACGTGATCGTAGGTATGGCCAAAACGGATCTGTCAAACTTATCCTGTGATTTTGAAATGTCATTACCGGTTATGATTATAGGCGGGAAAACAAATATTAAGCATCTTTCAGCAGAGAAGAAGTACCTGACCACCATTCCCTTTGAAACAGAGGATGGATCTGTTTTCCATCTCGAGCTCTTTCTCAGAGATGATAATCCTTGAGCCTTCATCAAATCAAACTCAAGCCGGGATTCGAGAAGGCAGGAATCAGTCAGTTATCTCATGCAATATAGTCCATTGATTTTAATAACTTATACCTAAAAATCAACCTGATCGATGATAAATCAAAAACCAATAAAAATTCTTGTTGACTGATCAGCATTTTTAATGATAGTATTACGGTATTCAGTATTCGATCTCAACCGTTTTTCTTCGGTAACCAATTTCCTGACAAGTCAACATATTTTAGCTACCATCCTGAAAGCGATCCTTTTGATCAATGCAGCGAGTGCTTCAAGGGCAAAGTGAAAGAGAATTTTTAGATGTTGGACTTATAATCTTTTTACAGACCAAGGGAATAAATAAAGATCTTCGCTATCGGTCCTCCATCTTAGGATGGAAGCGGGGAGTAACTATCATTGTAGAGATGCCCTTATTGAATGGAGTTTATGTCAGTTTAGCCACCGGATGTGAATGCATTGTTCGATATATCTATAATGGAACCGCTTATGGATTTGAAACCGTTGTTCTCAAAAGCCTTAATGATCCAAATGTTCCATTGCTGTATCTGGCCTATCCCCAAAAGGTGGAAAAAATCGGTCTGAGAAGACATCAGAGGGTAGAAATGTATTTACCCATACATATTGAAATCCAGGGGGAAAGCCAGAGCCAGGAATTAGAAGGAAATATATTAGATCTCAGCGTGGGGGGATGTCTCTTTGAAATTACCAGCCAGGTTGATTTCAACGTCAAGCTGGAAGCCAAAATTATCATTTCATTTTCCCTGCCCAATGCTGAACAGTATCCCATAAAAGTTCAGGCTATTGTTAAAAGAATTCATATCATAAGCAATAGCACCAAGGTCGGCATACAGTTCTTTGATTTATCACCAGAAGCCTTGGCCAAGATTCGCAACTTTTGTGAAATGACTCCTCTCAAGGAATAATCGGCTTTATTTGGTGATAAAACATTATGAGAGCGATGGGACCCCAGCATGGCCAGAAAAAACCTTCTTTTAGTAGATGATGAAAAATCCATTCATGAATTTTTCAACGACTACCTTGACAGTAAATCCTATAGACTGATCAGTGCCTTCAATGGCGCCGAGGCCCTCACAAAAATTTCTCAAGAGGAATTAGACATTGTTCTGCTTGACCTTAATATGCCCGGCCTCAATGGCTTTGAAACCCTCAAAGAAATTAAAAAGCTCAATTCACAACTTGCTGTCATTATCATTACTGGATGCGGAACCTGCGAAACAGCTATTGATGCTCACAAACTCGGCTGCTATGACTACATCACAAAACCCTTCCGCCTCCAGGAAATCAAGAATGCGATCGAGCAAGCCCTCGTTGAGCGGGATTATCTGAGAAAAAACAGGAAGCCAAGAAATACCCTTCTCCCCTCTCCTCGATTACAAAGGATGCCAATCATAGGAAGAAGCAAAAAGATGCAGGAGGTGTATCGCCTCATCGCCCGTGTTATCAATACTGATTCCACTGTTCTTATCCGGGGGGAGAGTGGGACGGGGAAGGACCTTATAGCCAGACTTCTCCATTTTAATGGTCCCAGAGAGAATGGACCCTTCATTACTGTTAACTGCGCGGCTATCCCTGATACGCTTTTGGAAGCGGAATTATTTGGCCATGAGAAAGGCATTTTTACTGATGCATATAAAGAGAGAAGGGGGAAATTTGAACTTGCCAATGGTGGCACAATCTTCCTCGACGAAATCGGCGATATGAGCTTGAACCTTCAGGCTAAAATCCTTCGGGTCATGCAAAGTAAAACCTTTAACAGACTGGGAGGCGAGGAGGAAATTTTTGCTGATGTGAGGCTCATTGCAGCCACGAACAAAGACCTCCGGAAAGCCATCAGTGCAGGAACATTTCGCGAGGACCTCTTTTTCCGTTTGGACGTCTTGCCGATAACCTTACCAAGTCTCAGGGAAAGGAAGGATGACCTTCCGGATCTGATTAACCACTTTATGAGCCGTTACAGTGAAATGGCTAAGAAAAAAGTCAGCTTCATCTCTCCGGAAGCTAAAGAATTGCTTCATCGCTACGATTGGCCCGGTAATGTTCGAGAACTGGAAAATGCTATCCAACATGCCATTGTTATGGCTAATGGATATGTATTATCAACAGATCATTTGCCTGAAAGTATCAAAAATCAAGCAAGTAAACCCAGGCAAATTACCTTGGACATGGGCCTTTCCCTTGAGGAAATCGAAAGGATTTATATTGTCGAAACCTTAAAACTGGTGAAGGGAAACCAGACGAAAGCAGCCGAAATCCTCAAGGTTCACCGAAACACCATCCATCGCATCCTGGGAAAAAACTCCCTTTAGTTACCAAAAGCTCATGGCTGACATTCTCCTGCCGAGGGCTTTATCTCCTCCCCCCATCAAGGCCGATAGGTTACGAGAAGCATGAGGCGGTCATTTCATGATAAGACTCCTTTAAAGAATTACTGCTGAAGAATAAGGCGATACCGGTACATCGATCAATACCTTCTGAGCCTCACTTAATCATTTTAAGTTATTGATACTTAAACATATACATAATTATCATCAGGAGGCACAAAATTTGCATCTGAGTTGTAAACACAGTTATTCATTCGTTGAGGAATTGGTCATGTCCGATATTCACAAAATACTGGTGATCGAGCAGAAACCTTCGATTAGCAAACATCTGAAGCAAAAGCTTAATCGAAAGCGAACCATCATCTTTACGGTTCATAGCATGTCCGAAGCTATAGATCACCTGAAGTTTATCAACTTTGATATTCTCATGGTAGATGTTCAATCAGACTGGAATGACCAAAACGATTTCCAAATTCTCCGTTCTATCAGATGGATGCTGCCTCAGATTAGGATTATTCTTCTCATCTCTAAAGAAAAGATAAAAGAAGTAGACAACCTGGAAGGATTGGAAATTTCCGATCTCATTTCCAAGCCATGGAAGAATAAGGACTTGGTAATATCTATCACGAACGTAATAGAGAAGTCACCAATCTGCCTGTCAAAAATTTAAACCTGAAGCCATTCACATGGAAGGAATATGATTACAAAAGAGCAATTGGCTCGGTGTAAACGGCTCATAGTAAGTATTTTTTTACCTGTATCTGTTTTCTTCATACCCTTGCCCATCATGTATCCTCTCTTCGTTTATGCAAGCCCCGGTCAAATGATCGGCCTTCAATCCGGTTCCATGGCTTCCGATCCGAACTTTTCGAAGGATTTGGTCATTTTTGAGGAATCCTTCAGAGCTTTTAAAATTGGAAATCTCAAAGAAGCTCAAAAGGGATTTGAAAAATTAATCTTTCAATACCCGGAAAGTTTGAAAACTCCTCCCGCCTATCTTTTCCTGGGAGAGATATATCAAAAGGAAGGGTTTTTCTATGAAGCCATGGCCATATACAACCAGTTCCTGAACCAGTATCAAGATCATCCATATATTCCAGAAATTCTCTGCAAGGAGGGAGATATTCTTTTTCATCTGGGCAGGATGGAAGAAGCAAAAAAGCTCTTCAAACGGGTTGTCCTGCAGCATCCACATACCGATCAGGCTCAAGCGGCTGCTTTCCGACTGGGAGATTGCCTTTACGAAACAGGTGATAGCGCAACTGCCCTCCTTTACTATGATGAGGGAATGAAAAAGATGCCTGCCTATATTACTCATCATCCTGCAACTGCTTTCAGGGTAGGTTGCTTATTCATGGAGGATCAACGTGCCGATCAGGCCCTGGAAATATTTTTGACCCTGGAAAAGAATTTTCCCCACGAGGAGTTCACAAATAGAGCTGCAGCTTTTGGTGGTGATATTTTGCGGGAACAAGGGAATATTCAAGAGGCACTTCACATATATCAGCGAGTTATTGATACCTATGCCGGCTCCATAGGAGCGCAGGTAAGTAGAATGCGCATGGCTGATCTTGGCTTAGAACGTAAGATAGAGGAGATGATGGATCCGAATCATGCCTTTCAAGCCTTTTACAGCCCGATCTCTGCCTACCGGGAGATTATCAATGAGCCGAATGGAGACCCTGATCTGGCTCATTTGGCTGAGTATAAACTCGGATTAGCTCTTCAAAGAGAAAAAAACCATGAAGAAGCCATACATGTGTTTCGCTCTCTCCTAAAAAAAGATTCAAAAAAGACCGTTTATCGAAATAGTCTCCATGTCCTGAATCAGGAGTTAATCAATTACCTGACTCAATGCTATGAGGCCAAGGAATACTTGAAGACTATAAAAATATATGAAGGTAATAAATACCTGCTGGACCCCTTTTTACAAGAGTCCGCGGATCCTGTTCCCTATTACCTGGTAGCTTCAAGTTATCAAGGCCTCGGCTTTTACCTTCCGGCAATTCAACTGTTTGAAATGGCCGGTGAGATTGCCGGTTCGGTAGCTACCGATACAGCACTCTGGCCTCAGATTCACCTGGCCTTAGGTCAAACTTTCCATCAGCTCAAAGAGTACCAAAGGGCTCTTCAATCACTCAGAAAAATAATCAGAAAGCCTGACTCTCCGCTCATACCGGCCATCCATTTACTGGAAGGGGATATTTATCGAGAGCAGGGGGATTTTCAAAGGGCTCTTGACAGCTATTTGACTTATTTTAAGATGAATCCATGTCCAAAAAGCACTGAACATCTTCTCAAAACTGCTCAATGCTACCAGAGACTGGGGAAACATGCTGAAGGAATAACATATCTCATGGAAGCCGCTGAATCTGCAAAGGGAGAAAAAGATACTGCTCAGATGATAAAGGCTCTCTCAGAATTAGCCATCAGCCGGTATAAAACCAAAAATTATCCAGAAGCCCTGAGAGCATATCAGGAGCTCCATATGCTGCCCCTCAACCCGGAGCATCGAGAATGGGTCCTCTTTCAGATTGGCAGTTGCCTCCAAAAACAGGCACAATTGAAAGAGGCAACTGATATCTTCGAAAAGGTAAAAGCATCCCATCAGGATCCACTCCTATCAGCCCTTGCTGAACTGAGGGAAGCCGAGATGAGCCCGGGGAAAAGTAAGGAAATGAATCAAAGAACAGGGAAAGGAAAAAATGCTTATGGGACCGATTAGCCCTCTTGACCTTAAAACCGTATTATCAAAGAGTCCATTATTACCTGCACCCAAAAGAGATGAAAGCCCTTCCTTCAGGGATCTTATCAGGGAATCAATTCAAAAAGTCGATCAATCCCAAAAGGAGGCTGATCAGGTTCTCCAGGATTTTGTAAATCACAGGAGTAAAGATTTACATGAGGTTATGATTTCCTGGGAAAAGGCAGATATATCCTTAAGATTTCTCATGCAAATCCGTAATAAGGTACTGGAAGCCTATCAAGAAGTCATGCGTATGCCCGTTTAGCGATAAGGTTAATATACTATGCCAGATATTTCGGAGACATTGTTAAAATTCAGTAACACCTTCCAAAGCCTCCCTCAGTCTAAAAAAATTTCGCTTCTTCTGGTGTTGCTTTTGATAATAGGAGGACCAATCGGCCTGTTCAGTTGGTTGAACAGACCCCATTATCAAATTCTGTACACTCGGCTGAGCCCTGAAGACGCCGGAGCCGTCCTAGACAAACTCAAAGAGGAAAAGGTATCTTACCGCTTAAAACAGAGAGGAACTACCATCCTTGTTCCGGAAGAAAGGGTTCATGAGTTAAGGCTCCAACTGGCCACTGAGAAAGTACTGCAAAAAGGTATTGTCGGTTTTGAACTTTTTGACCAAACCAATCTTGGAACCACTGAATTTGTCCAGACCATTAATTACCAGCGGGCCATTCAAGGTGAGTTAAGCCGCACCATCAGCAGCATGGCTGAAATTGAATGGGCGCGTGTGCATTTAGCTATTCCCCAGGAGAGCCTGTTTATCGAAGAAGAGCAGGCTCCCACAGCCTCGATCCTGATCAAGCTGCGACCCGGTACGCACTTGCGGAAGGAACAGGTCT
>JBLIRT010000106.1:0-11004 GCA_049472445.1 bacterium
AATGAAAATGGATTAACCGTAAGTGAGATCATGAGAGAGGCTATTCGGATTTATAAGTGGGCGAAAGTAGAATCTGGGAAGGGCCATGTCATCATCTCAAAAAGGGATGATGATAAAGGTTTAGAGACTCGTGTTATCCTTTAATAAATCGTCTGATAAAGCCGTTCCGGTCATCTATTCAATATAAGAGTCTATAACCTGTATAGCCTGACGTGACACATGATTCTCAATTATTGTTCTAACCAAAGCTTAAAGACCGGAATGCTTCAAGGAGCCTTCGGCGATTTCTTGCTCCTTTGCTCAGAGAGGCTGCGGATGAAAGATTCCTTCATGTACCCTGGAAGTTCTGCTTCAGTGGTCATACTGAAGGAATAAGGATTCACTTCTTACAGAATACACAAGAGCAGCCATCACACCGATCAGGACATGGCTTTGATTTCTGACTTGAGGCAGAATCAACCCGTTTGTCCCTTCTCTGTGATCCACGTTCCTTTTCGCTTGGATATGGCGGCCGTCCGAATAGATTTAAGGCTTCTAAAAATTCATACATTTTGCTGGGGTCTTCATTCATCTTGATATACCTTTTTTCAGTATTTAGGATTTACTATACATCAATATCCTTCTTTTTTCAAATAATCACGTCTCCTGAGAACTCCATACCCAGACGATTGACTGTATTTTTCCAGCCAGGAAATGGAAAATGAGAGCTTTTCTGATTCTTAAAGATGGGAAAACCGGGTAGCTAAATCTTAAGGTGAAAAGCTGAATATGCCTTCCTGAATTGTATAGATGAAATAGTAATCAATTGTCCTTCCCTTGTCAAATAAATTCATCCTTCCAGATTCATTCCCTGTTAATTGGCTGATTCATAAACCTCACCCCCCGGGATAAACACCCCAAGCCGAAACCCCGGTCTTGGAGCAGTGGTTCTGCCACTTGCGGCAGGCTTTCGGCTCTTAGTACCTATCCGAAAACCCTGCATTGACGAAGCGGTTCTGCCTGGTGCCAGAGGTTTTCGGATAAGCTCTTAGTACACGTCGCGGGAATTACGCAGCCTTTTGGCCTGGAAGATCCCTTCCTTTATCCCACGCTCCTTGTATTGTATTCCTTACCTGAGAAAAAAGACCTGCTTACTGAGCAGGTCTTCTTTTCATCTCCTTTCCTGGGAGCGGAACAGGCATAGCCTTTCTTTGATTATTTTGCCAAGCTATATTTCTCAACCTCGCTTTTGCATCTCTCCGAATCCAATACTTCTTTAATAAGAATAGATAGTAGTACCCAGAATTGACCCACTGGCGCTAAAAGTACCGAGATTGCCATACAGGCTGCCTAGTCCGTACAAACTTGATAGTCCCCCATATAGCCCGTACAAACCGCCGTACAGCCCATACAGCCCACCATACAAGCCGCCATATAGGCTGTATAACGGAGAACCGAAGATTATCTCTAAAATCAGGCCCGGATCAATCCCGTTCAGGATGTACGGGACGGCCGGGCCGCCATATAAGCCCCCATATAACCCATACAAGCCGCCATATAGCCCATACAGGCCACCGTACAGGCCGCCATACAGCCCATAATATGCCCCGGCGTTATGAGGGGTTGTGCACAGGAAAGTAAGGCAGGTCACTATACCGACAAAGATACAGAGAAATTTTTGGGAAACTTTCATCATCATTCCTCCCGAACCTTGGATTGAGAATGAAGAATTAAGGGAAAAATGTGGTGCTGCATGTTTGTTTCATCTATCACCTCCTCACATATCGAAAAATCCTCCCTCCTGTCCTTAGATGATTCCGAAAGGATTAACTCAGTTGAGTAATATTCGACAGTCGGGTGATAACAGTAACCTTCCTCTGGTATGCCAACTCCCCCTCTAGCCGAGAAGTCGGCCTCATATATCCACAGCCGGCTTCGCCTGGCTCAATATTTATTTATAGATGAGAAAAAATAATTTTGAATCCACCATGAACCTTCCCTCTTAGCTTGGCATTGTATTTTACTCAAATCCCACGCCCTGTTTAAAAATGGGATCAGTATGATGAATATGTGATAGGCTCTTTATGAAAAGTTTTTGATTTTAAACCTTTTTTATAAAATTGGTAATTGAGTATATTTTTAATCCATTTATCTTTCATTATATCGAATCTATCAGGAAAAATCAAAAAAATTTTCATTCATATTCTTTCGCGCACAGAAGGCTATGCAAAACATGTTTGCCTTGGTTGGCCTCATTGCCTGCGTGTTGCAATATGAACTATTGAGGCTGAGAAAAGGCTGGCTGCTTAGAAACGAGGTAAATGAATAAGAAATCCGAAACCCTTGCTTTGGCCCGGCGGTTCTGTCTGCTGCCGGAGGTTTCCGGATAAGCTCTAAAGCCATCAGCAGAAGAACATCTTCTTTTCACATAAGGAACAACTTTTTATTACCCAAAGTGAAAGCAAATCATAAAAAATATACTCTTAAGATCCTCAATCGCAATCAATAACCATTTCACCTGAAGCCTGCTCTTTTTCCAGACATATCGGCTGCCACGTGGCCCCCTGGGCAATTGAAACTTGATGTTTTTCTGGCACTCATGATGCAGGAAGGTTTAATCAATTTTTTTATCAATAAAAAGGGTGCAAGGCGAGACTTTTCTGTATGGGAGGAAAAGAGAATAGACCTGATCCGTTCAGGTAACCCCGCTATCTTACATGAATTATTCAAAAGCCTGAGGAGATGAGTAGGATAAAGAAACTCTGCTTTTCGTATCAGACACAAGGAGGAGATGAGTAGGATGAAAAAGACTCTGCTTTTCGTGCTAGGCACTGGCGTATGCTCTTTGTTGCTTTTTATCTCATTGCTGGTATGGTGTGATCTTTGGGCAGGGTTAAGTGCTGCCGAGGTTACCTACTCTTACCGGGCAATTCCTCCAGGTCCTATATTCAACTCCCCTCATGGAATAGCTGTTGATAGCAGTGGCCACGTCTACGTGGCTGATAGTGGTAACAACCGCATCCTGAAATTGAGTCCTGATGGCACGTTTCTTTCTGCCTGGGGGAGTTGCGGCTCAGGGGATGGGCAGTTCAGCGGCCCTTATGGAATAGCTGTTGATAGCAGTGGCTACGTCTACGTGGCTGATAGTGGTAACAACCGCATCCAGAAATTGAGTCCTGATGGCACGTTTCTTTCTGCCTGGGGGAGTTACGGCTCAGGGGATGGGCAGTTCAGGGGTCCTTGTGGAATAGCCGTTGACAGCAGTGGCCATATCTATGTGGCTGATACTGAGAACAATCGCATCCAGAAGTTGGGCCCTGACGGCACGTTTTTTACTGCCTGGGGAAGTTATGGTTCAGGGGATGGACAATTCTATTACCCTTTCGGAGTAGCTGTTGACGGCAGTGATAGCGTCTATGTGGCTGACACCTGGAATTGCCGCATCCAGAAGTTGAGCTCTGATGGCACATTTCTTACTGCCTGGGGAAGTTGTGGTTCAGGGGATGGGCAATTCTATTACCCTTTCGGAGTAGCTGTTGACGGCGGTGGCAGCATCTATGTGGCTGATACTTTTAACCACCGCATCCAGAAGTTGAGCTTTGATGGCAGTACTGCCTGGGAGAGTTACGGCCCAGAGGATGGGCAATTCTGGGGGCCTCATGAGGTAGCGGTCGATGGCAGTGGCAGCATCTATGTAGCTGATACCTGGAACTGCCGCATTCAGAAGCTGAGCTTTGATGGCACGTTTCTTTTTGCCTTGGGAAGTTATGGCTCACAGATCGGTCAGTTTGCCTATCCTTCCGGAGTAGCAGTGGATGGCAGCAGTAATATCTATGTGGCTGATACCGATAACCATCGTATCCAGAAATTGAGCTTTGATGGTACGTTTCTTTCTGCCTGGGGGAGCTATGGCTCAGGGAATGGGCAGTTTGCCTATCCTTCCGGAGTAGCAGTGGATGGCAGCGGTAATATCTATGTGGCTGATACCGATAACCATCGTATCCAGAAATTGCGTCCTGATGGCACGTTTCTTTTTGCCTTGGGAAGTTATGGCTCACAGATCGGGCAGTTTGCCTATCCTTCCGGAGTAGCAGTGGATGGCAGCGGTAATATCTATGTGGCTGATAGTGGTAACGACCGCATCCAGAAATTGAGCTTTGATGGCGCTTTTATTACTGCCTGGGGTGGTTATGGTTCGGAGAATGGGCAATTTTACTGCCCTTCCGGAGTGGCAGTGGACGGCAGCGGTAATGTCTATGTAGCTGATATGTATAACAACCGCATCCAGAAATTGAGCCCTGATGGCGAGTTTCTTTCTGCCTGGGGAAGTGAGGGCTCAGAGAATGGGCAATTTTACCGCCCTTCCGGAATAGCAGTGGATGGCAGCGGTAATGTCTATGTTGCTGATACCTATAACCACCGCATCCAGAAGTTGGGCACTGACGGCACGTTTCTTACTGCCTGGGGAATTCTGGGGCCGGAGAACGGGCAGTTCAACGAACCTTCTGGAGTAGCAGTGGATGGCAGTGGCCATATCTATGTGGCCGATACCTATAACCACCGCCTCCAGGTTGCCGAAAAGCAATCCAATGAGGTCTGCCTGAACGTGCCGACATATCCGGGTACAGATGTCTTTGTTCAGCCGATAGACAGCACCACGGGGGCTACTCCGGTAACCATTACCTTCGAAAAGGTTACCGGAGAGGGCACTACCGGTGTTACTACCAGTGAGATCGGCCCGCCACCTCTCCAGGGTTTCAAAGTAGGAACGCCACCTGTCTATTACGAGATCGCAACTACAGCCACCTATGAGGGTTCTATAGAAGTTTGCATTGATTACCGTGGAATTGCTTATGACAATGAATTGCTGCTTAAGTTGTTTCACTATGAAGGTGATGCCTGGGTGGATATCACCTCTTTTCTGGATACGTCCAATGACATAATCTGCGGCCTTGCCTCTTCGCTGTCACCTTTTGCGGTTTTCGAGGAAAATATCGCTCCGGTAATTGGTGAAATAAGCGCGGCGGTTGATCCGGTTTCCGTTGATACACTCATAACAGCCTGGGCCAGTTTTACCGATCTTAATACCTCAGACACTCATACGGCAACATGGGACTGGGGTGATGGGACAATAACCGAAGGAGTGATTACTGAAGCAGATGGCTCAGGATCGGCGGAGGGGAGCCATAGTTATACAACGCCTGGTATTTATACCGTCTCCCTGATTGTGACTGATAACGACGCCGGAGTTGGAACATTAGATTACCGATACGTGGTGGTGTACGATCCTGAGGGCGGGTTTGTAACCGGTGGAGGTTGGATTAATTCACCTGCCGGAGCTTATAGAGATAATCCGTCTCTCACCGGAAAAGCTATCTTCGGCTTTGTATCAAAGTATAAGAAAGGAGCGAACGTACCGACCGGGACGACTGAATTCCATTTCAGGGTGGCCAGGTTTAACTTTCAATCTGAAAGCTACCAGTGGCTTGTGATTGCCGGAGCAAAGGCTCAATACAAGGGTATAGGTACTCTTAACGGTGAGGAGGGCTATGGTTTTCTGTTGACTGCCGTCGATGGTGAATTGAAAGGTGACGGCCTTGACAGGTTCCGTATGAAGATTTGGGAGGTAGATCCTGTTTCAGAGGTTGAAGCAGTCATTTATGACAACGAACTCGGTCAGGCTGATGATCGGGAGGCTACCACCGGCCTTGGAGGCGGCAGCATCGTCATCCATAAATAAGCAGGATGGAAATCCTGCCCGAAAACTTCAGGCAGCAGGCAGAACCACTGCTTCAAATCAAGGTTTCCGGATAAACACCAGGATCACAACGTAAGGAGAGAAAGGCAGGGCCAGCCATGGCCCTGCCTTTTTTCTTGTGCGCCATCAATGAGAAGAAACTCCATTCCCTCTTGACCCTGCTTTATAATGTTTCGGGAATGCTTTTAGCTGAATTTCTTCTTAACTCCAACCAGACCAAACAGACCGAAACAAAGGAGTAACCGGGGGGATGGTTCGGGAACAGGAGAAGTGGCAGTGGCAGGGGCACCTATGGTAATTCCATGCCAATTTTCATTAGGATAATTGGTCCAGTTAATTGAAGATATATTGCCGGTAAATTGAATTACGCAATGTAATTCGTGACCTGCCAGAAGATCTCCATCAGAAAGTGTATACCATCCATCGCCCCAACGACCATGACCTTTACTAAGAACCGTAAATGGCTGGTCGAAATCATAGGCAACCAGAGTGCCAAGTCCGCCCATACTAACGATTGCCATTATAGGATCAGTTATCGCCTGAGAAAACGAGAGGGTATTACTACCGGATTGATTGAAGGCTATCATCTCAGCTGCAGGAGGGGCATTATCAACGAAACCTGAGGAAAAGTCGGATTCATTGAGGAGAAGACCTCCGGGAAGACTCACTCTTGACTTCTGTTTATGATAGAGCTAGAGTTTCATATATGACCATGCTGACCGAATCACAGAAAAACTACCTTTCCAAGAGAACTCGTCTCACCAAATCATGGACATGGGTTGGAAGTCTACTTTTGGCGGGAATCGTATCCTTTTACGCCTATTTCTTTGTTAAACATCCTTTACTGGCCAATCCTTATGATGTTATAGATCAAATCGCCAGTAATTCACTATCTGATTCAACACTATCATTGCTGGCGGTGTTTTGTCCCATAGCCTTTATCATATGCGGTTTTTTGCTCCTGGCTCTCATACTTTTTGTTTTTGCGGCTATGTCAAATGAGCGTAAGCTTTTGAAGATAATAGAAGCTATTCAGGAGAGTTCAAGATCAGAAGAGTTCAAAGATTGATACCTGAATTTCTCCTTCATCTTTCGGGAAGGTTATCCTCAGGGATAAATCTGTTTATGGAGGTGGGAATCCGGACAGGTTCTCGGTACGATAGACGGGGCACAGAGATACGTTCAGACATTTCTCTGTGCCCTCTTAGTGTCTTAATCTATACTCAATTCCTTAATCCAGTTCAGTTACCGCCTCCTCACTATAGTTATTCAGCCCATCAACTGCTTTTATCTTGCTGTCTGAAATAGTATAGTAGTAATCTCCTATGTAAATTATCCTCTTGATGCTGTTTTCGCCCGTGGCGAGTGAGAAGGACGGGAAAGTCCCCTGGTCATAATGGGTTATCTCAGTCTCCAGGGAGAAACCATTTTGATCAATATAATAGATGTAGGCCCCCTGGAAGATATATTGATACGAGTACCCGGATGCTCTTTCGGTAACGGTGACGGGGAAGGCCATCATATTTCTGGCCTGGCTGAAAAGTAGGGCTTTATGGTTGGTGAGTAATTCGGAGGTCGTTCCCCGATACCCGATTGCTTCTGTCTGTAACTCTGTTGGATTACCGGGATCGGTAATATCATAGAGAGCTACCTTCATCCCCTGCTGGATATTATTGACCACTTCTCTTCCAAAACCTATGATATGAGTATCATCATAGGGATGCAGGTATTCAGTATAGCCGGGTACCTTCAGTTCGCCAAGCAACTGTGGATGCTCCGGATTATATAATGAGATGACAAAGAAGGGATCAATGACCCGGATGGTGACCACATACCCCTTATCACCCACGAAACGAACCGACTTGATGTCTTCCCCTGCACCGATGTCTTCACAGATGCCCAGGAGCTTCATGGTTTCGTCAAAGACATACACATTGTTACTTTTGGGAGAAGAGGTTGTGGAGGCTATTCTGAAGTTACCATTATGTTCATCCATGCTGAATTGATTCATTATCCTGCCCGGAATCTTGGCCCTGTAGGTATAAGCCGGAGATGGTTCATCGAGTTTGAATTTATATATGACGGTATTGGTAGTGACGCTCCTGAAAGGCCACCACCAGTCCCATGAAAACCATACGGGTAAGCGGGGCCATGGCTCCCTGTTATAACTGGTACTGGTGATATAGAGATTTTCGACCGAGGCATAGACCTGTTCACTCTTTCCTAAAATAAGCTCGGAGCCGACGGCCTTTGAAGTATCATTGAGAGGGATAGCCATCACGACTAAATAATTCGGCTCGGTGTAGCCCGGCAGATAAGCGATCTCGTCACAGTCGCATATGGCTGCCCCTTCATCCCCATTATGGAAGGAAGAATCATGGTAAATCGGCAGTAACTCCCGTGGGTCAAGTGTATCCTTATAGAGAATATCATAAGGAGGATTCTCATTCAGGATGATATAGAGGGTATCCTCAACCCTCCTTGACTGCAGATATCTGGCCTCGACTTTAACGGTCCTTGTTTCCAGTACATTGGCCCGGTCAGCGATATTATAGATGTAAATCCTGGTAAAATTTTTCCGTGGCATATAATACGCTCTTTCAGCAGCTTGGGCATTGTTGTCGGCATAATAGATTCTTTCGGCTGGTTTCAGTTCACTTCCGATGACCACCAGGATATCTCCATAGACATAGAGCTGGGTGGGAGTAAAGTCGCTATCAAAGGTAAGGTTGTTTACCTCCATGAAATCATCTTCGGTCGGTGGGTAGGCTCTCACGATTCTTACACTTTTATTCTTGATGAGATAAAGGTAAGCCCCGTCATTTTTGATGACATCTGACTCGTCTACACCGGTCACCTGGGTGTTGGTTGTGGAATAATCGCTTGAACTGCCCGATGTCCCTGTACCGGAACTGGGTGTACTGCTGTAACTATAGGCAGCACCACTATAGGAAGCACTGGAGAAACTGCTGATCCCATAGCTGAGTCCGCCAAAACCGCCAAAACCACCAAAACCACCATAAAAAATCGGCCAAGGAAATGGAATGAAAGGTGGGGAAATAACGGGTTTTGGTTTATACAATTCCTTTAAGGTATCCCGTAGTTCCTCGCAGCTTGAGAAGGTAGGAAGGGCTCTGAGGCTGATATCCGTAGTTGCTTTCTTATTATACTGGCTCTGGGTTGCTGTCAGACAGGCTTCCAGGCGATACGTCCCCTGTGGGACCTCAAATTCATCGTCATCTTTCTGATCCCATTCAGCCTCAAAGGATTTTGCCTCCCCTGGATTCAGGGTGATGGAGGTTTCTGCCTGCGTATAGCTCATATGATGGGATAACTGCCATACCAATTCACCTTCATCATTTTTTACATAAACATCGAATTGTTTTCCCGAAGAGAAATGAATTTCTGCACCTCCCTCTCCCGTGTTACTTACCTTGAAGGTAATGGTGATCAGTTCACTTTCACCATAGATATCCCTGTCCGTTTCGATTGAATAGAGTAAATCAGGCGTCTTCACTTTTGGAGTGGAGGGAACCGGAGTAACAGGGCTCCAGGGGAGAATCCAGGGGGAGGGTGTCCAGATACTACTGACCAGGGGCTGGTAAATACTGGCTGTCCTGGTTGTAAAACCCTGAATCGGCTGGGTTGGTTTTGTCGGCCAATTCACCGGATTGGTCTGCCAGGGAAAAGATGAAATGTGAAAGGGCGTATAAAGTTGGGAACCATAGCTTCCCATTGAAAAAGGGGAAAAAGAGGCAGAGGGTAATGAAAAAGGCTGGGTGAACATTGAGTTACTCTGCCATGTTGGAGTGAATCCATAGGGGGAAAAGGGGTTTGTTCCGCCGGAAAATATCGAAAAAGAACCACGATACATAAGGCTGTTGAAACCATCAGGATAATTTTGAAGATATTGATTGGTTAAAGGATAAAAAAGTGATCCTGAAAAAGAGTAGTTACGTAAACCCGGCCAATCAATTTTAAAGTCCTGGGCGCGGCCATGAAAAGAAAATATCAGGCAGGCCATGAAGATAATACCTGTGGTGGATAGTAGTTTTTTCATCATTTCTCTCCCCTCCTTAACCGATTTTGTATGGGCTTGACGGAAAAACACGGACTAACGTAAAGGTTAAAAAGATACATATCACGTGTGTATTTTTAAAATGACAAGAGCTCATACAGGATGGAAAATAAGATCTTAGGACTGTAAGTAGTTCCCCGGCCATCTTCATATAGTATAATAATAATTTTTAGAAAATGTCAAATTAAATGAGCTCACATATAAGCAACACGATATTATCGAGTAGCCTTGCTTCCTTTTTACCTTGCTGAGATGTTCCAGGGTTTAGGTCTTTCTATATTGAATATTATTGAATATGTACAGCTTTTTTTATTTCCTCCATGGCCTTCATAAGGGTGTTGATTTTTTTAAAAATTTTTTTTGATTATTTGGCAATTTTATGTTTATAATCTTTATGTAGTGTTTTTGTGTGTAAGACATCATATGTATAAGATGAAACTCTCCCAGTAACATATTCTTATGAGAAGTCAATTCGCTCACAGGTGGCAGATGAAGGATTTCTGGCCATCAAGGGCTGATTGCTCCTTGAGCCTCTTTTAAGGCAAGGCCGTGTTGCCTGTCACCTATGAGCGAGTCAAGAGTATAAAACGACATCAAGATATGGAGAATTATATGTATAGTTTAGGGTGTATGGTCATATAATGTAAATGTCTGGATAAGGAGAAAACCCATGAAAAAATTTCTTGTCACTTTCATATCAATATGCTTTTCCCTTGTATCAAGTTTCGCTTTGGCTGGTGTAACCAGGATAACCCTGAATAGCGTACCAAATGATCTAGAGTGTGATGAAGAATGCCTGTGTGACAAAAGCTGGGTTGTGTCTGATATTGTCCTGAGTGTTACCTCCACGGAAACAGATGAGGTTCCCTGTAATGATGGTTGCTCATGGGAACATGACGAAAATTTTTTTGGTCCGATCTATGATAATGGCATCCTGCTCAATCCCGGGCGGCTTACCGCAGACCTCAGTTCACTTGATGATCCAATAACCAAAATCGAAGTCTATCTCGAGGACTATTGTCCTAATACCGGCGGCTGTTGCTCGGCTGCCATATATGAAGGTTCGAAACAAATTGCCAAAAAAACCAGTCAATCCGATAGTGGCCCAATCAATGAATCCGGACACTTTATATTCGACCAGACCAACAGTGGTATCAGCACGGTTGATAAGCTCAATGTTTCCTCCTGT
>JBLIRT010000107.1:0-10740 GCA_049472445.1 bacterium
CATGGCCATCCTGGCCCGGCTTCTTGTTCCCGAGGATTTCGGTCTCATGACCTTCGGTCTCCTCATCATAGCCTACATTGAGACCGTAGGCGATTTCGGGATCAGCATGGCGCTTATCTACTGGCCATCGCGCCGAAATGAGGCAGCCCAGGTAACCTTTATCATGAATCTTATCATGGGCCTGGTCTGGCTTCCCTTCAGCTGGTCCTTAGCTCCCCTGGTCGGGCAATTTTTTCAGAATTCCTCGGCCGTACCGATACTGCGGGCCCTCGCTTTCCATTTCCCTATCAAGGCGCTGGGCAATACCCATGATGCCCTGCTGAGAAAAGATTTAAAATTCCGGGAACGACTGATCCCCGATATCGGTATGGCCATGACCAAGGCGCTTATAGCCGTGATACTGGCCAAACTGGGCTTCGGGGTCTTTAGCCTGGTCTGGGGCCAGCTTCTCGGCGAGGGGATCTGTACCATCCTGACCTGGATCATCGTGGATTGGAGGCCGGGTCTGACCATGCCTCTGGATCTGGTCAGGCCCATGATAGCCTACGGCAGATATATTGTAGGGGTAAATATCCTGGCGGCCATAGTTCACCATATGGATTTTGTGGTGGTAGGGAAGATGCTCGGCGCCGCCACCCTGGGCTTTTACCAGATTGCCTACAAGCTGCCTGAAACCACCATTGTCATGATCATAAGGACAACCGGCAAGGTTTTATTCCCTGCTTACTCTAAATTAAAACAGGGTAAATCCGAGTTGAGGAAAGGATTCACCGTAACCCTGCGTTACGTTTCAATCCTGTCGGTGCCTATAGCCATAGGCTTTTTTCTTTTTGCCGAACCCCTGGTGCTTACGGTCTTTGGACAAACCTGGCGTGAATCCATACCCATCCTGAGGGCTCTCGGTCTGGCCGCCTGTTTTCGATCCCTCGGATCTCATGCGGGTGATATATACAAAGCCACGGGAAGAACAGGGCTGATGATGGTCCTGGGGGTGGTGAAAGCCATAATCCTCATTCCCGCTCTCATCCTGGCCGGCCGTTTCGGGCCGGCCGAGGTTGCTTCGGCCCTGGCCATGGTGCTGATTTTAACCTGCACCATGAATATCGGGGTTGTCTGCCATATTATCGGCATACCTGTTTTGTCCGTACTTGATGCCTTGCGGCCGAGTGTAATCTGTTCCACGATTATGACGGTATCCCTCCTGATCTACCTGAAGATCTTCCCCGGAACCTTAGGTTTGCCGGGATTGATCGGAGGTGTGGGCACCGGCATGGTGGTCTACCTGATAGCTCTGGTTTTTCTGGCGCCCGATATTCTGCCTGAGGCTATGGGAAGTCTCATGGGATCTGAAGGGACAGAATCCCGGGCTGTTCAGGGAGCTGATCCGGGAAGCAGGCTGCTCATGGGAGAGGTGGATCGTTTCCTGGTTCCTGTAAAAGATCGACAGATGGTAACCTTTTTTCTGAGCCATCTGTTTCATCCTCATAATCGCCGTGAACAGGTCTGGCGATCCCTCTTTGGGGGGATGATCAGGCTGAGAGGGGAAAAACACCTCTTTCCCTTCTGCTGGAGTCTGGACCTTCCCTCTTCTCGTTTGATGGATGCCGGGAAGCCGGATTCAGGAGAAAACTCTCCTTTCGGCCGGAGTCCGGACTTTCCCTTTACCGGCCGGGAATCGGGCACCGCTCCGGTCGTGAAGAAATGTATTGGGTCACAGGCCGCTCCTATCGTGAAGAAGTGTCTTTCCCATGGTATCTTATCTCCTTTACATTTGGGTCGGACAAATATTGAAGCGAAGACCGCTCCGGTCGTGAAGGAGTGTATTGGATCACAGGCCGCTCCGGTCGTGAAGAAGCCTGTTCCGGAAGATTTCACCTCCAAAAACAGGATGCACCATCCGGCCCATATGACTTCTCTGCCCTCCATGCCATCTCTGAAATCCATGAAATCCATGGACTCCATGAACTCCCTGATCTCCATGATAGCCATGATAGCCGATGTCCGGAAAAAAGGACTTTCGCTCAGATTCGAGAACCATCCCCTGAAAGACCTGGAACCTTTTCGATGGATTGCTCTTGCCGATTACCGGGGCATCTCCAGAAACCGGACCATACTCTTTCTTTTCCCTGAAGGCTCTGGAAAACCGGCTGCGGTTCTTAAGCTTCGGCCTGTGGAGGCCTCCGGCCGGGAACTGGCCGCTGAACGGGATGCCCTGAATAATATGGGAACGTGCCTTTCTCATGATCTTAAAACCTGCCTGCCCTCTCTTCTCGGTTATGGCCTCTACGGTGACACCGAAGCGCTTCTCATGAGCTGGCGGCCGGGGCATTCAATGGAACATCAACTGGCCGGACGACCGGCCAGGACAGGATATATCAGGCGGCATTTTCAGAATGCGGCCCGCTGGCTGGCGCTCTTCCACAGAGATACCGGAAAAAAGGGCCGCTTTTTTGAGCCGGACTGTCCCGATCCGGCAGCATGTGCCGAAGAGTTGCCTGAGGTCGGCCTCAAAGAAGATACCGTGCGATCCCTGGCAGACACAATTCACACCCTCTGTGCTAGGGGGAAGGTGCCGCTGGTTGCTTCGCACGGGGATTTCTGGGCCCGGAATCTCCTTATACGAGAGACCGATGGAAAGACACATGGTGATGGGAAGATGCATGGTTCCGGCCTTTCCGGTGTTGTGGATTGGGAAGGGTTTTCAGAAGAAGCCTCCCCCTTCGAGGATCTCTTCCACTTTCCTCTTACTTACGGCTTCAATTATCACTGGTCAGCATATCACAGGCGATCTCCTGAGGAAGCCTTTCAGCTTTCCTTCCTCCAAGACACGCCGGTTTCCCGGGCAGTTCGCCAGTACTTTATCTCATATTGCGAACAGGCCGGATTTTCCCTGGAGATGATCGAGCCCTTTTTCCGCTTTTTCCTGCTTGAACGGTGGCTGCAGGGGAAAAGAAAGAGCTGCGAAACAAAAACACAATCTGATCATGGTGCTTTATGGATAAGGCTATACCAGATGCTGGACAAGGCAGATCAATCAGTCTTCTGTGGCTGATCGATTCTCTGAATATGGGCGGCGCTGAAAACCTGCTGATTTCCTTCGCCAGGGCCTTAAAAGAGCAATCCATAAAATTTTCGGCCTGCTGTCTTAAAAGCATAGGGGGTAATCCCCTGGAATCCGAGATACAGGCCATGGATGTGCCTTTTTTGAATCTTCAATCCGTTAATCTCAGAGACTATCGGGCTTTCCTCCGGCTTATCCGGTTTATCAAAGACCGGAAGATAGATGTGATACATGCTCATCTGACCTATGCAGGCATATGGGGAACTCTGGCCGGACGCCTGACCAACACGCCCTGCCTGACCACGCTCCATGTCGTTCCACCTGAGGGGAAGCCCTGGAGGCGTCAGGTAATCCGGAACAGGCTGCTCTGTAAGCTGCTGAACAGGTGGGGGGACGGCATCATTACCGTGTCCGGAGCACTCCGGCATCTTTACATCAATTCATGTGACCTTGATCCCGGCAAGATTTTCATCGTTCCTAATGGCATCGATGGCACAGCGTTTTCTCAAAAAACCGGGAACGAGCGACTGTCACTCCGCCGTGAATTCGGGTTCCCTCCTGAGGCCAGAATTATTGTCACGGTATGCGTTTTGAGGAAGGCCAAAGGCCTTGATCATCTTTTGAGCGCTGCACCGGCCATCATTGAAGCGGACCCCGGTATCCGCTTCCTGATAGTTGGTGACGGGCCCTATAGAGAGGAAATGGTTCAGCGTTCCATTCGGGAGGGTTTGGATTCACATATCTTTTGGGCGGGATTCAGGCGTGATGTGCCGCAGATACTCGGCGCAAGTGACCTCTTTGTCCTGCCCAGTCTGGAAGATGCCTTTCCTACCGTTCTTCTTGAAGCCATGGCTTCGGGATTGCCTGTTGTGGCCACAAATGTAGGCGGCATTCCTGAAATTGTCGAACATGGCCGTACAGGTCTCCTGGTGCCGGCCGGCCAACCCCTGCTGCTGGCGCGTGAAATTCTCGCCCTGCTTGGAGAACCTGACCGGCTCATGACTTTCGGCCTGCAGGCCAGAAAAAGGGTCCTTACGCACTTTTCTGAAGCTCTATGGACAGAAAGGCTTATCAGGCTTTATAAACAGATAGCTGAGCAGGATGGGAAATCATGAGAATCGCTGTAACAGAAAGGCTTATCAGGTTTTATAAATGGACACGTAATCAGGACAAAAAGATAGTTGCCCAGGACGAAAAATCATGAAGGGCGCCGTAACAGAAAAGTTTATCAGGCATTATATATGGTATAGACAGATATCAGCAAAGGATGGGAAATCATGAGGATCGCCGTCGTGGAATTCACCGGCCGAGGGGGCATGATTCACTATGCCTTTCAGTTGTGCAGGGCCATGCAGGCCTGCGGTGCTGAGGTAACCCTGATAACCGCCCGGGATTTTGAGCTCCGGGGGCTTTCTCACAAATTTCAAATCCGGACCATCTTTAAGCTCTGGAACCCGAAACCGGCCGGTACCATCTCCGATTCCCGATGGCCATCCATGTCTCGAACGTTCCTCAGGTCCGGAAGAGCCTTCATATACTACCGGGAGTGGCTGAGATTGTTTTTATGCCTTCAGAGACTAAGGCCTGATATCGTTCAATTCGGGGACATCCGATTTCCGGCTGACCTTATCTGCTTCCTTCTTCTCCGCCAAAAGGGTTTTACCATAACCGATATCTGCCACAATGTCTATCCTTTCGCCACCGGAGGAAAGGGTAAGGGGGATCTGGTTCGCCGTTCCCGGATGCTGGCCTGGACCTACCGGAAGATTTACCGCCTTTTTCATCTCGTCGTGGTCCACTACGCTTCAAACCGCCGTTTATTCCTCGCCAGTTTCAGCCTTGAAGAGGCGAACGTAGCAGACATTCCCCATGGGAACGAACTGCTTTTCGAAGAGGTAAGAGACTCGAAAAAGAAACCTGAAGCCTTGAGAAAAGAGCTCAGGATACCGCCGGAATCACCGGTTATACTCCTTTTCGGAACACTGAACCGCTACAAGGGCATAGATCTTCTCATGGAAGCCTTCGCCAGGGTTCGGGCCTCCAGGCCGGAGGCTTGCCTGGTGATGGCCGGGTTTCCTTCACGCAGCTTCAGCAGTATGGACTGTATGCGACTGGCTGAGCGGTTACGGATCAGGGAGGCTGTCCGCCTGGTCACCCGTTATGTGGAAATGGAGGCCGTGGCCCAGTGGATGGAACTGGCGGCTGTGGCCGTATTCCCCTATCGCACGATTTTTCAAAGCGGGGCATTTCAAATTGCCCTGAGTTTCGGTGTGCCTGTCGTGGCCACCAGGGTAGGATCATTTTCCGAAGTGATACGCCACCGGGATACCGGGCTTCTCGTCCGGCCCGATGATCCTGAGGCGCTGGCTGAGGCCATTCTTTCTCTTTTAGAAGACCGGGAGTTGGCCGAGCGCTTGAGCAGAAAGGCATCGGAGGATGCCCGGACGCGCTTTGCCTGGGGAAACGTGGCCGATAAGCTGCTGCACCAATACAGAAAACTCGACCGGCAGGGGAAAACCATGGCTTCCCTTAGACGGCCCGGCAAGGAAGGAGATTCAGGATGACTATCATGGCCCATCTCATGGCTGCTGCCCTGGCCATATGCGTCTATATCTACTTCGGCTATCCCCTCCTGATCTGGCTGGTTGGAAAGGTCCGGCCCCGCCCGGTCAGCAAAGGACCGATACGGCCTTTCGTTACCGTGATCGTGCCGGTCTATAATGAAGAAGAGGTGATCGGGGATAAGATACGAAACAGCCTTTCCCTGGACTACGAGGCTGAGAACATGGAAATACTCATCGTTTCCGATGGCTCTCGTGATAATACGGAAACTGTCGTCCGGCAGGGTGAGGATGCCAGGGTAAGGTTCCTTTCCCTTGAACGTATGGGCAAGGCCCATGCCTTGAATGAGGGAGTAAAACAGGCCCGGGGCGAAATTGTGGTCTTTACGGACGCCAATGCCATGCTTGAGCGGCACAGTCTTATCCGCCTTGTGGAAAATTTTGCCGATCCAGCGGTTGGAGGGGTTTGCGGCAATCAGAGGTACCGGACGGCTGGCCGGGCAGACCTTCGCCGGGCAGACGCTACGGAAAAGGGCGAAAATATGTACTGGGAGTATGACAAATGGCTTAAGAGCATGGAAAGTCTCACGGGAAACATCTTTGCTGCAGACGGCTCTCTCCATGCCATCCGGAGGAAACTCTATGTACCTATCAAGGACCCTGCTCAAGCCGATGATATCGCCATTTCCACCCGCATAGTTCTTCAGGGGTATCGCCTGGTGTATGAGCCTGAGGCCGTTTCCTACGAAAATCCTCCTTCAGAGGGTCCGAAGGAATTCAAAAGGAAGGTCAGGGTGACCAACCGCAGCCTCCGCGCCCTGCTCAACCTGAAGGGCTCGCTGTGGACATCGGGTTTTTACTCTCTGCAGCTTTTATCCCATAAATTCTTCCGTCATCTCCTTTTCTTCCCCCTGCTCGTTCTTTTCGTGCTCAATGTAGCCATAGCCGGACACCATCCCCTGTTTTTGATCTTATTGGGCGGTCAGGTTCTGTTTTACGGGCTGGCCATCATCGGCTATAAGCTTAAGAATTCGCGCTTCAGCCGGCTGAAACTCATATCTATTCCCTATTACTTCTGCCTGGCCAATGCCGCAGCCTTCCTGGGCGTACTGAGCCTCCTACAGGGTGACCATGTGGCCATGTGGGAGCCGCGCAGCGGGGCTGAAAAGATGCCTGCACCTGATTAAGCAGTGGGGGTGCGGAAGATGGATTACATCGCCAGGCAAGGCTACCGGTTTCTCATGATATTATGCCTGCCCGGATATCTGCCGGGAATACGTGAAGAGGTGATATTACACGGGCCGCTGACCTGGTTTGGAAAATTTCTCCCAAATATGCAGTTGGTGACGGTCGTCTGTGAATCAACTATTACATATCTCAGAACGCCGAGTCTGGAAATAAAAAGCCCCCCTCCATATAAAGCCTTATTTTCAGTAATGGTGCAATTGGTTATTTCAGGATTTGGCGCGGCGAACCATATCAATTTATATGGCATACCGCCAAACATGATTTTATTCTTGCAGTGAATTCCCCCTCCCAATGAGGCTGAATTACCGGAAATAACACAATCAGTAATGGTCAGAGAACGGCTCATGCCTTTCACTAAAATTCCGCCGCCATCGGAGAGGGCTGAATTTTCGGAAACAGTACAGTTGCCGATAATCCCGTCATGACCGGATTCTTCCAGATAAATTCCTCCGCCGTCGGCATAAGCTGAATTTTCAGTGATCTCACAGTTCAGTATCCTCGGCAGGTTAAAAGCCTTAAGACAATAGATTCCTCCGCCGTCCACACGAGACAGATTTTTTCTGATAGCACAATGACTGACCATCAAAGAAGAGGTAAAGTTGCTATAGATCCCGCCCCCATCCCTGCCTGCCGAATTTTCGGTAACCGTGCAATAGGTAATGACCGGGGAGGACTGTGTGCTGGCAGAATCATGAAAAGAAATTCCGCCGCCATAGTTGGCCGAATTTCCTGAAATGACACAATGAGTGATGGCCAGGGCCGAGGGGCAATCCATGCCGAATATCCCGCCTCCCTCGTTTCCGGCCGAATTTTGAGTAATAGTGCACTGAGTAATCGTCGGCCAGGAACAGGAACAAAAAATTCCGCCGCCTTCTTTTTCAGCCTCATTTTCCGTAACAGTACAATTGGCGATTATCGGTGCGGATTGATGGCAACAGATCCCGCCTCCTGTCTCAGCCGAGCCCTTTTGGATGGTAAAGCCTTCCACCCTGGCCTGAGGTCCCAGGCTGACCAAGGTAACCGCCGTTCCTGATCCGGAACCATCAATAACGGTAGATTCGCTGCCATGCTGACTGATGAGGGTAATGTCTTTTCCCGCCATAATCAGATTTTCCCTATAGGTGCCGGGGAAAACGATAATGGTGTCTCCTGTCAGGCTGTAATCAATGGCCTCCTGAATAGAGGTAAAATCACCGCTTTCATCTTCGGCCACGGTTATGGTCAGGGGTGGGCCTGTTGGCAGTTCTCCTCCGTAGGCACCCCTATCAGAGGGAGAGTTATCAAGGTCAAAAATCCGGGGGTGCCCGGTATCTATACAGGGAGAGCCGGCCTTCAGGTGATAATCACCATGTTCAGAATCAACGAACAGGGGGTCGGCGTTGATATTTTCCATACCCGGATACCCACCTTGAACATCACAATGATATAATTGAGGGGAGGAATCCGAATCAGCATATATTTCCGTATTATTAGCCCAAAAAATAGAATTTACAATATATGGCCAGGAATGTATTACATACATTCCCCCGCCTTTATCAAAAGCCTCATTACCGCTCATAGTGCAATTTGTGATCCTCGGAAAACAAAGGTCACAATAAATCCCCCCGCCCAGCCTGCCCAAATTCCTGCTTATAACGCAATTGGCAAGGCTTGAGGAATAAGAGAATAATCCGTATGAAGAGGATAAGAAACAGATTCCGCCTCCATACCCAGCCGAATTTCCGGTTATCAGGCAATCGCTGATCGTAAGAGAGGAGGTGCCGCTAAATATCCCTCCGCCCCCCTCGGAGGATGAGTTCTCGCCTATGGTACAATGCGTCAAAATGGGTGAGGAATAAGCGCAATATACTCCGCCACCGGTTTTAGCTGAATTTCCTGTTATAAGGCAGGACCTCATAGTGGGCGATGAGGAGTGGCCATACCATCCCCCTCCATCATTTTCAGCTGAGTTCCCGCTCATGGTACAATTCATAATATGGGGTGATGAGGAGTCGCCTAAATAGATCCCTCCTCCATTTCCGTGTGCGTTATTTTCAATAAAAGTACAATTGATTATATTCGGCGAAGAAGCTTGGCAATACATTCCTCCTCCGCCGGGAGTATAATTCCCTCCGGAAGAAAAATTATCTTTAATAATACAATTGCTTATAGTCAGAGAGGATTGATAGCAGGAAACTCCACCACCGGAACAGGCTGATCCTCCCTTTATGGTAAATCCATCCACCAATCCCTGCGGCCCCACCTCAGCTAAAATAATAACGGAACCTGATCCTGAACCATCAATAATTGTGGAGTCGGCACCCTCCTGACTGATGAGCGAAATCTCCCTGGCCGCAATGATTATATTTTCATGGTAGACGCCCGGCAAGACGGTAATGGTATCTCCTGCTGCTGCATAATCAATGGCTTCCCGGATAGAGGTAAAATCAGCGCTCCCATCGGCAGCTACTGCTATATTCAAGGGAGTAGAGGCCAGTTCTCCCCCGTAGGCTCCCCTGTCTGATGGTGATCCGTCATGATCAAGCAGTCTGGGACATCCTGTATCCTGACAGGGGGAGCCGGCTTGTAAATGGTAATCGCCGTTTTCAGGATCAAGGAAGAGAGGGTCTGCGTCGATATTTCCCTGGCCCGGATATTCCCCTTGAATATCACAATAGGACAGGTTGAGTTTGGATGCTGAGTCGGTGACTATTTCTGATCCGGGACCCCAAAAAATAGAATTTCTGATACAGGGAAAGGATCCATGGCAGTAAATCCCGGCACCACCGGAAGCTGAATTCCGGCTGACAGTGCAATTGGTGATACATGGAAAAGGTGAGCAACAATAATAAATACCTCCGCCAGACCCTGAGACTGAATTATCACACATAAGGCAATTGGAAACAATGAGCGAAGAGTCTTGGCACCAGATCCCGCCGCCGGAACCAGAAGAATTTCCTATGACCTCACTTGTGCTTATACGTACCGAGGAATAATCACAGAAAACGCCGCCACCACGCACAGCGGATGAATTGCCCCTGATCGTGCAATGAGTAATAGTGGGTGAGGATTTCTGCCAGCAGCAGATACCTCCGCCCACAGAAGCGGAATTTTCAGCAATAATACAATGACTGATGGTCGCAGAGAAACGGTTACAAAAGATACCTCCGCCTCTATTGTGAGCGGTATTACCGATAATAACACAATGAGTAATAGAAGGTGAAGCATCACAATAAATCCCTCCCCCGTCAAAATTACTGCCATTGCGGAGAGTAAATCCGCTCAGTGATGAGTTGCCTTCTTCTCCGTTATCGAAGGTAACGACACTATTTTTCTTCCCGCCGTCAATAATGGTGGCAGATACTATGGATGCATTATTCGGGTCGATGCTTTTTACGGTGATTACCTTATCCAAAAAGGTAATATTTTCATAATATGTGCCTGGAGAGACAATAATCATATCTCCATCATGTGCAGCCTCAATCGCCGTCTGAATGGCAGCATAGTCGCCGGGTACATTCATTTGGACTGCTTGAGCGTTTGGAGCAAAAAAGATATCTGAAGCCAGGAGAACGAGAATTTCAAAAACCACACCTAAGGCAATCTTTCCTGATTTTTTCATCTTTTGCTCCTTTTCGATATGATTTCAATAAAGGGTAATCACATAATTGAGGGCCGGATTTGACATCCGTTCCCCTTTCAATCAGAACTTTCCGTAAGCGGGAACCGCTATTTCAAATGCTTCGTGCAGGAAAAGCACAAATTTTTTCATTCTATCGGGTGATATTGAAAGATGAATTCTCTTTCGGAAATTATGATAAAATACCGTTACACAGCGCCATCTGCCAGCTTTATAGAGCACAAAAAATCTCCTCTTTGGGCTGCATCCAC
>JBLIRT010000108.1:0-10735 GCA_049472445.1 bacterium
TGAACGGCCAGAAGTTTAAAACCTCCTCCCCAGAAAAGGCCTCTGATTGACAGGCCCAGGCTGTTTTGGCTGAATTGCGGCTGAGCAAAAAGTCCGACCGCTAAGGTGCCCCAGAGGCCGTTAAGCCCATGAACGGAAATAGCGCCCACCGGGTCGTCGAGCCTGAATTTCTCAAAAAGGCGTACTGACCAAAGAAGAACGATACCGCCAACTGCTCCTATAATGATTGAGAGAAAAGGGCTTACCAGGGCTGAGGTGGCCGTGCTGGTGACCAGCCCGGCCAGAACACCATTCAGGGTTAAGGTTACGTCCGGCTTTCCTCTGGTCAGCCAGGTATAGACCATCACTGAAATCGAGCCGCTTACTCCGGAGAGAATGGTATTAACGGCGATCAGGGCAATAGCCGGATTGGTCCCTGAAAGAAGGCTGCCGGTATTGAAGCCGAACCAGCCAAGCCACATGATAAATACTCCCAGGGCGGCTAAAGGAATATTATGCCCCGGGATAGGATTTGGAGTCCCATCCCGATTGTACCGGCCAATCCGGGGACCTATGACCATAATCCCGGCCAGAGAAACCCATCCGCCTAAGGAATGAACCACCGTGGAACCGGCAAAATCAACCATTCCTAATCTGGCCAGCCATCCGCCGCCCCATATCCAGTGGCCTATGACCGGGTAAATCAAGGCACTGACTATTAAGCTGTATATCACATAGCCTAAAAATTTCGTCCGCTCAGCCATGGCTCCGGAGACTATGGTGGCGGCCGTGCCGGCAAAGACCAGTTGGAAGATCAAATTGGCAAACATCCAGTTGTTTACTCCGTGAGCCGTCACCATGTGGCTGAGGAAAAAATCTGAAAACCCGAAAATTCCCCACCTGCTCTTCCCAAACATCAAACCATACCCTATGAGAAGAAAGGTAACCGAGCCGACCGTAAAGTCGGAAAGATTTTTCATGACAATATTACCGGCATTCTTGGCTCGGCTGAATCCTACTTCAACAAGGGTGAAGCCCGCCTGCATGAAAAAGATCAAAAAGGCCGCCACCAGAGTCCATATCGTATCCAGAACCTGAGCATGGTGGGAGAGCATCTTGCTGTTTTCCAGGGCCAGACCGGACCCCGCGTTTTCGGACCTGACCAGGCATGGTATCAGGGAAAAGAAAAGGAATACGGCCAGGGCGAGCGTGAATTTTTGCCTTTTCGATACAGGTGAAATCATAAGACAATGACCAATGAAGGACCGCCGTTAGCTGTGAGAGTCGCCTCTGATGTTATAAACGGATAGAGAAGACCAGGGCTGTTCCTGTATGTTACCATGGCCAACCAAAAAGTCAATATAAACAGCCCCCTCCCTTTTACAGAAGGAACACAGGGGAAATGTTCAGGAAGCATATCCCTACAACGCCGCATATTTCTTAAGACATTGCATTCATTGAATTTGTCTTGTTTTGCCAAATTTCATCATTACCTTTAATTTCAAAGAGATGAGAAACAAATGTCGTTGTAGGGATATTGCCTCTCTTGATGATCAGGTACTTGTCTTTTTAGCCGCTCCAGTGATATGATCTATCACCATAAAACTGGATAATCATCTCAATAACCTTTTTTGATAAAAGATAAAGGAGCCTTGGCATGTCTTTGAAAAAAATAGAAAAGAACAAGGAGTATATCTTAAAAGCAGTGAAAGATCAGGAGATCAGGTTTATCCGGCTGTGGTTTACTGATATCCTGGGTTCCCTCAAAAGCTTTTCAATTAATGCCGATGAACTTGAAAACGCCTTTGACGGTGGAATGGGTTTTGACGGATCATCTATCCAGGGATATGCCCGGATAGATGAAAGTGATATGATCGCCATGCCCGATCCCTCTACCTTCTGTATTCTTCCCTGGCGGTCGGAGGGTGGAGTGTCCGTGGCTCGCATGTTTTGCGATATCTATGAGCCGGATGGCACGCCTTACAAAGGGGACCCCAGAGGGACGTTAAAACGGAATCTTCAGCGGGCTGCCGAACTTGGGTATACCTTTTTTGTAGGTCCCGAGCTCGAGTATTTCTATTTTAAATCCAGCGAGGGAATGCCGGAGGTTTTAGATAGAGGGGGATATTTCGATTTAACTCCCCTTGACCTGGCCTCTGACCTGCGCAAAGAGACAGTCCTGACCCTTGAGGAAATGGGTATAGGAGTGGAATACTCTCATCATGAAGTAGCGCCTTCACAGCATGAGATCGATCTGCGGTATACTGATGCCCTGACCATGGCTGACAGTGCCATGACTTACCGTCTGGTCGTCAAGGAGGTAGCCATGAAGCATGGGCTTTATGCCACCTTTATGCCCAAGCCCCTTTATGGACAGAATGGCAGCGGTATGCATACCCATCAATCTCTCTTTAAGGGAGACCGGAATGCCTTTTTTGATCCTGAGGATACATATCAACTCTCTCAAATGGCCAAGTCATATATTGCCGGTATTTTGAAGCACGCCCCGGAATTTACTTCCGTAATCTGCCAGTGGGTAAATTCATATAAGAGATTGGTTCCCGGGTATGAGGCCCCTGTTTATATTTCCTGGGCCAGGAGGAACAGGTCAACGCTCGTGCGGGTGCCCATGTACAAACCGGGCCGGGAGAAATCGACTCGCATTGAGCTTCGCTGTCCTGATCCGGCCTGCAATCCCTATCTGGCTTTCTCGGTCATGCTTGCCGCCGGCCTTGAGGGAGTTGAAAAAGGGTATGAACTTGAAGAGCCTATTGAAGAGGACATCTTCGAAATGACACCGGCTGAGCGAAAGGAGAGGGGCATCGAATCCCTGCCGGGCGACCTCTATGAAGCTGTCTGTCTGACTGAAAAGAGTGAGCTGGTAAAGAGAACCCTTGGTGAGCATATCTTTGAAAAGTTCATTGAGAATAAAAAGATCGAATGGGAGCAGTATAGAACCTATGTGACCACTTATGAGATTAATAGATATCTGCCAATCTTATAGGTATGTGCCAATCCCGGTAAAAAGCGGCACCCTTCAGCGAGATGAAAAAGTAGTTTACCCTTTTTCACAGAGGTGTCAGGTTTCAGGTGTCAGTATTGAGAAAGACAAGACCTGAAACCGAAAAGATTGGAAGCCGGAACATTAGGGATGCCTGAAAAACTATGAAGCTAAAGCCCTGGATACCATTTGTGATACTTTTTTGGCCATAGCTACACAGGAGGTCAGTCCCGGCGATTCTATTCCGATCAGATTTATCAGACCGGGTAAGCCTGCCTCAGACTCTTCCCTGATGACAAAATCCCTGAAAGAGTCATGGGGTCCCTGAAGTTTTGGCCTGATTCCTGACATATCCGGCAGGAAGGCAGATTTTTCCAGGTTCGGAATGATTCGTTGGGCGGCCTGGTAGAAGGATTCAGCCTTATCGGCCTGAATCTGATAATGAATCTCGTTCACATATTCGGCATCAGGTCCAAAGCGAAGGCGAGAACCCATTTCCAGGGCCGCATGCACACCCAGACTCTGGCCGTCCTTTCTGGGTAAGGGGTAAACCAGCATACTCACCGGAGATGGTTTGGCGTAAGAGAAATAATCGCCTTTACAGTAATGGAGCCGATAGCCAAGCCTGTCTATGTCAAGACCGGCGAGGGCGGCAATCCTGTCAGAAAAAAGCCCCGCACAATTAATGACCACTTCTGAAAGGAACCGATACTCATCCTGCTTCAATCCGACGACAAACCCCTCACGCTCTTTACAAAGATAATTCACTTCACTGCGATAGGCAATTTCAACTCCCGTAGCCTTGGTCTTTTTGACGAAATACTTCATCAGGGAATGTGAATCAATAATGCCCGTCCAGGGTGAGTATATTCCGGCAATGGCCTTGGTGTGAGGTTCCAGCTTACAGATTTCCCGCTGTTCGAGGAGCTTCACCTTTGGTACGCCATTTTCTGTGGCTCTCTTGAATAAGGCCTCCAGATCGCTTAATTCCGAATGATGCGTGGCTATGATTATTTTCCCGAGACGCTTATGGGGAATCGATTCCTTTTTGCATATCTTGTAGAGATGCCTTGCGCCCTCAAGGCATAATGTTTGTTTTAAAGAACCGGGAGGATAATAGATACCGGCATGAATCACCTCACTGTTTCGGCTGCTTGTCTCCAGGCCGAAATTATCATTCCTTTCCAGAACAATAATATCCGAATGTCTCTTTGATAACTCGGCAGCCACAGCCAGTCCGACTATTCCCGCGCCAATGATGGTGATCTCTGCTTTATCCATGCCACATCCTTTGATCAGATTACCCAAGACTGAGTAAACAGTGCGTTACATACCTGGCCAGTTAAAGCCATCATGTCATTCCGGCGAAAGCAGGAATCCGATCACTGTGAAAAATGAGGAAGGCGACTAGTTCCCGCGGCCTGTACTCAGGTCAATTTTTGCTTGAAGCGTGTTAAAGATATAGTATGTTTTACCAAAAAACAGTAAATCTTTCAATGATAATTTACTCCTCCCTCAACTTTCCTGCTCTCAGTCGCCTTTATTTTCGGTTGTGGTAACAGCCCCGACAATAACCGCAGCAATAGCACCTACTCTCAGGCGGGTTTATCTTTGGTTGTGGTCAAATACTGGATGCTGAACCATTGCTGCTCGTCAGTCCAGACTTTTTCCACCCTGAAGCCGGACGTATCTGCCAGCCGGGCAAAATCATCAAGATTGAATTTGTAGGAACTCTCGGTCCAGATGCTCTCACCCCTGCTAAAGGGTATAACCTCATCGCCCAGATGTACCATCTGTTCCTTTGTGCTTATCAGGTGCATCTCGACCCGGCTTTCTCCCGGGTGGTAAAAGGCGTAGTGCCTGAAAAAATGCGGTTTGAAATTCCCCCCGAGTTCACGGTTGATCCGTTCCAGCAGGTTCAGGTTAAAATCCGCAGTCACACCCCGGCGGTCGTTGTAAGCCTGATGAAGAATAACCGGATCTTTCTTCAGGTCTACACCGATCAGCAGCCCGCCGCCCGGCCCGCACACTCCGGCCACCTGCTCCAGGAAGCGTTCAATTGACCGGGGGTCGAAATTACTTATGGTTGAGCCGGGGAAATAGACCAGATGGCGGCAGCAGCGCCGTTTGGGAACAGGCAGTTCAAAGCGGCAGGTGTAGTCGGCGCATACCGGAAGCACTTCCAGCCATGGATAATTCCGGATCAGCCTCCCGGAAGCCTGTGATAACTGTTCCCGCGAAATATCAATAGGCGCATAGGCCACCGGATCATGGAGATGATCCAGAAGAAAGCAGACTTTCCTGCAGTTACCGCTTCCGTATTCAAGGATGAAGGCGTTCGGTCCGATAAGCTCAACTACCTCGTTGATATGCCTTTCCATAAGGACGGCCTCTGAGCTTGGAATGTAATATTCATCAAGGGTGCAGATCATCTCGAAGAGCTGCGATCCTTTTTCATCATAAAGATACTTTGAAGGTACTTCCTTCTGCGGTTTCCGTAATCCGGCTAAAACTTCGATCCGGAAACGTTCCATTTCCGGCCAGGCGTCCCTTGATGTCCTGAGTATTGAGTCTTTCGTTTCAGCCATGAAATCACCTGCAGGGCATGAGCCGGACGATATTCTTTTCTTTCAGCACCTGGGCCAGGGCCGAAATGGTCTGGTTGATATCTTCCTCGGTCGTATCCCTTGACAGCGAGAAACGAACCGAACAATGGGCCTCCTCCTCTGTCCTGCCCATGGCTATGAGCACATGGGTCGGTTCGGGGGAGCCTGACTTGCAGGCTGATCCCGAAGAAAGTGAGATACCGTGCTGGTTCATGGCCATGACCACCGACTCACCGCGCAGCCCCGGCAGAGTCATGTTAAGGGTATTGGGCAGCCTGATCTCCCGATGACCGTTCAATCCGGCCTCGGGTACGAGATCCCTTATGCCCTGCTCGAGTCTATCCCTCAGTTCCCGTATCCGGCTGAAGTTGGGCAGGGCGTAGCCGGCCAGCTCAGCCGCTTTTCCCAGACCGGCGATAGCCGGAACATTTTCCGTGCCCGCCCGCAGGCCGCCTTCCTGCCTGCCGCCGTGAATCAGCGACTCAAGCTGCACCCCCTTCTTCACATATAAGGCACCTATCCCCTTGGGGCCGTGTACCTTATGGCCGGAAAGGCTCATCATATCTATATCCAGCTCCTGGACATCCACCCTCATCTTGCCGACCGCCTGAACCGCATCGGTATGGAAAAGGACATTCTTCCGGTGGGCCACTGCGCACAACTCTTTGATGGGGAGGATGGTGCCCACCTCATTGTTGGCCATCATGATGGAAATAAGAATGGTATCGCCTCGTATTGCTTCCGCCAGTGCTCCTGGAGACAGCCAGCCATCTTCGTCAACGGACAGATAGGTTATCTCACAGCCTGTTTTTTCCAGGAATCTACAGGTACTTAAGATGGCCGGGTGTTCAATGGCAGTGGTAATGAGGTGTTGGCCCTTTTCGCGCAGGGCGAAGGCTGTGCCCTTGAGAGCGAGATTATCCGCCTCGGAACCGCTGCCGGTAAAGACGATCCTCCGGGGTTGGGTACCGATGAGTCCGGCCACCTGTCGCCTGGCGGCCTCCATGGCTTCCCTGGCCGTCCGCCCGGTGTCATGAAGGCTGGATGGATTGCCGTAATCCGTCTCAAGATACGGCATCATGGCCTCACGCACGGCATCGGCCACCCTGGTCGTGGCATTATTGTCAAGGTAGATGTGCCTTCCCTGTCTTTTCTTTCCTGTCTCCACATACAGCAGGTCAGACTGGCAGCAGGATGCCGGCTGCCCGAGGTCGTCCGGGCCGAGGTTGGCTGGATCAGCCTGGCCGCAGGATGATGATCGCCCGAGGGGATCCCGAAATTGGCTGCTACCGGCTTCGATCCTCTCAATATTGCACAGGAGCGCTTTATAGACCGGGAAGCCTGAGATCAGATCAAAATTCCGGAGGTCGGTAAGCTCGTTCACATTCCACTCCTGCCAGGCCTTTGGCCCTATCGGGGTGCCGCCGCCGAACATGCATTCGACTGCTCCCTTCATAATGTCGGGAGTAACCCAGGCCCGGAAAGGTACCCTGCCCCGCGGCGAGATGACCTGCACCAGGTCACCATGACCTATACCGCGTTCGGCCGCATCATGAATGTTTATTTCCACCACAGGCTCCGGCGTATCCTTTACCAGTCCCTGGATACCGTGATGCTGTGACCTGAAGTCTGTTTGCGGACGCGCTCCCGAGTTGAATACCAGGGGATAGCTTCCTGTAAGCTCCGGGCTGCCGAGCAGCCCTTCACGGGGCTCAATATACCTGGGAAGCGGCTCGTAGCCATATTCCTCAAATATGGTAGACCGGATTTCAAATGTTCCGGTGGGAGTCTCAAAGCCGGGCCGGCCGTCCAGGCGAAGGCTCCCCTTCTGCCATTTCCTGTACTCCATCATGGGTGTCTCTTTTCTCACCCATCCTCCGGCTGCTCTGATATCCTCAATGGTGTAGCCGGAACCCTTCAGGGCCAGACGAACCATCTCTTCTTCGGTCTGGGGAAAGAGATGCCCGTAACCTAAATGTTTGGCCAGCTCCGCCATGATCAGATAATCATTGCGGGCTTCGCCCAGCGGTTCTATGATCCGCTCACGCAGCCGAAAGATGGGCCCGTAGACCATGTAGGAGAAATTTTCAAACATGGTCGTAGCCGGAAGCACGATATCGGCGAAGGCCGCATCTGCGGTCATCTGCCGGTCGATGCAGACGAGAAAGTCGAGCCTGGAAAGTGTTTCCCGCCAGATTGGTGTCTCGGGCCACGAAGTGAGCAGGGAACTTCCCTGGATAAGCAGGCCGCGAATCCGGTAGGGCGTGCCCTTCAGGACAGAATCCACCAGCGCTATGGCGTGTGATTCCCCGCGGTAATTGCTGTAGATGGGAAACTCCCGTCGGCCGATGGCCAGGTCAAGGTGCGGGTTTTCAATATTGCACGAGTGGTTTATGGGAAACTGACTGCCGGGCATGGTGAGCCCGATGCCCCCCGGAACATCCAACTGGCCGGCCAGGGCAAAGAGGGTCAATACCGCCCTGGCGGATTGAACGCCGCTGTTGGAATACTCAAGTCCCGTATACATGAGCAGGGAAGCCCCACCTGCATGGGCGATGCGGCGGGTCAGATTCCGTATGGTATCGGCCGGGACCCTGGTAATAGTCTCAACCACCTCCGGGCGGAAATGCCGGACGTAAGTTGTAAGTTCGGAAAATCCATGGCACCAGTTCCCGGCGAAATCTTCATCGTACAGATCCTCTTCAATGAGTACCTCAATCATGCTCAGGGCCAGAGCACCATCAGTGCCAGGCCTGATCGGGACCCATTGGGCTCCTGTGCGGATGGCCGCCTCCGTCCGCCGGGGATCAATAACCACGATATCGGTGCCGGCCCGGGCGGCAGCTTCCAGCCGCTGCATATCCGCAGGCGGAGAATCGGTAGCCGGGTTGGTGCCCCAGACTACCACCATCTCGGCGTTTTCCATATCGGTGAACATGTTCATCTGCATCCGGCCCATGGTCACCTGCGGGGCAATCATATGAAGGGCAACGTAGCAGAGAGCGCCCACCCCCATCGTGTTGGGAGAGCCGAAGGGAAACAGGACGTTCGAGGCTGAAGACACAGCCACTCCTTTGGGCTGAAACATGTCACAGAGCGACTGTTCCTGGGCACCGCGTCCGGTATAGACCGCCACCGCCTCAGGCCCTGATTCCGCCTTGATGCGGATCAGGGTTTCGGCTATGAGGCCATACGCCTCATCCCAGCTTATCCGCTCAAACCGGCCGGAGCCTTTGGGACCGGTCCGCCTGAGCGGGTGTTGCAGACGATGTTCGGAGTAGACTATCTCCGGGGCATGCTGACCCCTCCGGCACAATATACCCAGGGTGTGGCTCGTATCCGGTCTGATGTCAACCAGCCGGCCGTGATCAAGGTAGACTTCAACCCAGCAGCCGGCCGGACATATACCGCAAAGGCCCTTCCTCCAGCCCGTCCTCCGGTTTTGACTAACTGCCATATTTACAGGCTCGCCTCTGGCTCCCCGCATGTACAGCCTCACCTCTCATTCCCCTGTTTACAAGTTCGCTTATAACTCCCGCCTTTACAGGCTCCGGTTGAGCTTTCACAACATCTCTCATCCTTTCCATTGCCCTCTCATTTCCATATTTACAGGGCTGCTTACAATTTCAGTATTTACAGGCTCAAGGCAGCCTGAATGGAAAAAGAGGCCTGCTGACTTTTTGCACTATCGGTTATTTCGCCATGAGGTACGGACAATTTTCTCGCCGAACTGCCATCCCCTGGGGCCATCACATCGAAAATTATTCGATAGCAGGTATTGACCACATGGCCCTTCGGGCCGCATCGGCCTTCATGATCTCAAGGGGAAATGCTGAAAATCAAGATTCAAGGCCTGACCCCCAAGGGACCCACAAGGCCTGACCCCCAAGGTTGTTGGTTCGCGGCAGTGCCCAGCGATGGCACGTGGCGGTGCCCTGAGGTGGGCCGGGAAATTCTGCACCAATTCATTGACCTTTGCCGTTCCCTTCTTCTCCCTGATCCTGGCCGCAAAGTTGTTGATCCCGGCCATCCTGCCATTGATGGCCCTGGCCGCAGCCCTCCCCGGCCTCTTGAGCTGATTTTCACTATGCTTTTCATCATGAAGGCAGGCTCCCGGCTTTTCAAGCCCCATGGTGTATTCGATCAGGTCAAGCCTGGCTGCGGTAAGTTCCCGGTATCCCCCATTTGGCTTTTCAAGCCCCATGGTGTGTTCGATCAGGGCAAGCCTGGCTTTGGTAAGTTCCCGGTATTCCTCATTTGGCTCTTCAAGCCCCATGGTGTTTTCAATCAGGACAAGAACCTGCCGGATCTGATCAATCCCGGAAATATCAACCAGGGGCTCCCCTGAGGCCGCCGCTCCCTCATCCGGGGGGTTGAAGTGAAACGATACGAAATTTGCACATGGGGAAAACGCCGATTCCTCATCCGGGGGGTTGATGGAAGAGGTTGGAAGGTTATCATGCCTTGATAGCGCCTCTTCCTCATCCGGGGGGTTGATGGATGAGGTTGGGTTGACAGCCTCGGGAGGAAGATGAACCTCCCACATGATGCTGGAATAGTAGTTATCGAACCGGGCCTTATTCTGGCTTTTGATGGCCTCCCAGATCCGGTCGGGAACCTGGTTCTCCCCCGGCCTGAAGGTGTAATGGCCCTTTTCCCTATCGATTTGGTAAGGAAGGGAGAGCATATTCGGTAAGCTGTATATTACAATCATGCACGCACCTCTTTCCTGCTTCGACCCCTGGTCCTCCCCAGGGCAATCGCATGAGAATTCTTTGTTTCAAGTACTGGAAAATCATCAAAAGGAGAATGAATTTTACCGATTTTCCTTCACCATAGATCCAAAATGAACCCAAAATGAACTCAAAATGAACCTTTTCAGATATTCTGCCGGAATACAGGTTTTCCGCGGTGACCTGTAAGGGCTTGGCCAGCTTGAGAATCCGGTCGTTGGCCATGGGAAAAAGAGACAAAAAGACACATATAAAAAAGGGAGGAACTGTGTCCAAAAATAAGCCGGCCAGGCACCATACTGTATTACCCTCCTTATCAAAGACCTCCTCTTCGCCTGGCCGAAGCTCTCTGGTGAGATTTCCCTTCTCGCCGTAATGATCAAAGATTCCGGCCCTGGTAAAATAAGCATCAACCA
>JBLIRT010000109.1:0-10725 GCA_049472445.1 bacterium
TATCGTATACCTCAAGTTATCCCAGCGCTGGAGGACGGAATTGTGGATGGATAGGTGATGACGGCACCTGTACGCTTGATTTAAGTGGAACTTTGTACAAGGACAGCTGTGAGGAATACTATTCGATTAGTAGTACGGGCAGGGATCGCGTAACGATTAAGTGCCTTGGAGGAACTCATGGCAACAGTCAACCTTGGGTAATCTATCCTTTCAGTAAGGCCAAGTTGTCAGATGGTGATTGCCAGGATGAGGGCCGCTGTTATACTGATACCGCTGGTCTGACCTATAATTTAGTGGCCGTAGCTCCTGTGTCCCAGCCATTAAATGTTTCCTCAATCAGCGAAGGAGCTATTACCCTTAGCTGGATATCTAACAAAGATCCAGATCTCGGAGGCTATAAAATCTTTTATAAGACAGGCTCTTCCAGCGAACCTTACGAGTCTCCTATTAGTGTCCCCAAGACTTCAACCTCCTATACCTTGCAAGGATTCAATGGAGATCTGACCTACTTTTTTGTCATCAAATCCTACAACTCAAATAATGAAATCATTGATACCTCGAATGAGCTGAAAGTTATGAGCCGGTCTATGAGCCTGTCTGAAGGATGGAACATCGCTTCCCTGCCGGTTCTCCCTGTAGATCGCTCGGTGAAAGACCTTTTCCCCGAGGCTACAGCGGCCTTCGGCTTTGATAATGGCGGCTATACACCATTGAATCTCAACAATGCACCAATGGAAAAAGGGAAGGGATATTGGATCTATATGCCTGAAGCTAAAACCTATACGATCACGGGCACTTCTATTGATTACTTCAGAATAATGAATGCAAAAAGTGGTTGGTCCCTGGTCGGTTCCTGTTCCTCTCAAGCTCTCCCTTATGCTGATGATGGCAGCATCAGGGCTATTTTCGGGTTTGGTGATAATAAATACTCGTTTTTTGATACGGGGAGTACACCGAGCCAGTTGGGGGCAGGAAAAGGCTTTTGGATAAACCTTTCCAAAGATACGACTTTGCGGTTAGAAGGACAATAAGATAGTTTTCCTTTTTCTACCCGAATGCATATTAAACGCGCAGGATACGAAGTGGTCCAATCGCTCTCAGTACTACTGATAGTGGTAATTACCAGCCCAGTTATTTTCCTCTTCATAGGGATATAGGAGAGGCATTTTGGATGATCTCATTGGTTGCCAATTTACCGCGAAGCGTATTACATAGCTATCCGAAAACCTTACTTTGGTGCAGCGATTTTTCGTGTTGCCAGGAGTTTTCGGATAAGCAGTAAGTATCGGATAAGCAGTAAGTATATGGTGCACCAATCAGCGTCCAATGTGAGGGATGATACTCTCTGACTGTCTCCAATGACATGTTCTGGTGCGAGTAAACTGCTAAGACCGCAAGTTATCTATAGTCTCACCGCCTCGGGGCTTGGCCGACCACTTACCGGCCTCTCGAACTTATAAAACCATGGACATCTCCCGGCACCTGCCTGCACCCACGAGGGCAATTACATCTTAAGTTCTTCTTTATAAGCATTCTCATCCATCAAATTAAAAAGGAATGATACACCATCAGACGGAGTGGCACGTACATGAGGAACTCAAAATGAGCCAAGCATTTGAAACATTTTAGCAATCAGAGATTATTGATCAGAAATCAGATAAAGGGGCTAACCACTTAATCGGTGCATTATATACTTCCCGAGAGGACCATTAAGATGCGACAGCCCTGCTGACCTTATAGTTATCCTTGATTTTTAGCCGTAATTCATTTAAACTTTCGGCATCAACTAAACATACAGCAGCCAGAGTGGGTTTATTATCCTCAAACCTGCCACCACTATCGTCTGAAAATGCCCCATAACCACCCAGTGAGATGAGGGATGATTCAGCCGGTGAGGAAGGGATGATTCACCGACAGGCACAGGATTTGGCGAATGCCTGAGAACCAGGTCATAAGAAAAGAAAAGATTCACCGTATACTCATTCGAGGAACGAATTGGGTAGGCGACTCAGTAATGAGCCTCCCGGCCATAGCCTCTATCCGCCGGAACTTTCCAGAGGCCGCTATCACGATTCTGGTAAAGCCCTGGGTCCAAGGCCTGTATAGCTACTGTCCTGATATTGATAGGGTCATGATTCTTGACCGGCAAAGGGGAAAGTTGTCTTCTTCCTATCAGGTGATCAAAGACTTAAAAAAGCAGCAATTTGACTTAAGTATCCTGCTCCAAAACGCTTTTGAGGCTGCTCTCCTTACCTTCCTGGCTGGTATTCCCTGTCGAGTAGGATATAATACCGATGGCCGATCATGGTTGTTAAGCCATAGTGTTCCCGTGGCCAGGGAAATCCTGGAGGCTCATCAGGTCCATTACTATCTCAACCTTGTGAAATCTCTTGGCTGGGAAACAGGAGACTGCTCCCCGGGGATTGTTATTCCGGCTAAAAGGAGGGAAGAGGCTGAGCATTTTTTAAGGAAAAAGGGAATAGAGAGAAAAGATCTTCTTCTGGGATTCAACCCCGGCGCTTTCTATGGATCCGCCAAATGCTGGCTTCCGGAGCGATATGCAGCTCTTGCTGACAGGGCGGCTCAACAATGGGGAGCACAAAATATTATCTTTGGGACTGCTCATGATATGCCCATGGTCAAAGAGATGGTCGAGCACATGCAAACAACGCCTTTCTTAGCTGTTGGAGAAACCAGTTTAGAAGAACTGGTAGCTCTGATATCAATGTGCTCTCTCTTCATTACCAATGATTCCGGGCCGATGCACATAGCTGCGGCCAGCGGGATTCCGGTAGTGGCTATTTTCGGCTCTACTGATCCTGTTACAACCGGCCCATACGGTAATCAACATACGATCATCCGCCATCAGGTTTCCTGTGCACCCTGCCTGCGCCGAGTGTGCCCAAAGGATCATCAATGTATGAAGCTCGTGACCACTGAGGAAGTCTGGAGGATCATTGAGGAAAAAGCCCAAAAGCATGTACTCTGTAATCAGCATTGAACGTGGTTTAGCTAAAACCCCCTTAACCGGAAAAGAGGAATAGCTCTCATGAGAGAGAACAAATGCTCACGTGCCATTTTTTTGGATCGGGACGGAACTGTCAATGAAGAGGTTGGATACGTTAACCATTTGAGCCGTTTTCGCCTGTTACCGAGAGTAATAGAGGCCATCCGCCTCATAAATCAAAGTAACTTTAAAGCCATTCTCGTAACCAATCAGGCAGGCGTAGCCCGGGGATATTTCCTTGAAGATACCGTTCGAGAGGTACATACCAAGTTACAGATGCTCCTTAGCCAGGGGGGGGCGAAGTTGGATAGAATCTATTATTGCCCCCATCATCCCCAGGTAGGGCCGGATAAGTATCGGATTGACTGCAATTGCCGCAAACCGAAAACCGGAATGATGGAAAAAGCTGCAGCCGAGTTTAAGATCGATCTTTCTCAATCGTATATCATTGGCGATCGATATACCGAGATACTCATGGGGCATAAAACAGGAGCCAAGTCAATCCTTGTTTTAACCGGTTACGGTCTTGGCGAATTCGAACTTTTCAGTGATCAGTGGGAATATAAACCGCATTTTATAGCCGAAGATCTTTTAGCTGCAGTGAAATGGATACTTACGCAGGAAGAACGGAGGCAGCATCCCTGATGACGACCGGCCGCCTGAAAACCATTTTAGATCAATTCCCTTCCAAAAAAATTATCGTGCTGGGAGATTTGATTGCTGATGAATATATCTTTACCCGTTCCAGCCGGGTCTCACGTGAAGCACCGGTCTTGATTCTGCGGTATGAAGGCCGGAAAATAGCCCTGGGTGGGGCAGCTAATGCCATCCATAATGTCCGATCCTTAGGAGCAGAAGTGCTTCCTCTTGGAGTCATCGGCAAGGATGAGATGGGATCATGCCTCCTTCACCTGATGCAGGAGAAAGGGATTTCTCCTGACTTCATTTGCGTGCAGGAAACATATTGTACAACCACCAAAACCCGTGTACTGGCAGGAAGCTATCACGCAACGAAACAGCAGGTCGCGCGAATTGATCGGGAACCGGATAATCCCCTGGATAGGAAGGCCGAAGACTTTATCATTCATGCCCTGGAGGAGATCATTCATCAGGCTGACGCTTTACTGATTTCTGATTATGGATTAGGGGCTTGCTCCCCCCGGGTAAAGGAAAAAATAAATCAGGTGGCCAAACAGACTCAAAAGATTATCACCGTAGACTCTCGATATGAGATCCTATCATATCAGGGAGTCACAGCCCTGACGCCCAATGAATCCGAAATCGAACAGGCTTTACATATGAAGATACTGGATGATGAGGATGTAAAAACGTGCGGTCAACTGGCGATCCAAAGGACTGGAAGCCGGGGCATTTTGATCACCCGGGGCAGAAAGGGAATATTTGTCCTCCAAGGTACGGGAGAGTATGACTATATTCCTGTCCATGGAGAAGATGAAGTAGCTGATGCCACCGGCGCTGGAGATACTGTTATCGGCGTTTTTACCCTGGCCCTGGCGGCCGGAGCCACTCTGATAGAAGCGGCCAGGCTGGCCAACTATGCGGGGGGGATTGTGGTTATGAAAAGCGGAACTGCTCCGGTTTATTGGGCGGAGTTACAGGAAGCCATACAAAAGGAAAGCGATGCCAGGAGAGAGTAAGGACAGCAGCACCTATCACCATCTTCATGAGAAACTGAAAACAGGGAAGGAATTGGTCTGTCTGATAAATCGACTTCGCCTGGAAGGTAAAAAAATTGTTCTCGCCAACGGCTGTTTTGATCTTCTTCATGTAGGTCATATCCGTTACCTGACCGGTGCCAAGAGATTGGGAGATATTCTCATTGTGGCTATCAATAGTGATTCTTCAACCCGCCTTCTCAAGGGCCCCTCTCGGCCGATATTTCCTCAGGAAGAGCGTGCGGAAATACTGTCAGCCCTGAGTTGTATTGATTTCGTTACTATTTTCCACGAGCTTACGGTTGAGCGCCTTCTCCTGACCATTAAGCCGGATATTCATGCCAAGGGAACGGATTATACGCAGGAGAGTGTTCCCGAAGCAGCTATTGTCCGCTCTTACGGAGGGAATGTAGCTATCGTCGGTGACCCGAAAGATCATTCTTCCAGTCAGATTCTGAAAGAGCTCAAGAGAGCAGGCGAAACATGATCCTTTCCATAATACTGAAAGATGAATAGGTTATTAAAGGCAGATCTTCATATATTCATACAGCGGATGACCCTATTGATCGGATTCGATACAGCTCTCAGCAAGTCATCCAGAGAGCTCATAGCATTGGTTACGAGGTGCTGGCTACTACCAATCACCATGAGATGACTTACACCCCGGAGCTTCAGGAGTTTGCCCAACAGCACGGAATTTTACTTATTCCAGGTGTAGAGGCCAGTTTGGATGCTCATTTCAGGTGGCAGATTCACACCACCTACTCTATGATCAATGGTGAAAAAACCATTCCCGGAGTCATCCAGGCCATCAAAGAGGGGAAGATAACCATTGTTTCCAAGCCCCTTTCTCTTCTTTCCATCGGGGGAGCATGGGCTTACGGTTGCCCTTCTTTCTAACCATGGAATTCATGATATATATATGGAAGAGTTTAAAAAAATTGCCATTGTTAAATTAAGCGCTCTTGGAGATGTAGTCCACGCCCTGCCGGTGGCTTCCGCTCTCCGGGAAAGATTCCCCCAGGCTCACCTGGCCTGGATTGTGGAGGGGAAGGGTCGGGCCATACTCGAGGGCCATCCGGATCTTGATGAAATTATCACCTTCGATAAGGCACGATGGATGAGTGAGCTTCCCTACCCGCATCGAACCATCTCCGTTTTATGGAGAATGGGGCGTTTTGCCCACCTTTTGCGTACAGCCAATTTCGATCTGGCCATTGACTTACAGGGGCTGATGAAAAGCGGAGTGTTGACCTGGTTAACCGGAGCTGGTGTAAGAATCGGCTTTTCTCCGGACCGCTGTCGTGAAGCTGCCAACGCCCGCTTTACGAACTGTCATGTAACTCCTCCGGAAGGTGATGTTCACATTGTCGATCAGTATATAAGCCTAGTTCGGGGATTAGGAATCAATACCCAATCGAAGCAGTTCAAGATTCATATACCGGAGCCTGATCGAACTTACATTCATGATTTCCTGCGCAAACAAAAGGTGGCCGAAGGCACTCTCCTGGTTGTCATCAATCCGGGGGCGGGTTGGGAAACAAAGTGCTGGGGAGAAGATAAGTTTGCCACCCTGGCCGATATGATTACCTCAGAAATCGGAGGCATGGTCATTTTCTTGTGGGGTCCTTCCGAATTACCGCTGGTCAAGTCTATTCAAAAAAAAATGCGTCAGCCATCCCTGAGAGCCTGCCCCACGAATGTAAAGCAATCTATGGCTCTCATCCAGAGAGCGCATCTTTTTATAGCCGGAGATACCGGACCATTGCATATAGCCGCTGCCCTCGGCATCCCATGCCTCGGAATCTTCGGCCCTACTTCCCCTGAAAGAAACGGCCCTTATGGGCAGAACCATAAGGTGGTTCAGACCGATGTTCCATGCCGGGGCTGCTATCGAAGGTTCTGCAGCGGTAAGGAATGTATGAAATCAATACAAGCCGATAAAATTCTCGAGGCCATCAGCGAAATGCTGCCGATTATCGGCTTCCCCTGGACAAAAACCAGGGGACGTAATCCTGTAGAGAAAGGAGAGAAATATGGCTATCAATAAAGAATTGCTGGATATCCTCGTCTGCCCGAAATGTAAAGGAGATATCCAGCTCACTCCCAACGAAGATGGTTTCATCTGCGAGCATTGTAAATTAAAATATCCCATCCGTGACGGTATACCGGTAATGCTCATTGATGAAGCTATAAAATTAGACAGAAAAAAACCTTAGAAAGCTGGGCCCGCAAGGTGGCAGGGGCTCCAACCGAATTCTCTCAAGGCACGCGGTAGCCCCTGCTTTGTCTCCTTAAGATTCTTATGCTCAGGGTACACTGAATTGGTTAATCTCGGGTAATTACCCACAAGGTGTTAGATTCGCGATTTTCAGGATTCTTCCACAGGTGGGGAATAATAGCTTCAAAGAAAATGGAGTCGCCTTCATTCAGCCGTATCTTTTCATTCCCCAGTTCTACCTCGACCGATCCTCCCAGAACATAGCCAAACTTATGCCCCTCATGGGTGATATATTCATCACAGGATTTCTGGGCCGTTCCAAGGGATGAAACGAATATTTCATTCTTCGTGCCTCTCCCATCCTTTATCAGGTATTCCAATGTATTGTCCCCATTTTCAAATTGAAGTTTCTCTCTTTCACCCTTCCTGGTAACTATCCACTTCTTGTGCTTTTCAATCTCAAAGAATTCAATAGGATGCACACTCAAAGCCATGGCGATCTTATTGATCGTAGTTATTGACGGAGAAATTTTCCCATTCTCAATCATAGAGATTGAACTTTCGGTCAGGCCGGAGCGAGTGCTCAACTGCTTGATCTTGATCCCCTTCCCTTTTCGGATAGCTTTGATCTTCTCTCCCAGCTTCGTCAGGATGTTATTTTTTACTTCCAGATTAACATTGTTCCTGATAATCTCGAGTAATTCTTCATTTTTAAAAGGTTTCTTCAGATAATCAATAGCTCCGCTTTTCAGCGTGGAGACTGCCGATTCGACGGATGGAAATCCTGTTAAGATAATAACTTTGGAATGAGGAGATATCTTTTTTATCTCATTGATTCCCTCGATGCCGTTAAGGTCCGGCAGCTTAAGATCCAAAAGGACAATATCAAAAATGTCATTTTTCAGTTTGTAAAGAGAATCATTGACATTAGTGACCGCAGTAACCTTGTATCCATCTTTCACAAGTAACTCTACGATGAATTCATTAAGATCCCGGTCATCATCGACCACAAGAATATTAGCTTTATCAAATATCATTTTTTTTCTCCTTTTTATAAGCTTTCTGTTTTCATTGAATTAATAGCACGATTTATAAGAAGAAGATAGATTATACCATATTGTTACTTTATTGCAATACCCCCTTTTACTATATTATAAAAATAATACGTATTGTGGGCACTAAAATGCTATGAGGAGATACTCTATGCCATCTCTTCTTTCAGGCCGCTTACGATTCAAGATACGGTTCTTCTTAAATTATTGGAAACTGTAAGAGCCCCAGGGCATTGATATAATTTTGAGCCGGTGATAAGCCTGCCTGCGAAGCAGTATAGAATATTTCCGGCAGATGAGGAGTAAATGAATAGAGGGTATATAAGGGGAGGGGAACAACACGTTCAGGTACATTACTGGTAAAATAATCTTTATTAAGGAGAGCATAATAAAACGGAGTAGCAAAATAAGGATTAACAATGGTAGTTTCGTCTTTACCAGCCAGCAGGGAATTCCATATATACTGAAAGGGGGCCGGCGAAAAGTTAAACAGCCCCTGGAGGGAACTGGGGTCATATGTCCGAAGTTGAGTCGGGCTATAGAGAATGTCGAGAGACGTGGTAACTTCATCTAAATTGATCGATGGATCAAATTGGCCAAAAGCGGAAAGAGGGGCCAGGGTGTTGTAGTAATAAGGATTGAGATATCCGGATAGGTATGATGTTGACAGGAGTGAACTGGCAGGGTTCAGGAAGGGATAGAACTGTGCTGATCCCCTCACTGGAGAAAGATTCATAAGCACGACAACGAGCATAGCCATCAAGGTCAGCCAAAGTCCCCTTTTTCTCATATTTCTTCATCCCGCCTTCTTTAAAAGGTTATCAATGAAAAACCAGCTTTTCTCTTTATTATACATGATAATCTTAAAAACAGCAATCAACTCTGCTTATTCTCCAGGGCCCTGGAGCACATGTTCACCTTCAAAAGATTATTCTTTATTAAGGTTTTCAATGATCTTTCCTGTAAGGTTTGTTTGTTGACATTTTGGCACCATACTGCGACCTTTAGATATAACCAAATTAAGAAGGAAAAGGAGCATTATATGCCTGTATCTAAAAAAGCGAACGTGTCACCGCACGTATTCCAAGTCATGTTTATAATACGCTCAAACAAAGCCGCTGAGCTTGCAGGGGCAACTCTTAACCAGTTTCTTGTCCAATCAGCTCATGAAAAAGCACAAGCTGTCATTGAAAAGGAAAGCATCATCCATATGACCATAAAATCCTCAAAGACCTTTTCTGAGGCCATTGAAAATCCAACGCCTCCTCATGCCAAATGAAAGGCTGCCATGGCAGCGCATACGAAATTATTTTCCCATGATGAAGATTGAGACACTTAGTCAAAACCCACAACAGAACAAAATTTGATTGTGGCGTTACCGCACTCAATCAATATCTGCAAGACATTGCTTTCAAAAGCCTGGAGCGTTTACGTTAATAATTAAAAACAAGGGCGAAAGACAATACCGTATCCGTTTCCTTCAAGCCTGCGACGGGTTGATGATCATATTTCACTTCATAGCTGGTCTGTAATGATAAAAAATCGCTCAAGGCATTGATAAATGCTGTTACGGAATTGAGATTATAGTTATCGCTATCGTCAAAATCATAGAGATATTCCAGGGATTGAGAAAATCTGTTTTTCTTGGAAAAGCGAAATTCATATTGTCCAGCTACACTCCCTCGAAAGTAGTCCGCGTCAGTATCGATGCCGTCATTAGGATCATATGATTTTTCAGTAACATAGTCTATCTTGGCTTCACTCTTCAGGTAGTGTTTTGGCCCAATCAGGAATTTGTAACCAACCGCAGGACCAAAGGAATAGCGGCTATCAATACCAGCAAATCTATTTTTCAGCCATCCTGTTATGAGACTGGAATAGAATCGTTCGGTAAATAACTTCTCCAACCGGAATTCTGCTTCGTAGCTCTCGACATTTTTTTCTCCATCACTTTTTCCATATAAGGTACCGAGCTTTAAGGCACCCTGGAAGCTTTCACTAAAAGAGTAATTCAGAAGATTGCTCAATGACAAATTGATAACCTCGGTATTTCCTGCTGTATCGATAAAGGAGAATTTTGCTTCATCAGTCCATCTTTTACTTTCTCCATGTGCATTGATTTTTAAAGTAAAGAAGGTAACAGTAAGAAAAACCAAAATGATTACTTTTTTCCCTTTCACACCGCTTTCCTCTTCATGATCCCTTTTCATGATTATCCCCCTATGCGTTTCCTTTATCAGTTAAGATCCCCTCTAAAACCTTTTTCACCTTATCTATGGTTATCATGATAGCTGACCCCCACCACACAATATCCACACGCCGAGATTCTTTGGCTGTATAATGAATGATATTGTCACCGGTCATCCTGGCATTCGGTATATTAATTTCCTTAATGGTCAGAAGATTTCAAGTTCGTAGTAAAGATTGTCTATCTCTTCGACAATACCAGCAGTTTCGCCACCCTCAATATAACCTCTCATGTTAAAAGGGCTCAAAGTGGATCATCAGTACCCCGGCAGCAAAATTGGCCAGGGAGTCCTGTTATCTTACTATAATAAAATATTATTGCAACTCTATTTATTATAGAAATCAAGAAATTGATTGATAATAATAGCCAAAGTCAACCTTGTAATCTTCCTGATGATCCCGGACATTAAACCATCTAAAATTTTCATGATGAAGAAAAAGGGAGTGACATTGACTTTGCCAAACAGTCTCTCTATAGCCAAGAAGGAATGTAAAATTCTTATGAACTTCGTAACAGAACAC
>JBLIRT010000011.1:0-34872 GCA_049472445.1 bacterium
TTGCAACCCTATCAAAATAGGGATGATTTCATGCCGACAATTCCGGTCAAATGCAACCTTGCTAATGTCGATACTCCCGATAGTTCTTTGCCTTTTCAGTGGCTTTCTCATAGATTTAAATTTTCCCCTGCGGTTGGTGGCGTTATCGTGAATGGAAACACAGGTACAATGGTATGAAAGAAGTTCCATTATACTATAATTTTAGACTTTCCGAAAGGGAAAAATTAACATTAATACAAGCTTATCAATTAGTTAGCTTAGATACTCTATTTCCGGACAGACACTAGTTATGTGCTTTTACCCCCGACATATAATTTTATTTTGGAGCATGACTTTTTACGAGGGCATCAGAAATAGTTATTGTGAAGAATAAGATCATTTCTCATAAACAACTTTAGGTAGAATAAATAAATTATATTCATCTTCAACCTTGATACATTCCTTGTGGCAAGTTTCCTCAACCTGATCAATAGGTAGATCTTTTGGAATAGCTATCTCGAACGTAAAATCCTCATCCTCATAACTGGAGATGGGCTTAACCTTTATTCCCGGATACTTGTGGTGAAGAGAGTCTACCAGTTTTGTGACTGCCTTTGCCAGACTCTTTTCAGCTACTATTACCTCTGGCATCTTTTATCTACCTTCCCTTCTCCTCGATAATGTTTATTACCTCTTCTACAACCTTAAGTAATTCCTCCAGGTTATGCTGGTCAAAATCTACAACATCATAATCACTCTTTATCCTATAGGAGTAAAGCCGTCTTAAAGGCAACCGCTTATCCTCCAATAGACCCGGCCCTGTCTCGGGATGGATCGGTTCAAACCAATATCCCCTGACAAAGTGTTTTATTATAGCAAGATGCCTCCAAATTTCTCCATCCCTGGGATCACCTAAAGCCGCCCACATGGCCTGATAAGATGCGTAATACGCCCTCGATGCAGAGCTGTTGAACCTCTTTTGATTGAATAACTCGATAGCGTCATCGAGATATTTCTTAGCAAATTCTAACCGGTATCTTATCATGGTCCTTTTTTCCGCTAATAATCTTTCCCATTCAAAAGATGATCCCTCGCATATTTCCATGCTTCCATATGCGTCTCTAAGCTCCGCAAATTCTGCAGGAGACGGCTCACTATTCATTATATCTTAAATGATGGTTAAAATACACATTTAAAAACTTAAAATAAAAAAGGACTGAGTGGAAGTATCTCTGGGGTGGCCAGTTTACCTGAACCTTACCTGTTCCATCTGGCACAGGGGGCTGAAGGGAGGTATTGTTCCTCACCTGTCAGCTCAGATAAAAATTGGACACTTTTCCCCCTTTTTATTTGTATCCAATTGTCCAATTTTTCCCATGGCCAAAAATGGATTCTTAAGCTGGCCGGTACTTTACAGGACACCACGAAAAACCTGTTTCCGGCAGAATATCTGAAAGGGTTCATTTTGAGTCTATTTTGAAGGAAAATCGTTAAAATTCCTTCTTTCTTTGATGATTTCTTTCGACGATTTTTTCAGTACCTGAAACGAAGAATTTTGATGCGATTGCCCTGCGCATTGTGCTCATACACCTTTCATTTTTTAAAAGGTACTAAACAGACTTAAGAAGTAAAGTGATTGGTTTCAAAAGCGTTTCTTATTTGACAAGGGATAAGAAAAAGGCAGGGACTGGACTAAAAAATCCGGGCATCCTGTCAAAGTCACAGGTAAGTGAGAGATGCTACATTTTTTTTGAGGAAAATAAATTTTTTTTTCGTCTATTGGGGCAAGAAAGATTACGTCCCCTTTCTTTCATACAACCGGTTTATAAATGTAAGAGATAATTTTGACAAAATTTGTAATGCATGCCTATTATATAGTAAATTATTCCAATATAGTAAACATCAAAATGAATTCAGATTATATAAATTCAGGTTATATGAATAACTGTTCAGAAGGAGGATCTTTACCATGTGTTACCATAAGCTTCCCGCCCAAAGATTTTCATGGTTCAGTATGATAGCCGGGTATGTAATGTCTTGTTTGGTCATGGTATCTTTGTGTATGTGGCCATGCCCCGGCCAGGCGCAACTTGACAGTTCAGGTGCCATCCAGGGGCAGATCACTGACCCCAACGGCCAGTCTGTAGCCGATCTCCAGGTATTGGCCATGGAACATACCGGCTATGGATTCTATGGCTCTTTTCTCCCCAATTCATTCGATCCCTGGCTTCCGGAAGAAATCAAGGAGGAGCTTCAGCAGCAGATGTCAGGGTATTTTTATCCCTCCTTCGTTCCATATCCAACCATATACCGCACCCAGACGCAATCGGATGGGGCCTTTCTTTTAGGAGGACTTGCGGCCGGAAGATACACGCTCTGGGCTTATGATGCCCAGGGCCGTGGATATTGCCCCACTATTTACGGAGCACAGCAAGATTACCAGCTATGTCATGAGCTTACCGGATATTCCACCATGCCCGTCTATATTCCGGTCCACGTGAAGGCCGGTGAAACTACCGGTCCCCTCCATATAGCCATGGAAATGGGAGGCGGGATAGCAGGCCGGATCATAGATGCAGCCGATGGCTCTCCCATAGATGAGGCAAAGATCCAGATTCGGCCATACCGGGAAGAGGACTGTTACGACTATAGGCTGCCTTTTCTGACTGATTCCGATGCCAATGGCCACTTTTCAGTTATGGGTCTGTCTGAGGGTGAATATACCTTACAAATAATAGCGGCTGAAGGGTATATTGTCCAGTCACCGTATGTCGGGTATTCACCTGATACCGGTGATGCTGCTGAACCTGTCTATACCGTGCTAAGCGGTCAGATTACCGATAGCGGCCATCTCACCCTGCAGCAGGGTGGAGTGATCGAGGGTACTGTTACCAGTCAGGTTGATGGAAGCCCTATAGCCGATATATCTGTTTTTTCCTATAAACCTGAAGGTGGTTATGGATATTATCCTCTCGGGGGCAGGAGAACAGACCTGAATGGGATGTATCACCTGAGCGGATTGGAAGGGGAGTACATGATTTACGTTCCCCATACCAATGAATTTCAGGGGGCGTATTATGATAATACCCAGGATTCGAAAGCAGCCCTGAGCATCATGGTTGAAGCAGGGGAGCTCATAGGGTCGATTGATTTTCAACTGGCTTCATCCGAGGGCAAAGGGAGCATTCAGGGACAGATTGTGGACGAAGGAACAGGTATGGCACTGCCCGGAGTTATGGTTTATATCATGGAAATTTCCCCTCCACCTGATGTTCCGTACATGTATCCGCCGGATGGAGACGAAGAATCGACCACATACTATTCGTCTGACTATGGACTACCTCCGCCGCTCACCACTCCTTTGCCTGTTCCGGTCGACGATCAGGGAAGATTTGCCTTTTCAGGTTTAACGGCCGGCCGTTATCGACTGGGAGTTTTTGATCCTGAAGGACGGTATCTTTCCTCTTCCTATCCGCCGGAAGGAGAATCAATTATTGATTACTACGATCCGGAGGGAGGCGACTATATAGCCCTGGAGGAACATCAGGTTATTGATAATATCCGGATATCCTTACATCAGGGTGGATGCCTGGAGGGTCAGATCCTGGATGGTTCCACTCCCGTGGCTGGGGTAGAGGTACAGGTTTTCAGCCTCTCTTCCCATGAAAATTATGGGTATCAGACGCCTTGGGATGTTTCGGACACTGAAGGGAAATTCAGCCTGTGCGGGGTGGATGATACGGAATGTATTCTGATAGCTCAAGATCGGTATGATCGCGGTTACGGGCTCAGTTTCCCTGCTGATCCCTATGATGCCGGCCATCCGGCTGTTTTTCACATTCCCCCGGGAAGTACGATTTCAAATATTGTGATCACCATGAACAGGGGATTTACCCTGCAGGGTCTGGTTAGCGACGTCGAAGGGAATCCCCTGGCCGGTATACAGGTTGCAGCGGAACCAAGATCATTTGCCTTCCTTGATGGTAACCGAGAGGATTATACCTATCTGGTGGCTGATAGATATGTCTCCTATGCCGCCAGCCGGGAAGACGGTTCCTATACCTTCACCGACCTTTCGGAAGGAACCTATGAGATCAGAGCCGAAGATCCGAGCTCAATTTACCTGCCGGGAGAATTACCTGAAATGAGTATCTATTCGGACATGAACGCTCCCGATCTTATCCTGACCCGAGGCGGAATCCTGGCCGGAACGGTTACCGACTCGGATGGTAATCCATTGGCGGACATAGAGGTGGTGGCTTACATCCCATCCGCTGATTTTTGGTATTTTGGAGGGGAGTATCCTAACTATCCGGTAAGTGGCTATAATTATTCCGGATTTTACCCTCTTTACGAATATTTCCGCACCAAAACCAAAGAGGATGGAGCCTATGAAATAAGAGGCCTTAAGGAAGGGGATTATAGGCTTGAAGCCAAAGATCCAAAAGGAAATTACGTAAAGGTCGAATACCAGGGACCAGAATTAAATGAGAATGATTTAATTGAAATAGGAGCGGGGGAGAAGATCTCAAATCTCAATTTTGTTCTTTCCCTTGGAGGAATTATAGAGGGTAGGGTACTCGATGCAGCTACCGGTATTCCCATACCTGAGGTCAGGGTTGAAGCGAAATCGAGTAGTGCTCCGGGCTATGTGTATTCTTCTCCTACTGATGGGCAGGGGTACTATACTATCCGTGCGCTCCCGACCGGCTCTTATATTCTTTCTGCCTCCTCTTTTGAAGGCTATTTGACTCAATACTATATGCAGGCCGCCAGCCCTGAGGCCGCTACCCTGGTGGGAGTCAGTCCGGACCAGACCTGTGACGACATTGATTTTCATCTCCAGGAGGGGGCCAGCCTGTCAGGTACAATAAGGGATGCGGCCACCGGGCAGGCATTGTCAACCGCTTGTACGGTTTGGCTCCTGGATGAGCAGGGAGAAGAGGTGAAAAAGACCTCTTCGGATGCTCAGGGTGGATATACTTTCACCGGCCTTATACCCGGCACTTATAAGATCGAGGTTACCTATGCTTATGGATACTATCCGGGGTGCTACTCGGAGGAGGCGGATAGTCCGGAAGGTTGTACGCTTATTACTGTCTCTCAACTGATACCGGCTACCGGATATGACCTGTCTCTCTCTCCCAAGGCATCCATCAGCGGCCGGGTTGTTGACGATCTCGATGGAAGGCCATTGGGGAATAAGAGGATTTTGGCCATACCGGCCTCTTATGAACAGGAAGTGCTCTACTATGGCTACGGCGGTTATTTTTCCCTCTATGACAGCAACACTCAATATGTCTATACCGGTCCGGATGGCCGGTATACCATAAAACACCTTGAGGAGGGTAATTACCGGGTTTTGGCTCTTGATCCGTATTATATCTATGGATCTGAGTATTATCCCGGTGTTCCCGTTGATCAGATAGCCCAGGCAGGCATCATCTCTTTAGAACGCTCGGAAGCCAGGCAGGGAATCGACTTTACGCTTCAGATAGGCGGAACACAGAGCGTGTATAACTACGGCTCACAAGATGGTTCCTCGTCCCCATCCTATGGGAGCTATGGCGGAATCTCTTCATGGTCAGGCAGCCTTTACGGCGGCTATTCCAGCGCTTTTCAATCATTCAATGCTCCCACGTCTTACTCCGGCCAGACTGAGCCTCCTGATCAACCACCTGCGGAAAGCCCGAGCCTGGAAATAACATCTCTCCCCGAAGAGTCCATTGTCGCCGGCCGTACCTATACCTACCAGGTTATGGCTCAAGACTCAAGCCCTGCCGGTTCCTTCACCTATGATTTGAGATGCAGGCCGGAGGGTATGTCTATTAACCCGGCTACCGGTGAGATTACCTGGCAGCCGAAGAATGAGAATGCCGGGCAATCGGTCGTTCAGATAGCAGTTTCCAATGAGTTCGATCACACCGCTTTCCAGTCTTTTCGCCTGAGGGTAAATGAAGATACTGGGCCCCCGGAAGAGGTTACCAACCTTCAGGCCAGGGCAGGGGATCGGCAAGTTACCCTGTCGTGGACACCCTGTGAAGACTCGGCCGGGGATCTGGACGGCTTGACTCTCTACATAGCCAGCGGGCAGTCGTATGGTGAAGGAATCAGCCTGGATAAAATCGCGACTGAGTATACGGCCGGGAATCTGAAAAGCGGGCAGGCCTATTCCTTCAAGATTACCACCAGGGACCTTCTGGGCAATGAGAGTGAAGGTGTTATCGCCAGTGCAACCACCAGAAAGGCCAAGACAACTTCTCAAACCCTGTGGCCATCCTGGAATGCATGGAATTCCTCCTATGGCTGGCCCGGCCTCTCCGGTTCCCCTCTCTTCTCACTGCCTTCGTCTCAGATGACCTGGTCACCCCGGCTCGATCAAAGATCACTCCTCTGGCCTCCCTCTTTCCTGACCTCTTCTCTGTGGACTCCCTCATCATGGATCTGGGCTGATGCCTCTCCTTATGCCCTGCTCCCCTGGAATAATGCCTCTTCGCTCTCAGGCTGGCCTCTTGGTAGTTCATTCTCAACTCCTGCCTCGGTTTTTGAGATCCCTGCCTTCAGGGATACCTCAGGAGGGCTTTACTCTATTTGGGATCCGTATGATTCCTGGACCCGGTTGTTGTATCAGCCGATATTGAACCAGCAGTTTACATTCCCTTCTGACCCCTGGGAGATGTATAGTGGATATACCATGAAATTACGCTAAGCCTGCTTCGCGTCAAATACGCGGCTGGTTGGAAAAGAGAGAGGTATGCTCTTGTCCCGTCTATCAGGATTCAGGTCAAGATCAACCGGCCGCGTAATTCCCGTTTTCCGGCCTTCGTGGTTTACTCGCCAACAAAATATGTCATTGAGGTCGCCCGGGGGTAGTCACTTCTCCCTTTGATTGGCCACTGATTGATGTACCATGTATTGAGCTATTGGACTACTTAAATCGCTTCTAAAAAAATATAAAATTATTTGTATTTCTTTTAATTTTAAGCTATTCTATGAGATAGTTGAAAAAGCAATTCCTTATCAGGTTATCAGTTCACGTTATAATTTATTATACAAACAAATAAAAGACGTCATGTATAATTTATCAAAGCTTTCACGGATTGCGTTATTCCTTTTTATTCTCTTCGTTTCTATTGTTTTCTCCAGCGTTGCATTAGCTGAAATATTGTCAACCAATAAAAAGCCGATTCGCCAACAGATGCCCATCCCATCTTATTCAGAGGGAAATCTTATCGGCTCGCAAAATTTCATGAGCCCATCTGCCGACATGCCTATTGAGGAATCTGTCCGTTTCTATCTCGACTTGACGTCTGACCCTATATCATCTCATCAAATGTATGACTCTTTGGATATGATATCTCATACTCTTGCCCTAAAAGGTGAAAACTATCTATCAGAAGAAACGTCAAGAGAGCCTTTTTTACCGACCACCGAAAAAACACCAGAATCTGAATCTGCAAGATCACTGTTGGAAGAGCGCATCGCCGGAGAAAAACAAATTTATAAAAAACCATTTGTTGTATCCTTACATCGTCCTAACTACTTTTTGGGTATAACCTATAATGATCACCCCAACAGAAAGCTTTATGAAAGTGTCGGAATAAATGAACCAAAACAATATGAGGCTAAATACCAGTTAAGCCTCAGAATGCTTGTTTGGTCAGATATCCTTTATGGAAAAGGGGATTTATACGCCACCTATACCCAGCTTTCCCTGTGGCAGATTTATAGTTATTCATCCCCTTTTCGCGAAACCAATTATGAACCGGAATTGTTGCTGTCTTTTGATACGAAACTTAATGTTCTGGGATTAACCAATCGGCTTTTCATAATTGGGCTCAATCACCAGTCAAACGGTATGGGGCCGGTTCTCTCCAGAAGTTGGAACCGCATATATATGGAATTTATCGCAGAAAGGGGAAACTTTTTTACCGGGCTGAAATCCTGGTATCGGATTCCCGAAGATGAAGAAGATGATGACAATCCGGACATAGAAGACTATCTTGGTTACGGTCAACTTTTCGGCGCCTATAAATACAAAAAAAATGTTTTCTCGTTTATGTTGCGCAATAACCTGCAATTTGATGAAAACAGAGGGGCGCTGGAAATTGGATGGAGCTATCCCCTTAAAAACAATTTGCGTATATATTTTCAGTGTTTTAATGGATATGGGGAAAGCTTGGTGGACTATAATGTTTTGACCCGTCGAATTAGTATCGGCGTGATGATTAATGATTGGATCTAATTGAATATTCCTGAAATTGCACTGACCAGGAGATCACAACGTACCATTTCGTTCATTGAGATTCAAGAGAAATCGAGATCATTCCATGGAATCATATGAAATTTAAGGGCTGAAAATGTCTAAAGTTACAGCATTATCCTCCTTACGTTCAATCTGATTTCATTCATAGATGAGGGTTCCGGGCTTGTTCTTTACCTGAATCCATTTTTCTTCAGATATGACGATGATGTCCATCCTCTAAGTTCCCTGCGCCTTGGGCATCAGTTTTACTTCCTGTAAAACAGTAAAAAGAGAAAACCCCCTTTTACATGTATTTGGCGTAATACTCAATCACCAGGTTTTCATCCACGTCCAGCGGGATTTCATCCCTGTGGGGGATCGAGAGCAGCCTGCCCCGCATCGTGGCTCTATCCACCTCAAGGTAGGGTAGTTGCGGCCGGGAACTACTTCGATCGAATCCCTCTGTGATGGGGGGTAGTTCCTTACTTTTCTCCTTCACCGAGACAACAGCCCCTTCGCTGAGGAGATAAGAGGGTCGGTTGACTGGGCGGCCGTTTACCATAATATGACCATGGACAACCAATTGCCTTCCAGCCAGCTTGGTAGGCGCAAAGCCCATCCGGTAGACCATATTATCAAGTCGCCTTTCAAGAAGGCTGAGGAGGTTTTCCCCCGTAACTCCTTCTCCACTCATGGCCTTCCTTACATACCCCCTGAACTGCTTTTCATTGAGCCAATAGGAGAACCTCAGCTTTTGCTTCTCCACCAGACGCTTTTTGTATTCACTCATCCTGGTCCGTACCACAGGGTGCATCCCCGGCCTGGCTTCCTTTCTTAAGAGAGCACAGCGCTCCGATCCGCAGACGGAAAAACCCAATTGGCGGCATATTCTGCATTTTGGTCCGGTATATCGTGCCATCTTTTTTTTACCTCCTGGCTCTATTGTAGACCTAATCCCGGGCCTTTTCAACACCAGGCCGAAGCAGCCGGTGATCATCGTTTGAAAATTCAGCATCCCTCACTCATTGATTTACCCTGAAGCTTACCCCGCTCTTTTTTTAAGCTTCTGGCGAAATCATCAAGGGATGCCTGCAAGATAAGTCAGGAAGGATCTGAAAAAATTACCAAAACAGAAAAGGGTTTAAATGGATGAAGTGCTGAAGGGCATAAGGTGCTTCATGGCCTGAAGAAAGCCCGGCCGTTCCATGAAGCACCGTGAGGCAAGGTAAAAGGAGCCCAGATCAGAGAGCTATGAGATCAGTTCCAGCTTGTACCGCAGTCCATGGTCGCTCAACGTGGGATCATCAGCCAACGTGCACGAGTCAGATCAGTAGTCGCGTGTGCAAAACCGCATGATGTACAAATTTGCCACTTCCACTATCGCCGCCGGTAGGGGCTCCAATATGTCTTCGAACTCCGTCAAGATGGTTGTTAGCCATGTTGAAGCTCCCCGGTCTGGGCGTTCAGTTTGTGTATGCCTGCTCCCCCCGATCAGGCATAACAACCTGTGGTACCTTAGTACCTTGCTTCTGTTTGTCTTTTACTATAAGCAAGGAATATGCCAGAAGTAATAAAAGAGCGAAGAAAAGAATTTAGGTTATTGATATTTTGATCTTTCTGAGGGATAATGGTCTCCATGCTTTTTAAAGGGAAGGAAAAAGAGAGAGTTATTTTTTCTGAAGCAGCATCAAGTTCTGAGCAAAATATGCTCTCGTCTGTTGAAAAGGTAAACAAAGTGAGGATAAACCATGGCCAGGGAGAAGATACTGCTCATTGATGATGAGGAGGATATCCTGGAGCTGGTCAGATATAACCTGACCAAAGAGGGATATTCGGTGAAGGGTGCAACGTCCGGTGAAGAGGCCCTGGGCGAAGTGAAAGCATGGCTGCCCGATCTTATCCTGCTTGACCTCATGCTGCCGGGGGTTGATGGTCTCGATTTATGCAGGCAGCTCAAAAGGGATATAAAGACCGCTCATATCCCGATTATCATGCTTACGGCCAGGAGTGAGGATGCCGATATCGTCCTTGGCCTCGAGTTGGGTGCTGAAGACTACATAACGAAACCCTTCAGCCCGCGGGTACTCATTGCCCGCATCCGGGCTGTGCTCCGGAGAGGGAGACAGGAGGCAGGCGATAGCGCCGGTCTCCTCACGGCCCGGGATCTGGTGATTCATGTCCCCTCTCACCAGGTGCTGGTCACGGGAAAACAGGTGGACCTTACCGCCACCGAATTTGAAATCTTATGTTTCCTGTCCCGGAGGCCCGGCTGGGTCTTTACTCGCAACCAGATTATTCATGGCATTAAGGGAGATGGTTATGCCATTACCGATCGCTCTATTGACGTGCAGATCGTTGGGTTGCGCCGCAAGCTGGGCAGCGGGAGAACATATATAGAAACAGTGCGGGGCGTAGGGTACAGGCTGTTGGAGTAGCGGACTGATGCCAAAGAGGAAGAAACTGCTGTGGCGGCTTTACCCGACCTATCTGGTTATAATCCTGCTTTCCCTCATAGCGGTGGCCTGGCATGCTTCGGCTGCCTTAAGGCATTTCTTTTACAGCCAGACGGCTGCTGATCTGAAAATCCGTGCCTTTCTGACCAGGAGGCTGATAGCGGATAAACTCTCGCCGGCCGATCAGGACGAAGTCGACAGGCTCTGTGTCGAGATAAACTCGGCCATAGCTACCCGGATTACCATTATACTGCCCAACGGTATAGTCATCGGCGATTCTGAAAGTGATCCTGATCAGATGGATAACCACGGTGATCGGCCCGAAATCAGAGATGCCCTGTCCGGAATGATAGGTACTTCCATTCGCTCCAGCCCCACCTTACAGCAGGAAATGATGTACGTGGCCGTGCCGGTTGAGCGGGAGGGGCTGATCACCGGAGTGGTGCGTGTTTCCATGCCGGTTACCACCCTGAGGCAGACTTTGAGCACCATTCATCTGCGGATGGCTCTGGGTGGAATGGCCGTGGCCCTTCTGGCGGCGGTCCTGAGCCTGTTCATCGCCCGGCACATCAATAAGCCGATCGAAGAAATAAGGAGGGGGGCCGACCGCTTTGCCTCGGGCGATCTTGAGCATAGGTTGCTTTTGCCTGATGACGAGGAACTTGGCAGCCTGGCCATGACCCTCAACCAGATGGCCGCCCAGTTACACGAGAGAATTCGTACGGTAACGGCGCAGCGGAATGAGCTTGAAGCTGTTCTTTCAAGCATGGTTGAGGCTGTTCTGGTCATTGATACCGAGGAGCGTATCGTTCAACTGAATCAGGCAGCAATGCGTCTCTTCGGCCTGAAGGGACAGGGGGCGGCTGGACGAAACATCCGGGAGGTGATACGGAACACCGACTTGCTTCTCTTCCTGAATAAGACGTTCTCCACTCCTGAGCCGGTGGAGGATGATATTGCCTTTCATTCCGGCAGTGAGCGATTTCTGCAGGCTCATGGCACTATTCTGCGCGATGCCGGAGGAAAGACCACCGGTGCCCTGATCGTGCTGGACGATGTCACCCGCCTGAAAAACCTCGAGAATATTCGCCGCGATTTTGTGGCCAATGTTTCCCATGAGCTGAAAACCCCGATTACCTCCATCACGGGATTTGTGGAGACCCTGAGAGACGGGGCCATAGAGGATAAGGAGAATGCCGGGCGATTCCTTGAAATTATTGCCAGGCAAGCAGATCGCCTCAATGCTATTATCGATGACCTGTTGAGTCTCTCCCGGATTGAGCAGGAGGGCGGAACAGAGCAGATCACCTTTGAGGTGGGATGTATCAGGCAGGTGGTTGAATCCGCCATCCTGGTTTGCAGCGATAAGGCGCAAGCAAGAAGGGTGAAGATCGATCTGTCTTGTGATGATGGCCTGTCAGTCAGCATGAATCCGGCCCTTCTTGAGCAGGCGGTGATAAACCTTATAGATAACGCCATAAAATACAGCGACGCTGAAAGCACCGTTCGGGTTGAAGCGGTAAGAGCAGGTCGGGATGCGGTGATTACGATCAGGGATCAGGGCTGTGGTATCCCGAAGGAACATCTTTCCCGCATTTTCGAGCGGTTCTACCGCGTGGATAAGGCCAGGAGCCGCAAGCTGGGCGGCACGGGCCTCGGCCTGGCCATTGTCAAGCACATCGTGCAGACCCACGGCGGCCGCATCTCGGTCGAAAGCGCTCCCAGGCAAGGCAGCGCCTTTTCCATGTACCTTCCCGGGGTCAGGTCTTGAATCTTGAATTTTTCCCTCCCCGAAAATCTCCCTTCCCCTCCCCGGAGTTGCCCGCCGGAGCCGGGACCTTAATCTTGAATAAGGGAGAATCCGCCACAGCAAGTACCCATCCCCAGTAACTTTTCGGGCTCAGCATGGTATATATAATGCAAAATTATTCAAAAAACCATAAGTAATCTGGCGATAGAAGAGTCTAAAGGCAATGGTGTTTTCGATGAGGTATTCGGATACCGTTTCCCTCAATGAGGAAAAAGTAAACAGGAAATGAGGCAGACAGCTTGAGGGGAGCTCTTCCTATACATTACTTATCATATATTACTGCTCACAAATTTTTGAAGGTGACCTTCCTGCATAGTCTGGTTATATGTTTTTGCCTGATAACATCCACCCAGGCGATGGGAAGGTCCAAACCTTTGTATGTCTCTTTGAAATTTAGCTGGTCCGGCAATAATGAGCCGGATCTTCAAGGATATTACTTTTATTATGTTATCTATGAAAAATACGATGTGAACGGAAATACTCCTCACCTGCCGGATTGCTATAAAGAGGATCCGGCAGGGGTGAAGAGAGAGGCCTTGGAAAAGGTAACCAGCCATGAGCTTTCGGAATTGTCGGAGACAGGGATTTATTTTTTTTCGGTTACCGCCTGCGATACGTCAAACCTTGAAAGTGAGCCCTCCAATGTGGAAAAGGTTATTATCATAAATCATGAACCCATGAGCCTTTCTCTTTATGATTTCAGGAAAGGAACATGGAAAACCAGATATCCTTTTTTTGGCCGGTAAGGAGCGTCCCTGGGAACCATTCATTGAAATTATTTGTATCAACTCAGGAACGGTCCGGTATTCTTCTTCCTGTCCCTGGGAACCATTCATTGATATTATTGCCGTATGGTGATTAATTTATAGCGGGTTGCATTTTTATGTATCTCATGGTAGACTGCTCGTTCAGTAGATAATTATATTTCCATCAATGTTTACCAGAGATGCTCTATGAACCCAGCCCAAAATAGTCATTCAGACTCATTCATTGTGAAATACAAGGATGAGAAAAAAGAGGTAACGGTCAAAAGAACAAAGGTTAAATGTTGGGAGACACAGATAAGAGATCTGGAAACCGGCCTGGTAAGGAAAGGTCCCTACGTCCCGGGGAACCCGGAAGACTTTGATTTTGACCCCAAAAGAGAAACATGGGTGTCAAAAAAATCGAAATACAAGTAACCGTGATCCACGGGTCTTATCTTCCCACCAAGAGAAGCCAGCCACCACCTGAACAAAAAGGCCTTTACTCTTCAGGGAGACCTTTCGTGATAAGTCCCGCCCTTTTTCTAACAAATCTCTAACCATCTATTTACATTCCTTTCATAATATTCCGGTATATTACTATAAAACTGATTTCCAGGGAGTAAATCTAAATGCCAATACGGTACGTTCCGGTCGATATCCGATTGCCCGCCCCCTCTACATGTTCACCAATGGATATCCAAAGATGGACTCTCATGTGTACCGATTTGTGAGCTTTTATCTCAGTGAGAAGGGGCAGGAGATCATCTCTGAAATTGGTTTCGTTCCGGTCACCGGTTACTGAGAAAGGCGTATGTCAGGTGAAAGGGAGATCTCAATAACAGGAAAAGCATCCGTGTTTGAGGATGCGAAAAAAGGCAAAGGTGAAAAGGCAAGCTTCATTATCAGTACCGGAGCCAATCGATGGCAGCAAATTTTACAAGCTGCGGGCAGGTCGTTCCTCCTCCTGATAACCTCGGCTTCGGTCTTGAGCGTAATCTTCATCTTTGTTTACATTACGAAGGATGCTATCCCATTTTTTCGACTGGAAGGAGCCAGGGAGTTTTTCACCAGCACCCGATGGTATCCTTCACGGGCGGAAGGTGCTGAATTCGGTGCCCTGGCTATTCTCTTCGGAAGCCTCATGGTAACCATCGGGGCCAGTATCCTGAGCATCCTGGTGGGGATACCCGCTGCGGTCTGCCTGAGTGATATCCTGCCTTTTTCTGTTCGACAGGTAACCAAGCCGATCATCGAGATCCTGTCAGCCATTCCTTCGGTGGTTTATGGCTTCTTTGCCCTGGTGGTTTTTGCGCCGCTGCTGCAGAACAGGGGAGGACCGCTGCTGAGTATAAGCCTTTGGCTTATCGGGCTTCCGACCGGCCTGATCCTGACCGTTCTCATTACCGGTTCAGCCTCCCGGGGCGAAAATGGATCAAGCAGCGCTCTTATCAGGATTATGGCCGCTTTGGCCAGTGCCCTGGGTATCCTGGCCCTGCTCATCTTTGGGAGCTTTCGGCTGGCTGACCTTCGCATTACCAGCGGCACGAACGCTCTCAACGGCATCATTATTCTCAGCATCATGGCTCTGCCCACGTTAGTCAGTATATCTGAGGACTCTCTCAATGCCATAGGCCGTGAGCTGCGTGAAGGAAGTTATGCCCTTGGTGCCACCAGGGCTGAGACGATTACCAGAGTAGTTATTCCGGCTGCCAGAGGCGGTATTCTGGCGGCCGTTATTCTCGGCGTTATGAGGGCTATCGGTGAGACCATGGTAGTCTGGATGGCCACAGGCAATGCCGTCAGGATACCACAACCATGGTACAATGTCCTGGAGCCCATTCGAACCCTGACGGCCACGATTGCCGGAGAGATGGGTGAGGCGGACCATGTTACCGGTTCAGGCCGTTACCATGTCCTCTTTATTATGGCCTTATGCCTTCTCATCTTTACCTTTATAGGCAATATATTGACCGAGTATGTCATCAGTCGAAGGAAAATAAAGAAATCGAGATAAGCTTACGAAATGAATACCAGAGCACGAAAGTTTATGGATCAAATGTTTGGGGGGGTCGGGTTGATAGCCGTTCTCACTCTGGTACTTTCAGTGCTCATTCTGCTCGGTCCGATCGTCACCCGGGGCCTCAGGGCCTTTATATTTTACGGGACGGTGGAATACCGTCGGGTCATGTTTGAGCAGTTCGGTCGAGGGAGCAGGGCTGAACTTGAGGCGGAAATCAAAGAGATCCGATTACTCAAAGAGCCTATCTATCGGGCCATTGCCGGTTTTGAGAAAGGAATCCTGACCGAACCCTTACGCGATCGGGCTCAGCAAGCCTACCGCGCCTACAAGCGAATGTTTTCTTTTCAGGAGCGAAGATCAGAAGAGGTCAAAAAATCCATTGAAGATGCCTTTCAAATAAAGACCTTATTTGAAGATGCCTTACAGGCTTCTGAGAAGGAGTCTGCCCTTCAGCTTATTGATCAGCTCCTGGACCAGTCGGAGAGGAGGGAGCGGTTTGCAGGCACCCCTCTTGAGGATATCTGGCTGATGGCCGGAGAGTTCCGGCGGGCTGTGCTGTCCCTTGATTTTTCTCGAAGAGACGAATACCACCGGGATCTTGCGGCGTTCAAGCAGGCTGTGAGTGAATTGCTCGGCCCCTTTCCGGATAGTCCGGTCCCAACCCTGCTCCGGGATAAATACGGTCAAACACGGTGGGATCGGGCCCAGGAGAAATTACATCATCTCCTCTACCTCGAGAAATACCGGTATGATGAAAACATGGCAGCCCGGAAGATTGAAGTGGAGCGGAAAGAGCAGTTTGCAGGAACTTCCCTTGAGAAGATTTTTATCTATTTCGAGGATACGGATTATATGCGGCAGATCCTTCGCCCGCGCTTGACCTTTTACGGCAGATTTCTGACCGATTCTCCCAGGGATGCCCACTTTTTCGGGGGTATTTGGCCGGAACTCCTCGGCACCTGTTATCTTACCTTCGGATGTATGCTCCTGGTCATTCCTCTTGGAATCATCGCGGCTATTTACCTGGCTGAATATGCCAAAGAGACGGCCTTCATCAGACTTATCCGAACCTGCATCAGTACCTTGGCGGCCGTGCCGAGTATCGTCTTTGGCTTATTCGGATTGGCCTTTTTCATCAACACCGTACATCTTTCAAGCGGCAAGAGTGTTCTGGTCGGTTCGGCTACCCTGGCCCTTCTCGTTCTGCCGGTCATTATTCGGACATCGGAGGAAGCCATACGGGCTGTTCCGAATACCCAGAAGGAGGCTTCTCTGGCTCTGGGAGTCGGTTTGTGGCCGACGATACTCCATGTCATCCTCCCCTCAGCCATGCCCGGCATTTTAACCGGTGTTATTATCGGCCTTGGGCGCGCTGCAGGAGAAACTGCACCGATCATTTTCACCGCAGCCGTGAGCGTCGGTTCGGCTCTATCTCCCTTACAGACCCTCAACAGCCCCACTCCGGCCTTATCATGGAACCTTTATAACCTTTGCACTGAGCATGAAGCAGTGGAGCAGATACGCCACGTGCAATACGGCATGGCCTTTTCTTTAGTGCTCCTGGTGATCCTGTTTAATGGATTGGCTATGTACTTGCGGGCCAGATTGGCCAGAAAGCTGAGAAGAACCTAGAGCGGATATGTGATAAGATATTACCATGCATGACGAACAGGTAAAGATCCAAAGCCGGGAATTTTCTCTCTTTTATGGCGGACATGAAGCGGTTAAGAAGGTTACCATGGATGTGCCGGCCAAAAGGGTTACGGCTATTATCGGCCCGAGCGGGTGCGGCAAAAGCAGTTTTCTCCGATCGATCAACCGAATGAATGATCTCATTCCCGGTGTGCATACGGAAGGCAGTCTCTGTGTGGATGGGCACGATGTGAACGGCCGGAACGTTGATGTGGTCGTCCTGCGGCGAAGGGTGGGAATGGTGTTTCAGAGATCAAATCCCTTTCCCAAAACGGTATTTGATAACATTGCCTATGGTCCCAGATTAGTGGGCCTCAGAAACCGGCAGAAACTCACGGAAATCGTGGAAAAGAGCCTTCAGATGGCCGCCTTATGGGAAGAGGTCAAAGACCGCCTGCATCACCATGCCCTGGATCTTTCCGGCGGACAGCAGCAACGCCTTTGCATAGCCAGGGCTCTGGCCGTTGATCCGGTTGACATTCCTTTTGATTTTCTGGGCATGGCTGAAAAGGTTCAGGCCATGCTGAGGAAGAGCCTCGATTCCCTGGTCAATATGGATGCAGATCTTGCCTATAGAGTATGTGCAGCCGATGATGAGGTTGACACTATGAATCGTGAAATGTATCATCAGGTTGCAGAGGAAATGCGCAAGAGTCCCGACCACATCGATTGTCTGATCCACCTGCTTGGCATATCGAGAGATCTTGAGCGCATAGCTGACTACGCTACCAATATTGCCGAAGATGTTATTTATATGATTCAAGGAGATATTGTTCGACATCAGGCCGAAAAGTACGCGGTGAAACGTAAGGCAAACTCACGTTCGTAAGAGAGGACTTTATGCTTTTTGGGAAGAATTCCATAGATATCGTTATCGTGGCCATTCTTGCCTTCAGCACTCTCTACAGCTTCCTGAAGGGGGTGGTCCGGGAGATATTTGCTCTCCTGGCTCTGGTAGCGGGAATCGTGCTGGCCAGGCGGTATTACTACCAGACGGCTCAAAGCTGGCAGCGGTGGCTGGGCCCACAGACCGGCTCTCTTGTCTCTTTTATTCTCCTGTTCCTGGCCACCTATCTCATAATTATCCTCGCCGGACGGCTTTTCCGGAGGATCATCAAAAGCTTTGAATTAAGCTGGCTCGATCACCTGGGAGGAGGAATTCTCGGCCTGGTCAAGGGAGGTATTCTGGTCTGTCTCCTGGTCATGTTCCTGGTCATGATTTTATCTCCCAGGAACAGGTTGATGCAAACCTCTCGCCTTATGCCACACGTAGTTTATCTTATCTCATTTTCTGAAGTGCTGATGGAAATTATTCCTCCGGAGATCAGAAAAGGCTTCTGCCAAAGAGTAGAAGAGCTCAGGCGTTTATGGAAGCAGGATCGTCCTCACCGCAGGGATAATCGCCGGCAGGGAACAGACTTTTCTGTCGAGGCCCTCGAAGCCTGGTAACTGTTTTCCATTTCGCCCGGATGATAGGGGGGAGTGGCTGGTTGGCCGAGAGGTATTGGCGGGCGAACCATCTGGTTTTTGGATCTGAAGGATATCCGGAGCCAAAATCGCCGTATGCTGCATGGAGATTATGGATTTCTCTGTCACGAACAACTTTGGCTATGATCGAGGCCGCAGAGACTACCGGGTAGTTTTGATCCGCCTTATTCTCTCCACAAATCCTGACATGCTGGTGTTTTACCATCCGCTGAACGGCCTGGCAGTATTTCCGGATTCCACTTCCATGAGCCGGAACATCCAGGTAGACTACATCAGGGCTCAGCCTGTCAATGATCTCAACAGATTTTTTCAGGCTCAGATAATTTAAATTCTCACGATCAATATCTCCTGGCGAGATAAGGATCACCTGAAAGGAAGACACCACCTCTTTGATCAAGGCAGCGAGGCGATCCCTCTGTCCGGGGCTGAGTTGCTTGGAATCCTTTACTCCCAGAGCCTGTAATTCCGCCTCTCTTTCCTTTTCTATACACACACCACACAGAGTCATAGGCCCGATCAGGCATCCCCGCCCGGCCTCATCAATACCAGCAATGAGATGCATATCCCGCTCCCGCCTTAACCGTTTTAAAATCTGCTGCCCTTTTAGGGCATGCTTCCCTTTTCCAGATTTTCCCAAAGATATCTTACTTTCAGGAAGAGGTCAAGAGAACCGGAGAAATTCAGATATTCCCTACCTTCTATTCCATCTTCCGCACCTCCACTGCTTAGTTTTTGATTTTGCTACCTTTGCGAAAAAAGAAGCGCAAAGCTGCAAAAAATTAATTATAATCTTTTCAGCAGGTTAGCTTCATGGTGCGGAATGTCAGTTCTCTCCAACCTGAAATCAATCACTCCCCTCCCTGGAAGATGGGAAACATCTGGAGAAATTGGCTGCCCATGATGAGTAGCTGTTTTTCTTTTTCCTTCCGATGAATATATCAGAAAGGGACCGGGCCGGATTTCCGGGAGGAAAGAGAATGATCCGGCTTCCCGGTTATGTCCGTTAATATGTGGTTAGGAGGGGGGTGAGAGCTGGGAGTGAAAATAAAGAAGGTTAAGAAACGAGCTAAAGGGCTTTGTAAATGCAGTTGCACATGTTAGGCAAGTGAGCATCATCTGATCTCCTGGAGATCAGATGATGCTTTTTTTATATATGGCTGAGGGCTTTCGAACGGGCTCTCAAGGCCGGTACGTATACCCGCTGTAAGCGGGCGCAGGGAGTGTGGTTACCCATGGTTTCGAGAGAAATTAAAGTTCATCGAGGCACTCAGGGGAGTGAAGATGATACGAGGTTTGTTTCCCTTTCTTCTGATTGTATCATTCGCATGATCGAGATGCCCCATATTTACCACCTGGAGAAAGATGAACTCTATGAGCTCGATCAGGAGGCGTTTGAATTCCTGATCCGGTGTGACGGGAGCCACCAGCTCAAAGAATTACATCCGGACCCGGACTTTTTCCGGTTCTGCCTGGAAGAGGGTCTCTTACAGCTTCGGGCCGAACGGCATAACAATCCATTGGCCAGTGAGCCGATTTCCCTGCTTTCTCCATCTCTGCGCTACCTGGAGGTGCAGATTACCAGCCGGTGTAATCTCAAATGCCGCCACTGCCTGCTGGCATCTGTTTCTTCACAGGATCTTTCAGTTTCAGATATCCGGCAGGTGGTGACTGAATTTAATCATCTGCAGGGTCTGAAAGTGATTGTTTCGGGTGGAGAGCCCTTGATGCATCCGGAAATTGATGAAATTTTAGATACCCTGAAAGGGTTTCACCTTCGGAAGATATTATTAACGAACGGCACCCTGATCACTCCTCCCATGATTCCCAGACTGAAAGGTATTCAGGAAATCCAGATCAGCTTGGACGGCCTTCGAAAGGGGCACGAACATTTACGGGGAGAAGGAACGTTTGATAAAACAATTGAAGCTATCCGGCTCTGCCGTCGGCATGGTTTTCAAGTTTCGGCAGCCACCATGCTCCATCGGCAGAACCTGGATGAGATTGAGCAGCTCTCAGCCCTTCTTCGGGAGCTTGGGGTTCAGGGATGGGGAATAGACGTTCCCTTTGACCTGAAAGCCGGGATACAGGACCGTTTTTTCGGATTGAGTCTTGAGGAAGCGGCTTCCTATTTAAGGTTCGCTTTTGGGGGGAGCTTTCATGGAGGAACCGAGGGTTTTGGCTGTGGGCGGCACCTGTGTACGGTCCTCCCCGATGGGCGGGTATGTAAATGTGACTTTTATGCTGAAAATCCGGTCGGTCATATCAGTGAGGGTCTGGCCAGATGCTGGGCTCGTCTTACTCATACTCCGTTGAGTCGGCTTGAGTGCCGGGACTGTGCCCATGCGGAAGAATGCGGCGGCGGCTGCCGCAAGCGAGCGGGAAGCGAACTGGGTGCGGATCCGGTCATGTGCGCCTATTATCATCAAAAGCTCCCGGCCTCACAAGGGAAGCATTGACAAAGATTTTCCCTCTGGTTTAGAATTTTGCCTATGGGAGAGCAATCCGAACAGCAGCGAATTCATGATCTCATCGTTCTTTTAAAAAAAGCCTATCCGGAGGTTAAGACCGCTTTGCGCTTTTCTTCACCCCTGGAGCTGCTTATAGCCACCATTCTCTCGGCTCAGTGCACTGATGAGCGCGTGAATAAGGTAACGGAGGCGTTATTCAGGAAGTATCCTTCAACCAGGGCTTATGCCGAGGCTGATTTAGCCGAATTGGAACAGGACATTAAATCCACCGGGTTTTTTCATAATAAAGCCAGAAACATCAAGGCCTGTTGTGAACAACTGGAAAGAAGATTTCAGGGACGGATTCCGTCCCGGCTGGAAGATTTGGTTCAACTGCCCGGTGTCGGACGTAAAACAGCCAACGTGATTTTAGGCAACGCCTTTCAGGTTCCGGCCATGGTTGTGGATACCCATGTCAAGAGAGTTTCCGCCAGACTCGGCCTCACCCGCCAAAAGGATCCCGATAAAATTGAGCAGGAATTAATGGCCATTATCCCCCGCTCCGAGTGGATTCAGTTTTCTCACCTCCTGATTTTCCATGGCCGCCGGATCTGTAAAGCCCCCAAACCCTCTTGTCCCATCTGTCCGGTAGCCCACCTTTGCCCCTCTTATAAGGCCTATATGGAGCAGTATTATTCCCGATAAGGCGGCTGGGGACTCGCTCCTGTCCCCTAAAACTCAAGGACTGTTCCAGTGGGGCACATAAAGCAGCTATTGCCGAAGGCAGCTAAAAAGGCTTTGGCAGCCCTTCTCCCGGTACAATGGGCTAGTCCGATCCTTGAGATGCCGAAGTCGTGGAAGGCATCAATGGTTCTCTGGATGCGCTTATCAGAGGCCCCAGCAAGGTGCATACCGCCGATGACGGCATAGATTTTCTCTTCACCGATGATATTGATGACCCGAAGGAGGGTATTGATCACCCCGGCATGAGCACACCCCAGGAGTACAACCACCCCCTTGGATGTTTTGATGATGAGGCCTATATCATCGGGGAAAAGATCGGGGACGAAGTCGCTCCCCTTTTTTGTAAAAAAGACTTCTTCCTCGGGTTCAAAATCGGTGACCCTGGGAATTTCGCCTGTAGTCATAATCTGCCCGGCCACCTCAACGGGCTCGGAACTGCAAAGCAATTCGAGGCCGATTTTTTTAATCCCGTCTTTGGAGATAGGTATGCCTATGGGAAGGAAATTGCCGTCAGGTTCCTTGATAAATCGAGGTGAAAATGCTTCAGGGTGAGCAAAGATTCGCACCCATCCGGAAAAATCCGCGATTGAGGAGATCCCTCCCGCATGGTCGTAATGGCCGTGACTGAGGACAACCCAGTGCAGGGGTGTCAAATCCAGTCCCATGATCTGGGCGTTTTTTAAAAAGATATTACTTTGTCCTGTATCGAAAAGACCGAATACCCCATTTTGCTCAATGAGAAAGGCCAGGCCGTGCTCAGTCAGAAGATCTTCCCGATTCGCTGAATTTTCGACGAGTACTGTTATTTTAAAATATTTCATGGTTCTCGGCTCCGCTTTTTACTGAATGGTCGCAGCTGTTATCTCCGGTAACCCCACCCTTTTTTCCTGGTGGCCACAGATATCCTCTCCTGTGGTCAGAGTTCCCTTGCGGTGAGCCTGAACAATGAATTCAGGAGGTTTGGCTGGGGCACCTACCTGTACTTCAGGAAATTCAAGCCGAATGGTCCAGGTCCAGGATCGGATGGATTACCCTGTCGAAGGACTTGGCCGTTTCGGTTTTGGCATAATGATAGATATAGGGCTTACCCGAATCGCATGCCTCTACAATCCGGGAGTCCAGAGGGATGCGTCCGAGGAAGGGCACCCCCATTTCGCCGGCCATGCGCTCTCCGCCGCCGCTTTTGAAGATTTCCGTCAATTCGCCGCACTTGGGGCAGACAAAGCCGCTCATATTTTCAATTACCCCCAGAACGGGAAGTTTCAGTGCCCGGCAGAAGTTGATGGATTTTCGCACGTCAGCCAGGGCGACCTCCTGGGGTGTGGTCACGACAATAGCTCCATCTGCATTTTCAACCAGCTGACATACGGAGAGAGGCTCATCACCGGTCCCGGGCGGGAGGTCCATGATCAGGTAATCCAGATCCCCCCAGTCCACATCTTTGAGGAATTGCTTGATCACTCCCATCTTCAGCGGCCCTCGCCAGATAATCGCATCGTCCCGGCTGCGAAGGAGGAATCCGATGGACATGACCTTCAGATTATCACTGAGCCTGATGGGCACAATAGCCTCTTCCTTGACCATTAAGGAACTGTTCTCAAGGCTGAGGAGTTTGGGTATACTCGGACCGTGGATATCAACATCGAGGAGGCCTACCTTCTTACCGGCCAGGCCCAGCGATATAGCCAGGTTGACAGCCACCGTACTTTTCCCTACCCCCCCCTTTCCGGACAGGACAAGGACTTTGTGTTTGATCCGGCACAGGCGATTTTGGAGTGCCTGACGCTCCAGGAATTCTTCCCGGGCTTCACCCGGCTGTTGGTCTTTGGCCGAGCACGTGTCGGTTGTACAGGAGTTACAGGTTTTTTCGGGCATAATCATCTCCATGTAAAAAGTTATATTTTTCCTGAGGGACGTTTCTTATAAAAGGCTCCAATTTTTGCCAGAGAGCCCTTATATCCTTACCGGCCAGGCTCTCTTCACACTCTACGATTGCTTTTCCTTTTACCTGGGCATAGGTCACCTGTTCGTCATAGTGGATGCGGCCGGCCATGATCACCTGCTTTTCACAGGCCTGTTGTTCAATAAGGTCTGTTTGTGAAGGATTCAAATCATATTTATTCACGCAGAGCGCTGTTGGGATCCGGAAATGCCTGGTCAGGGAAATGACCCGTTTGAAGTCATGTTCTCCGGATACGGTCGGCTCGGTTACCACCAGAACGAGGTCGGCACCGGTTATGGAAGCAATAACCGGGCAGCCGATTCCGGGTGAGCCATCAATGATTATGAGATCGAGCCCCTTTTCCCCGGCCATTTTCCCCGCCTGGGTTCGGACCAGAGATACCAGTTTGCCCGAGTTTTCCTCAGCCGCGCCAAGCCTGGCGTGAACCATGGGGCCACACCGGGTATCGGAAATGAACCATTCGCCGCCTGTCTTTTCCAGGAAGTCTACAGCCTTCTGAGGACAGAATTCGACGCACACCCCACACCCTTCACAGGAGATCGGATCGATCGAGAATACCGGGCAGGCGCGAATGGGCGAAGGGGCAAGCTCTTTCACCGCCTCAAAGCGACAGATATCCCGGCACAAACCACAACCCAGGCAATCTTCCTGCCTGATAGAAGCTTGTTTGCCGGATTTAAAGATCTGTCGGTGCTGAATTTTGGGCTGTAAGAGGAGATGCAGATCAGCCGCATCAACATCACAGTCAGCCAGGATTTTATTCCGGGCCAGGACTGCGAATGAAGCGACAATGCTTGTTTTCCCGGTACCGCCCTTACCACTGATGACCACCAGTTCCCTCATATCTCTCCTTTTTCTGAAGAATAAGGAAGCCCTTTGGATCCCCCGGAACTGACGATATCACCTATCCGGGCATATAATTCCCTGAAAGTATCTATCAGCCCCGGTCTTACCTCAATCATCAATATACCTTTGGAGTAAGCCTCGGCGATCTTCCGGTCATTTGATATTTCTAAAAGCACCTGGATACCCTGGGCCCGGCAGTAATCCCTGACCCGATCATCTCCAAGGTCAGCTCGATTAATCAGCACACCGAAGGGAGTGCCAAGTTCTCTTATCATTTCCACGGCCAGCATGAGGTCATTGAGCCCGAATGGTGTCGGCTCGGTTACCAGAATGACAAAATCGCTATCCTTAACAGTTGCTATCACAGGGCAGGATGTTCCTGGGGGTGCATCGATGATGGTAGCACCCTCCTGACGTATATATTTCTTAACCGCCCGGATAAGCGGCGGTGACATGGCCTCCCCGATCTTGAGGCGTCCATGGACGAATTCAACATTTCCTGATCGTCCCTTTTCAAGGGTGCCGATCTCCCGGCTGACTTCAGTGATTGCTCCGCTTGGGCAGATACGTGCACAGCCTCCACAGCCATGGCAGAGTTCGGGAAAGGTGAGCGGTTTTGTTTTTAAGGCCACAATAGCGCTGTATTGACAGATTTGTCCGCATTTTCCACAGGCCGTACATCTCAGTTCATCAACACAGGGTACGGGTATGCCGATTGATGTTGTGCTCTCTATCCGCGGCTTTAAAAAAAGGTGCGCATTCGGTTCCTCAACATCACAGTCAAGCAGGCGGACAGAGCCTTCAAGAGAGAGGACAAGGTTGGTGGCTATCGTGGTCTTGCCGGTACCGCCCTTCCCGCTGGCTACAGCAATAATCATCTTTCCCCTTCATATCCAGAATGGATGACTTTGTTTTATCATGCGATTTATTATGGACCGGCTGCAGCAATAATCATCTGTTCCCTCACATCCAGTGGCCGTCAACATCCGCTGCTTCGGCTGTGGTGTACTGCCCTGCCCTGAAATTTTCAATCGCCTCGGTTACGGTGCCCTCCGCTCCAATAATAACCTTTATCCCGGCCGCCTGAAGTGTCCTGAAGGCCTTGGGACCGCAGTGACCGGTAATGAGGCATTGAGCGCCGAGCCGGGAGACATGTTCAGCCGCCTGGATTCCCGCTCCCTGGGCTGCATTCAGGTTCTGAGTGTTGTCCACGACCTGATGCAGTCCGGTTTCAGTATCAAACAAAATGAGTGTTTTAGCCCGGCCAAACCGTGGATCTACCTGTGAATCCATGGCCTCTCCACTCGATGTTATGACAATCTTCATGCCGCAAGCTCCCTTCCCGATAAAAGGATCTTTTGTATATCCATATCGTTACATGCCCTGTCTGTATTTATATTATAATCTAAATACATTATAATCCAAAATATTTCATAATCTGAAGAGGTGAGCCAAAGGAAGAGGCGGGGGACATCCCATCCTTTGGCTCCCCTCCCATACTCCATGCCTATGCCTTTTCCTCCCGGCCGGTCAGTTCATCAAGTCGCTGCCTGATCGCATCAACCTGGCCCTGGAGTACCTTCAACTGGTTCTCCAGATAGGATTTCTCATTTTGAGCATCAGATTTCGGGTATCTCATCTGGAACGTGGGTGGTACATCCGGAGGATATCCCATACATGGTCCGGATGGATAACGAAAACCCCATCCACCGTCGCGTCCGAAGCTGCGGCCTCGCCCGTAACCCATTCCGCGTCCGCGTCCCGGCCATGGGTTCGCATGTCCCGGTACAGGATAGCCGGCACAATATCCAGCCGCCCTGCCGGTCATCGGGCCCAAACCTAAGGGTCCGGTTTTATCGCCTCTTGGCATCTTGAGCACCTCCTTACCATAATATAATTACAGGTGCCTCGATCCTCTCCGGAACCGCCACCGTCCACAGCAGCGTCCGTCGGCACCCATCATCATGCCTGATTCTAATTTCCCTTCAAGAAAGCAGCAGAGTACAGCTTCAGCCTCTCCGGTAATCCATGAAAATACCCTGATCCCATGGAAGTACAACTGCCGCTCGGAAAAGGCATCGATGCCGCCGCAGATCAGGGTGTCAATGTGCAGGGCGGCAAGATTCCTGATCCTCTTTATAGGGCTGCTTTCACAGACAAAGACAATTTGTTTCTGTATATTTTGGCCATCCTCCACCTCGATGACAAGGAACGTTTGACTACAGTCGAAACGCGGTGAAATCCTGGTACCAAAAAGAGGAATGCCGATTTTCACAGTTCATTCTCCTCATATATCTTGTTTCATTCCTTATTTAAACAAAAAGCATGCCAAGGGGGCAGGGATGAGAAGGTGGGATTTAATACAAAAAAGATCAATAGGTTAGGTAGACCAGGGCCGAAGATGAAGTTCACGGATCGATGCAAAAATGCAATTAGTTGCAGGCAGACGGTTGCAGGCGTGCAATATCAATTAGTGAGGCCTTGTTCACGATTCAAAGGAAGTAATTCCGTACTTCTTCATCTTACGCCAGAGTGTGGTTTTGTGGAGGCCGAGATCGGATGCCGTCTTTCGCCTGTTCCCATGATACTTTTGCAAGGTATTGATGATGGTGGCTGCTTCAGCCTGCCTGAGGGGGTTAGCCATTGGCTCACTCACTTCGCGGCTACGGGTTGATACGACCTCCCTGGGCAGGTGATCAGCTTGAATCTCTCCCCCTCTGCACAGGACGAAACAGTGTTCAACGATATTTTCAAGTTCCCTTACATTCCCGGGATAATCATATCTCATCAGGAGAGCCAGGGCCAACTCGGATACTCCCTGAATATCCTTCCCCTTACTCGCATTGAACCTTTGAATAAAGTGATCGATGAGAAGCGGAATGTCTTCGCGACGGGAAGACAGGGGCGGGAGGCTGATTTTAACCACATTGAGGCGATAGTAAAGATCCTCCCGAAAAACACCGCCGGACAGAAGGTCAGGGAGGGACTTGTTGGTGGCTGCGATAATTCGTACATCAGCCTTAACCGGGGCCGTGGCGCCAAGCGGCTCATACTCTTTCTCCTGGAGAACCCTCAGAAGCTTGACCTGCAGAGCGACGGAAAGGTCGCCGATCTCGTCGAGGAAGAGGGTTCCCCCCTCAGCCAGAGCGAAACGCCCTGGTTTATCTTTCCTGGCATCGGTGAAGGCTCCCCTGACATAGCCGAAGAGCTCGGATTCGAGGAGAGTATCGGGAAGTGCGCCGCAGTTTACAGCTACGTATCTTTTCCTTTTGCGCCTGCTCAAATGGTGAATGGCTTTGGCTACGAGTTCTTTCCCTGAACCGCTGGGCCCCACAATAAGGACCGTACTGTCGCTCATGGCAATGTCCGGCAGAATATCGAGTATTTTTTGAATTTCATGATTTTTACTGATGATGTCCGCAAAGGTATACTGGTGATGAATCTCCTTGCGCAGTCTTTCCATCATGGAAAGGTCCCTGAAGGTTTCCACTCCTCCAACCATGAGGCCATGCTCATCGCGAAGAACAGCAGTACTGATACTGACAGGAACAGAGTAGCCCTTGCTGTTCAGGATGTTGATACGCAGATCAATGAGTTCCTTGCCACTTTCGATGGTTCTCTTGAGAGCACAGGCGTTCTGGCATATATCAGCCCGGAAGACCTCGAAGCATTTCTGGCCGATAGCCAATGATTTCGGCACGCCGGTGATCTTTTCAGCGGCACGGTTGAATGACAGAATATTCCACTCACGGTCTACGGTGAATACCCCATCGGCAATACTGCCGAGGATAATATCAGTATAAGACCTGCTCATATTGTTTCCCTTCCTGTCTAAAGTCGAGGTTATCATAATATAATCACAACCTTAAGTCAAATGTTACCTTGCATGGTCATACGTTGTTACGGTGAGGATTTTCCATTGACAGAGGCTACGCTAAGACATATGATATCGGAGACCAAGAGTTTGGCTTTGTCTTTATGGCCAGGCTGAGCCAAAATGGCCATAAAGGTTTACCTTGAGGAGTTCCCATGAAACATATTCTGGTCGCCTCTGATAATCATGAGGCCTGTAATGCGGTCCGTAACTGCTTCTGCTCTGATTACAAGGTTGATGTAACTCATGACGAGCCGTCCTGTTTTGAGCTGTTCAGGAAAAAACGGTATGAATTTATCTTTATAGATATCATGCTCCTGCGTGAATTGCCCTCGGATAATGGCTTCAATGATTATAAGAAAATCCTTCAGATGTTCTGGCAGGTATTCCCTACGGCTGAGATCATTGTCATGTCACCTCAGAACCTTATCAGAGAGGCGGTGAATGCAGTTAAGGCAGGGGCAAGCAATTACCTGACCTATCCCATCAATTATGAAGAAGTCACCTACGTGACCGAAAGTATCAATGAATCAGTAAGAATGCAATATGAGCTTGACTACCTCCGCGACAGGTTCTGGAAGAGTGATTATCTTGAGGTGGTAAGGACCAACAGTCCGGCCGTGAAGAAAGTCTTCGACAAGGCGAGGTTGGTTGCCCCGACCAAAACAAATGTTTTCCTGACCGGAGAGACCGGGACCGGTAAAGGTGTATTAGCCAAGCTCATTCATCGCCATAGTAATAGATGTGAAAACCAGTTTATCAGCGTTCATTGTGGCGCCATTCCGGATACCCTGATCGAAAGTGATCTGTTTGGGCACGAGAAAGGCGCCTTTACCGGGGCAGTGAAGAGAAAGTTGGGGAAATTTGAGATCGCCCGGGGTGGAACGATTTTCCTCGACGAGATCGGAACCATTACTGCCTCGACGCAGATCAAACTGCTCCAGATACTTCAGGATAAAACCTTCCAGAGAGTAGGTGGAGAGGAAGTTATTGAATCGGATGTGAGAATCATTGCCGCCTCTAATATTGATCTTCAGAAGATGTGCGACGATAATGTCTTCAGGAAGGATCTCTACTACCGATTGAATGTCTTCCCCATAGACATTCCTCCATTGAGGGAGAGAATGGAGGATCTTCCCCTCCTGGTTGAAACCTTTCTGAAGCGGTTGAATAAGCTCAACCCAAAGGAGATTCACGGTGTTCATCCCCAGGTTATGGAAGCCTTTGAACTCTACCCATGGCCTGGAAATATTCGTGAGTTGGAAAACCTCATTGAACGTGCTTATATCCTTGAGACCTCCTCCATTCTTACACCGGAGAGCTTTCCCGGTGAGTTGTTTACCTGTGATGATCCTGATGCACGCATGTCCCTGGATATTTCTCTTCCCCTGTCAGAGGTAAGACGTATGGGTATTGAGAACATTGAGCGGCATTATTTGAAACAGCTCCTGGCTTCGAACAATGGTAAGATCAACGAAACGGCGAGAAAGGCGGGTGTAACTGCCCGTCAGATTCACAAGCTTTTAACCAAATACGGAATCCGCAAGGAAGAATTTAAATAGGTCGTTTGTTCCAATCCATAGGAACTTAAAGTTCCGATATTTTCCCACCTTAGAACTATGAGTTCCTGTTTTTGCTATTTCCTTAACATAAAATAAAAGCTAATATATAATATAAAATTTTAGAATTTTTTTGGCCTGAGGTATCATGTATTGGCCGGGAGAAGAGTGGATACGAAAATCAGAGATACCGATATGGCCAGAGATGCAGAAGGGCTTTTTTAAAATCGGAACCATCAATTCCTGTTTTTGGAGGGTTAGAGAGAAAAGATATTATATTTCATGAAGTTATGTGGTTGGCATGGTTTATGCTCTATACTCGGATAATAAAAAATCATCACGTTCTCGGGCCGCTGATGAGGAGAACATGAGATACAGGGAGGAGGCGTAAGCCATGAAGGAAAGAGGGAAACCACAGGAGGTCACTCTTACCGGAATCATTACTCCGGTAGAGTGGGATGAAAATGACTGTGTGATAGCTGTAGCTCTGTCTACATCAGATGAGGAGGAGTACCTTATTGATGACAGCGATCTTGGTGAGGAATTATTGGAATTCACCTCGCAGAACGTAAGAGTTACCGGTGTTTTGGAAGAGGATGAATATGGGGATAAGAGAATTATTGTCAAGAGATACAAAGTATTTGATGATGCTTAACGTAATCCATGGGTGAAGGGGTGGTAAGGAAATGAAAAAACAGGTAATTGTACCAAAAGAAACAGAATCCATGAGTATGAGTGAAGATACCGAACCTCCAGGTAGTATCTCTTATCCCTTTGAAAATATTGAGGGGGAGTCAAAACAGCCTGCCATTTTATCATTATCCTCGATCTTAACCACATCTCCAAAAGTCTCGCGGCTGCAGTTCAAACATTCTTATCACCCAGGCACAAAAAAGACACATTCACAACCACTGACCTTTCGCCAGCGATTTTTTCCAAAGGCAACCAGGGGTGAATGGAATGATTGGAGGTGGCAATTAGCGAATCGCATCAATACCATCGAGAGGCTGGAACAGATTATCCACCTTTCCGAAAATGAGCATGAAGCTCTTATCCGCTATAAATATTCAGGTTCCCTGCCTATGGCTATCACGCCGTATTATGCCGGCCTTCTTGATGAACATGATCCTTCCCAGCCGATACGCCGTACGGTAGTGCCCTCAATGGGTGAATATGTCCGTGTTCCGGGCGAGAGCGATGACCCCCTTGGGGAAGAAAGCCATAGCCCGGTTAAGGGAATAGTGCACCGGTATCCGGATCGGGTGCTTTTCCTGGTCACCAGCTTTTGTTCCAGCTACTGCCGGTACTGCACGCGCTCACGTATGGTTGGTACCGGTCATAAGGCCGTTTCAGCGAAAAGCCATTGGGAGAGGGCTATTTCTTATATAGAAGAGACACCGGCTGTCCGGGATGTTTTAATCTCCGGCGGTGACCCTTTAACGCTTCCGGATGAAAGATTGGAATGGCTCCTGTCACGATTACGCCGCATTCCACACGTGGAGTTTTTACGCATCGGGACGAAAGTGCCGTTTGTTTTACCTCAGCGCGTTACCCCACAACTTGTCAGGATGCTGAAGCGCTACCATCCCTTGTGGATGAGCATCCATGCTATTCATCCGGATGAGCTGACACCGGAGGTAAATCGGGCCTGCTGCCGGTTGGCGGATGCGGGTATTCCTCTGGGCAGTCAAACGGTCCTGCTGTCAGGAATAAACGATGATGTCGAAACTATGAAGTGGTTAGTACACGGTCTGCTCAAGATACGGGTAAAACCGTACTATCTCTATCAATGTGATCCTATTTCAGGTTCTTCACATTTTCGTACCTCAGTAGAGAGAGGACTCGAAATTATCCGTGGCCTGCGGGGTCATACCACTGGTTACGCAGTGCCAGCCTATGTAATTGATGCCCCCGGGAGTGGAGGAAAGATTCCTTTGATTCCTGAGCCGGTAGTCGGGCGGGATGGTGAGTATATTCTCCTGAGAAACTATGAGGGGAAAATTTACCGGTATCCTGATCATGGAGGAAATGGGCCTTCAGGGTGTCCCGTTAACGAAGATGTTATGAGCATGAGTTGAGAAAGGAGGCGTTTATACCCGAATTCATGAGGAGACCTCTCCTACCATTTTCTATGTGTAGGTCATCTTTACGAACTTTGGCCATGCAGAAATGGCCTCTCTTTCATTGGAGGGATATATGAAAGCAAAGGCAATCATAGTCGGAATAGTGGTTTTTTCTTTCGGATTATTATTAATCGTTTCGCGGGGCTCTGCTCTTGTCAGGTCTGCATCCGGAGAGATGCAGATAACCCAGGCCGAAGAGGCTGCCTTCCCCGACGCCATCATTGGCGATGAACTTGCTGAATACGAGGATGCGAATGCTGAAGAAGATCCTGTTGCTGAGGAGCAGGAGGGTGAAGGGGACGAATCTGAATATCAGTGGTTTGAAGAAGAACCGGAGGGACAGGACAGCTACGAATATGTAGTACCTGAAGATATTGTCCCTGAAGAAGATTCCAATCAATAAGACTTCCGGGGATAGTTGAACCATCTCCGAACCGTGCTCTCATCTCAGGGAGGGGAAATGGCAGATTCCCTCTCCCCTGAGAGGAGAGCCAAAATATGTGAGGGAAAAAGAAGTTCATGATAGTTGGACTTACCTATGATCTGAAAGAGGAATATCTGAAAGAGGGATATACTGAAGAGGAGACCGCTGAGCTTGATCTGGTGGATACTATTGAAGCCATCGAAGGTGCTCTTCAGGAGCTTGGATTTGGAACCGATCGCATCGGGCATATCAAAAGCCTGACGGGCCGACTGGCCGGAGGGGACAGGTGGGACCTTGTTTTCAATATCGCCGAGGGGCTTTACGGCTTCGGGCGTGAGGCGCAGATACCCTGCCTCCTCGACGCTTACGGCATACCGTATACCTTTTCTGATCCGCTCGTGCTTTCTCTTACTCTTCACAAAGGCATGACCAAGCGCATCATCCGTGATTTTGGTATTCCGACTCCCGCTTTCGCCATAGTTGAAAGAGAAGGCGAAGCCCAGGAGGTAAATCTTCCTTTCCCTCTCTTTGCCAAACCGATTGCCGAGGGAACCAGCAAGGGGATAAGCGGTGCCTCAAAGGTCACCAGTCGGGATGAATTGGTTTTTCTCTGCGGCCGGCTCTTATCACAATATAAGCAGCCGATCCTGGTTGAGGCGTTTCTCTCAGGGAGAGAATTTACCGTCGGTATCGTTGGGACAGGCTCTAAGGCGAGAAGCATTGGGGCTTTGGAGATATTGTTGAGACCTGATGCGGAAACTGATGTGTATTCCTATTTTAATAAAAAGGAATATGAAGCCCTGGTGACGTATCGATTGGCTCAGGACATGATGGCCGAAAAAGCAGAGGAACTGGCTCTTCTGGCCTGGAGGGGCCTTGGATGCAGGGATGGAGGAAGGGTCGATGTACGAGCTGACGATTCCGGACAGCTTCATTTCATAGAAGTCAATCCATTAGCCGGATTACACCCGGAACATTCTGACCTGCCAATCCTTTGCACCCTGGCCGGCATCAGGTACCATGATCTTATCGGCATGATTATGAGTTCTGCCCTGGAGCGGTTGAGGATATCATGTACCCCCACCGATTTTCGACCAGTCAGGTATGGCCAAACATACCTCAGACCTGCGGCTTGAAAATCCATGGTGATATCAATGAATATTACCATCCTTCAGGATCAAATTCCAGAATGGGCATCCGAGGACGAGCAGGATGTATCCGCTCAGAGTGAGGCGATTTTCCGGGCTCTTTCGAATTTAGGATACGAACCGGGCGTTTATTTTTTTTCCTTTGATCTTGAGGCCATGGCCCGGGCCTTTCAGGAAGCCAATCCCCTGGTAGTCTTTAATCTGGTGGAGGCGGTAAGCGGGAAGGGTCAGCTTATCTATACTGCTCCAGCCATGATGGATTCCTTAAAGCAGCCGTATACAGGGTCCAGTGCCGAAGCCCTGTTTTTAACCTCAAATAAGCTCTTGGCCAAGAGAATGCTGAGAGCATCGGGCATTTCCACACCTCCATGGATTTCGGGCGAGAGTAGCCTGGAGCATGACCTGCTCTCAGATCAGCCTTATATCATCAAATCCGTCTGGGAACACGCCTCCATTGGTCTGAATGAAAATTCGGTGCTCAGGGTCAAAGATGGCCGGCAGCTTCATGAAGAGATGAAGAGGAGGCAGGCTCAGCTTGGGGGGGCATGTTTTGCCGAGGCGTATGTTGAGGGACGGGAATTTAACCTTACTCTTCTGGCAGGTGAGACCGGGCCTGAGATATTACCACCGGCTGAGATACGTTTTCTTGATTATCCGGACGGCAAGGCCAGAATCGTGGATTTTTCCGCCAAATGGAAGGAAGAGTCTTTTGAATTCCTCCATACCCGCCGGGAGTATCACTTCCCTGAAGGCGATACCCCCTTGCTCCAGGAGATGGGAAAAATAGCCAGGGAATGCTGGAAAGTTTTTGAACTGCGGGGATACGCCAGGGTCGATTTCAGGATCGACCATACGGGCAAGCCATGGGTTCTTGAGATAAATGCCAATCCCTGTCTCGCCCCTGACAGCGGCTTTGTGGCTGCGGCCAGACAGGCGGGTTTGGATTTTGATCAGGTTATTGAAAGAGTAATCAAGGACTCAGTTCCTTCCGGTCTGTCCGGCCATCAAGGTTCCAGCCACCCTTTACCCCATAGTAAGGCCGCGTATTGATGATGATCAGCCGGCGGGCAGGAGACACGAATCCCATCAGCCAGGTAAATCTTACCTACCGGGAAAGCTTGAGACCTGCCGACCGGGAGGCTATCCATGAAATCATCACCTCATCCGGCTTTTTTTCTCAGACCGAGATTGAAATCGCCATGGAGTTGGTCCGGGAGGGACAGACCAAAGGAGCAGCCAGTGGTTATCGGTTTCTGCTGGCCGAACAGGATGGCCGGGTGGTAGGGTATACCTGTTATGGCCTGATTCCCG
>JBLIRT010000110.1:0-10723 GCA_049472445.1 bacterium
CCCATTTTTTGGCACCGCTCCTCCCATCCTAAAGGGAGAAGGCTAAAAAACCGCTCAACCAGGTTCTTAATAATGAATCTCTCACTCAGTCCTTTACTCAGAAAATAGGTATCTGGAAAGAGATATCCCTCCAGAGTTTCAGCCTGAATGCCGAATTCTTTCGTGATAGTGCAATCGTTGGCAGTTTCAATAAATCTCTCTTTCCCTGCTAAGCCATGGTCAGCCAGAAGTTCAGCAATTTGGGAAATAGTAAATCCTTCAGGAACGGTTACCTTATGAGTCAGAGTCCTTCCCTCCCGAAGGGTGTGAAAGAGATCCAGCATGTTCATAGTTGAATTCAATTGATATTCTCCAGCTTTCATAGTTACTCCGCGGTGGAATCTTGTTATCAATTTGAATAGCCAACTACTTGTGATAATATCTTCCTGCCTGAGAAGATGGGCAATTTCATCAATACTCATACCCCTCGGAATTTCGATGATCCGTTCTTCAGGGCCAGGCACTATGGGCATGGTCAAGGGAATATATATATGAGTAACAACCACCCCGAGAGATATCACGGCGAGAAAGAATATGATGCTTTTTCTATATTTCATTTGCGCTTTACGATGTTTTCCCATGTTTCTCGACCAAGGGGCACTCTTTTCAAAATCGGGATAATCTTCACCTCCATCCTCGTCTTAATCCGCTCTGAAATACCTGTAAATGAGCCATTTATCATACACTTAGTGATTTTGCCTGACTTTTTAACCAGAAGAGTATCATAAGCTTTTAATTATTATAGGAAATACAGTTTAGTATCTAATTGGTTGATTATATCTAACTCTTAGAGTTAAATCAATACTTAGCTGTTAAGACATCAAACTCTCTTTTTTATTTTTCAATTATGATTTCTCTCATAATCAGGAATCACTATCATCTATTTTCCGATTCAAGAGAGAGGAGAAGTCGAAGAATACATAATAAGGACCAGAAAGGGGAGATTAGGAAATATTTTTATCAGACAGGTATCAGATAGTTTCAGATAAAAGGACCAGAAAACAAAATTCCGGAGGGAGATCCCATGAAAAGAGTATGGTACATAGCCTTTCATAGTCTGCTCATTCTTACCCTCCTCTGTCTACAAGGATGCGGAGATATAAATCTCTTTGAGGATCTATCTGATAGTGATGGTTATGCGGCCACGATAGAGCAAATAAAGCGGGATCTGAATGCTGGAGATTTTGATAGTGTTATTGATTATCTTGGCCCGAAGGATCCGGCCAGTTTAAGTGAACAGGAGGTTCGCTATCTCGCATCTGCTTATGTGGGAAAAGCAGGCTTCGATACCTTAACGCTTCTCGAGGAAATCGCCGAAGATGCTGATTTATTTGATGTTATCACCGGTATCTTTGATGATGACGGTAATGGAGCAATAAGTTATCAAGAACTGGCGGATAAAATCGCCTTGATCGATGAGGCCCTCGTTGTTTTATCTGCCGCTGATCCTAACTTTTCCCAAATGACTCAATTAGGAGGTGTTGAGGTAAGTATCGATATAAGGGTTCAGCGGGGGATATATGCCATTGTTCATGCCATCCTCAGTCTCCCTTTAGCCGTTTATGAGAAATATAGCCTTGATTACGAGCTTGACTCCGTCCCTCTCACGCAGGAGGCGCTTTCATCACTTTCCTTATTATTACCAGGTCAGAATATCCTCTTAGAAGACAGTGATGTGCCGCTTGAGGAGTTGAATCGGGACCTCCGTATGATAGCTGATGGTATCGAGGCGTTGGTGAGTGGCGATGTAGATGCCATCGCCGAGGATCCAACCGGAGACGAACAAGAAAATGATGTGCAGCGGGAATTAGACGAATTCCTTGAACTGATCCATTATTCAGATGATGATTACCTGAATGGAAATGACATCTCGCTTTATCTAAATAATATGTACTAGGCTAGTAATGGATAGTATATTTCACTGGCGATTTACGCCCACTCTGGAGGGTAAATAATGGAAAGGGTATTTCGAGTTATTCGATACGGAATCATACTCAGCATTATCTCTTTTTTCCCTTCTCATATTGCCTTGGCCAGGCAAATGCCCTATTTCTGGAAAGGAATCAGACCCCTTGGGATGGGTGGAGCTTTTACAGCCATAGCTGATGACCATAATGCCTTATTCTATAATCCAGCCGGCCTCGATAAAATAGTACGCCCGAGCTTTGCTGTGCTCAATCCCCTGATCGAGATTGGAGAAGAGGGTCAGGACCTCTATCATGATATTCATAGTACCGACCTGGATGATTCCTCCGAAGTAAGTAATTTGCTCAGAGACTATATGGGCAGTCGCCAGCATGTGAGGTCAGCCCTTTTCCCGCATTTTGTCAGAAAACATTATGGTTTCGGAATTTTAGCTCATTTAGGTATAGATGCTGAAGTAAATAATTTGCAGTATCCAGAAGTCAATACCTCTGCAGCTCTTGATATAGCAGGAGTTGGCGGTTTAGGTTTCAGCTTTCTTACGAACCATGCCTTGCGTCTTGGTCTTTCAGCCAAATATATCCAGAGGCAAAAGATAGAAGAAACATATACGGCTGTGCAAATCTCCAGTCATGACTTTGAGGATATTATAGAAGATGATCTCATGGAAGGATCGGGTTTCGGGTTTGATCTAGGGGCCATGTACACGTTCCCTCTCTTTCTGGAGCCTACCGTGGCTCTCGTCATCCAGAATATCGGTGGAATTGACCTTGACGAGGCTGGAGAAATACCCCAGCAAATCAATCTCGGCACAGCTATACATTACGAAAATGGCCCTCTTTCACTTCAGGCAGGAATGGATTTCATGGATGTTATGCAAGAAGTGAATGAACATGAGGATGATTTTTTCCGCCGACTCCACTTGGGAACAGAATCATGCCTTTGGAACCGATTAAGTCTGCGAATCGGATTGTATCAGGGGTATGGATCGTTCGGCCTCGGCCTTAACCTATGGATTTTGAAACTGGATTATGCCAATTATGCAGAAGAACTTGGAGCCTATGCGGGCCAAAGAGCTGATAGAAGGCATACCCTGCAAATCTCCCTTGGCTGGTAATAAAAATTGAAAACGCTGCTGACCTGGGCTCCCTATTTCAAGACAGGCCAGAACCAAGGAATTTCAAAAATCTTCCGCCCCAAAAAGCACGAAATTGAGAACTCAGTACTGGCAAAACCGGAAAAACGCCGGATTAAAAATCCTATTAATCAGCCACTCCCTCTCACAGCCTCTTACCAAGAACCTTGTATAATTCATAACGTAGTTACCCGAAAACTCTCCGGAGCACAATATCGGCAGGTGAATTCCCTTCACCCTGCCCTCTTATCTGAGGGAAGAAGGTTAAGGTGGTGTGGTTTCTGAAACATCTCCTAACTCAAGATCTTGAAGCGAAGTCTCGTTGTTGTACTTAAACGATAACCGGAAACCCAAAAGCTTGAAAAATGGGTTGACAAGCCTATAGGTACTCGATATGATAGCTCGCACATCATACGATAACAATCCTGATAAAAAAACAAAGTTAAGCTGCCTTTTAGCGAATAGTGAAATTTATGTTCGAAGGAGCATCCGGATGAAAAATAAGACCGAAAATTCGTGGCATCTGTTTGAAGAGGCCAGGAAATACATTCCGGGAGGAGTCAACAGTCCGGTCCGAGCTTTCAAAGCTGTCGGCGGCCATCCAGTGTTCATTTCAAGGGCTTCTGGATCGAAAGTATATGATATTGATACTCATGAATACATTGACTATGTAGGATCATGGGGACCTATGATCCTGGGGCATGCCCATCCCGAAGTGGTATCTACCGTCCAGGCTGCGGCCGAAAACGGCTTGAGTTTTGGAGCATCCACCAAACTGGAAGTAGAGCTGGCTAAATTAATATGCCAAATGGTGCCATCTATAGAGCATGTTCGCATGGTCAGCTCCGGCACAGAAGCTACGATGAGTGCTCTTCGCCTGGCTAGAGGTTATAAGGGCCGTGATAAGATTATCAAATTTGAGGGATGTTACCATGGTCATGTGGACAGCTTGCTCGTAAAGGCTGGCTCGGGTGCAACTACTTTAGGAATCCCAACAAGTGCCGGTATTCCTACCAGCACTGCTCAACATACTATTACTCTACCTTTTAATGATATCAGCCCTGTCCGACGAGTTCTTCAGGATTACCGGAAGGAAATCGCCTGTATTATTGTTGAACCCATTCCCGGGAATATGGGTTTAATTCTCCCTCAAAAAAAATTTTTAGAAAATTTACGGGACTTAACCGAACAACATGACATTATCCTCATCTTTGATGAGGTTATTACTGGATTTCGGGTCGGGCCAGGCGGAGCTCAGGGTCTCTATAACATAAGACCGGATTTAACGTGTCTTGGTAAAATTCTTGGTGGCGGTTTGCCGGTTGGAGCCTTTGGAGGAAAGAAGGAAATTATGCAATATATTGCTCCCTTAGGGCCGGTTTATCAGGCCGGAACCCTTTCAGGTAATCCATTGGCCGTAAGCGCTGGTTTGAAAACGCTGCAGTTGCTCGCAGATCCCAAGGTATATGAAAAGCTGGAGAACAAAACCAGAAGGCTAACCAATGGCCTGGTTATGGCGGCCAAATCGGCAGGAATACCGGTTACTCTTAATGTGGTGGGATCGATGTTTACTCTTTTCTTCACCTCTAAAAATGTTACTGATTATACTTCAGCCCTTACTTCAGACCAGGAAATGTTTGCCCGTTATTTTCAAGGCATGTTGGAAGAAGGGATTTCCTTGCCTCCTTCCCAGTTTGAAACAAACTTTGTCTCCTCAGCTCACACCGATGAAGATATCGACCGGACTATTTCAGCTGCCCAAAAGGTTTTCAACAGCTTCAAAGCTTAGATCTATTCTGATGCCAAGGTCAATTTATTGCCAGAATAAGACACAACCTTCCTGAATCTTGAAAGCAGGAATATTGTGCTACAAAAGTTATTAAAGAATAAACTTACCATATTGGGTTTCGCTATTATTGCCGCTTTCATCATTATGGCCCTTTTTGCTCGGAGCCTTACACCCTATTCCCCAAATCAAATAGACTTAGCCCACCGTTTAACCGAGCCAAACCGAAATCATCTCCTCGGACAGGATAATCTAGGCCGCGATATTTTGAGCCGTATTATTTATGGGAGCCGAATATCATTGTGGGTCGGTTTTTCCACCATCACCGTATCTGCTTTCATAGGTTTCCTCTTGGGTTCCTTAGCAGGCTACTATGGAGGATGGATCGATGAGCTGATCATGCGCCTGGTCGATATATTGATGGCCTTCCCGGGAATATTATTGGCCATAGCCCTGATGGCTGTACTAGGCCCCAGTCTGAACAACGTCATCTTAACCCTCTGTCTTATCGGCTGGGTAGGATATGCCCGATTAATCCGAGGTCAAGTATTGTTTTTACGAGAGACTGAATTTGTCCTGTCCGCCAAAGCCCTGGGGCTTGGGTCTCTTCGTATCATTTTCCGTCATTTGTTACCAAATGTCCTTGGCCCTTTGATTGTCCAGGCTACCTTTGGTATGGCTGGAAATATCGTGGCTGAAGCAGGCTTAAGCTTCCTGGGCTTAGGAGTTCAACCTCCTACCCCGAGTTGGGGAGCTATGTTGAACGAGGGTAGATCAGTGCTACTCAATACCCCACATTTAACCACCTTTCCGGGATTGGCCATTATGTTTATCGTTTTGGGGTTTAATTTCATTGGCGATGGATTGAGGGATGCTGTTGACCCGAAAATGAAAATGTACTGAGAATCTACCCGAAAAGTTCCGAAAGGCCGCATCTATGAATTCAAGGAATTGTGAAATAAGAGAGAAAATCGGTCAGATGCTCATGTTCGGTTTTTCAGGGACCGAATTAAATCTTTCAATCCGTGAGGTAATTCGTGAGCAGAAAATCGGCGGTGTCATTTTGTTTTCCGAAAATATTCTGGAACCAAAACAGGTTCAGCAACTATGTCACGATTTACAGCGATGGAACAGAGAATGTGGAAGCAGCCACCCTCTTTTGATTTCCATTGATCAAGAGGGGGGGAGTATCTCACGAATTCCCTGGCTCATGGAGCAGTATCCCGATCCAATTGTGTTGGGCAGTGAAGGTTCATCCGCCAGAGCCTTCCGCTTCGGATACGGACTTGGCAGGGAGCTTTCATGTCTCGGCCTTAACATCGATCTGGCCCCGGTGCTGGATATTTTGTCTAACCCTGATAATACGTTATTGGCTAAGCGGTGTTTAGGAAGCGATGCTCAAAGTGTGGCTGAGCTAGGGAAAAAGCTGATATGTGGGCTCCACCAGGGTGGCATACTGGCAACAGGGAAGCATTTCCCGGGGCATGGAGATGTGGCTCTTGATTCACATTGGCATCTCCCCGTCTCTGACTGCACTCTCGAAACACTCCAACGTCGAGAGTTTATTCCTTTCATTCAGGCTATTCAATCCGGTCTGGAAATAATCATGACGGCTCATATAAAATATTCCCAACTGGACTCAGATCACCCGGCCACATTATCCAAAAAGATTATCCAGAATATCCTGCGTAATCAACTGAACTTTCAAGGGCTAGTCATGACTGATGATCTGCTTATGAAGGCAATTGTCAGCCATTATACACTCAAAGATGCGGCCCTGTTAGCTGTCAGGGCCGGAGTAGACATTCTGCTGATATGCCATGATCCGGACCAGCAGAAGCAAGCCTGGCAGGTTTTATTGGAAAACTATCGGGATCATGACATCCGGGCAGGAATAGAGAGAGCCAGCCAGAGAATTATGCATTTTAAGGCTAAATGGCAGAAATTACTTGCTTTTACCCAGCCTTTTTGATACGGTAGCACCTTTGGAAGGTACATCTGTCGGCCAATACGTGAAGGAGTAAGTTATAGCCAATCTATCCTCGACAACTATTCTCATGGTTTCGGGTGAGGCCTCCGGAGACTTGCATGGCGGGAATCTCGCCAGGGAAATCTTTACTCGACTCCCCCAGGCCAAGATCTATGGCCTTGGCGGACCCCAGATGCAAAGGGCTGGAGTACAGGTAATCGGGGATATTAATAATCTGGCCGTAGTAGGAATTTCCGAGGTCTTAATCCACTGGAGAGCCATTTGGCAAACCTTTCGATTTTTGAGGAAATTTATCAAGGAGAGTCGGCCTGACTTAATAGTTCTGATCGATTATCCTGACTTTAATCTCCGTTTGGCCAAAGTAGCCAAGAAAGAACAGATAAGGGTCCTTTATTATATCAGTCCTCAGGTTTGGGCCTGGCGCAGATGGCGGATAAAGACAATGGCCCAATATGTCGATATTTTACTGGTGGTATTTGCTTTCGAACTTTCTTTCTATCAAGAGCAAAGGTTCAAGAGGAAATCAAAGCTTGATGTCCGGTTCGTTGGCCATCCTTTGGTTGATATTGTCAGGCCAAATTGCAGCCGGGAAAAAACTTGTTTTCAATTAGGAGTTGATCCCCGAAAACCGATTATCGGGCTTTTACCCGGCAGCCGCCGGAGTGAAGTCAGCCGTATCCTGCCATCATTATTGAAAGCAGCCCAAAAGCTGATTCAGAAAAGGCAGGATATTCAATTCCTTTTGGCTTTGGCCCCTACAATCTCATATGCCGAGGTCGAACCTTACCTCCAAAAGGTTCGTAAAACCTTACCGATCTCTTGCCATGCGGATCGTACGTATGACATTATCAGTATCTCCGATTTGGTTCTGGTAAGTTCAGGCACAGCCACTCTGGAGACAGCACTTTTAAATACGCCAATGGTTCTCATCTATCGGCTCTCCCCATTAAGCTATCTTTTAGGGAAATTATTGATTCGCGTGCCTTATATTGGTCTGGTGAATTTGGTGGCTGGTAAAAAAATTATTCCAGAACTTATTCAGCATCAAGCCAGTCCGGAAAAAATAGCCTCCCTGGCTGATGCCTTGCTTCAAAATCTCAAAGGTCGTGAAATTATGCGTCAGGAATTCCAAAAGGTCAGGGAAAAACTCGGAGAATTCGGAAGCTCTGGCCGGGCAGCAGATATTGTTTTGGAGATACTTGAGCAATGATGGGAGGAAAGAGAATAAAGCGAAAACTCAAGCGCAGATTCCTCAAATCAAAGGTATTCTCCTGGCTGGCCTACCTGCTGATTCGCTCTGTATCTTTGACCATGCACCATCAATGGATTGGATCAGAGAAGCTTAAAATCCTCCGGCAAAAAGGCCGGCCTATAATCTTTGTTTTCTGGCATGGACGGCTATTCATGATACCTTTCATTCATGCAGGTCAAGGAGCTTGTGCTCTCATCAGTCATCATGGAGATGGTGAATTCATTGCAGGTATCATCAGGCATTTTGGATACCGCTCAATCCGAGGGTCCACCAGTCGCGGCGGCATGACTGCCTTACGAAAACTGGCCAGAGAGATCAGGAACGGAGCAGATGCTGGCATTGCTCCTGATGGCCCGCGTGGCCCTCGTTACCAGGTCCAGAGTGGAGCTGTGCTGCTGGCCCATCTGACCGGATGCCCTTTGATGCCAGTGACTTTCAGTGCCTCAAAGAGAAAATGCATATCAAGCTGGGACAGATTTTTAATCCCGTACCCATTCTCACAGGGAGTGTTTATTTATGGTGATCCGATCTGGATTGGCAGGGAGGAAAGCAGGAAAGACCTGGACCAAAAACGGCAGATCCTTGAAAAGACCCTTAACAAAATCACCACAGAGGCTGATGGGTATTATGAGGCACGATGAAATGAATCTCCAGGCTATTTGTCTGAAAGGTTAACTTTTGAGTTCCGGAAAAAGTGAAAAGGATTATGAATCAGACATGAACTGCCATCATGGGAAATCTCATCTCTCTCAGCAGGCTATCTATTGGCTCTATGAGCCCTTATTAATGGGATTTTGCCTTACTCAATTGCCTGGTTTTTTATATGAATATTTTACTACCGATAAATATAAGGTGGATTTCCGCCAGCGGTTTGGCCGCTACTCTCCGGAGATACGAAACAGACTTCGCCCAGGTAGATCCGCCTGGATTCATGCTGTCTCTGTGGGTGAGGTGGTGGCCGCCACTCCGGTCATGAAAAGCCTGATGAATCATCATCCGGATTTTCCACTGTTGATTTCAACAGTTACCCGGACAGGGAGGGAGATGGTTCATAAATCTCTCGCCTCAAAGAGCCAGAGCCTTTTTCTCCCTTTCGATTTCCATTGGATTACCGATCGGGCTATGGAGCAAATCCTCCCTCGCTTTCTTCTCCTCACTGAAACAGAGATTTGGCCTAACCTTATTCGATCTGCCTATAATCGCTATATTCCCGTCATGATTATGAATGGCCGCATCTCTTCTGATTCTTACCGAAAATATAATCTGGTCAGGGGATTGCTGCGATCAACCTTATCTCAGATCCGTGTTTTTGGCATGCAATCACAGAGAGATGCAGATCGAATCATCCAACTCGGCGCAAGCCCAAAACGGGTTTTTGTTACGGGAAATCTCAAATTTGACCAGGCCAGTATGAGAATCCCAGTCAGCGAGCAGGAGCATTTGGCCAAGAGGCTGCATCTTCCACCTGAAGCACCGGTATTGATTGGCGGCAGCATCCATCGCGGAGAGGAAAAAATAATAATCGAAGCATATCGAAGGCTGCTCACCACCTTCCCGGATTTGGTACTGTTGCTGGCTCCTCGCTATCTGACTGAAATTCCTGATATTGAAGCCAAATGCACCCAGGAGGGCCTCCTTGCTGAACGGAAGACTCATCTTTGGTTGGGGGAGCACCGAAAGCCCTCATCCAACCAGTTTGGGCGGGTAATTATTCTGGATACTATCGGTGAATTATCAAAAATATATAGCCTGGCCAGCCTTGTTTTTGTCGGTGGCAGTCTTTTACCGATTGGGGGACACAATTTATTGGAGCCTGCCTCTTATGGGAAACCAGTTCTGTTCGGCCCCTACCTGGACAACTTTCGAGAGATCTCACGGTTATTGAAGGAATATGGAGGCGGCTTTGAGGTCAAAAATGAAGGAGATCTAACCGTACACATCGAAAGCCTTCTGCAGGACCATTGCCGCCGGGAGACGGCCGGCGAGGCAGCCCTCAGAGCAGTAGAAGAAAACCGTGGAGCTACCCAAAAAACTCTTGCACTCATCGAAACCTTCTTGATGTAAACTGAAAGCTAATTTCCCGGTTTTATCATATAGCCACTCTCAGCGGCTAAGGATATCAATCTTGCTATGGAGAGACGACTCATTCTCAGGAAACTGGAAGTCCTTATTCAAAGAGCTATGGAGAAGAACAACCATACCAAGCTTCAGATGTTCCTCTTTCTCCCTCTCTTCTGCCTGGCCAGGATCTATTTGTCTTTTGGCAGGTGGCGGGAGATAGCTTATCAGCATGGACTCCGCCCTGTAGACAAACTCCCCTGCCGGGTTATTTGTGTCGGTAACCTTACTCTGGGGGGAACCGGAAAAACTCCAATTGTAGAATTGATTGGCCAGACTTTGCTCAGAAGAGGGGAAAGGGTCGGCATTATCAGCCGGGGCTACGGTGGCATGGCCAGTACCTGGCCGCAGGTAGTGAGTGCTGATAGCGATCCACACCTCGTCGGCGATGAGCCGGTGTTAATCGCACGGCGTACCGGCTGTCCCATGGTGGTGGCGCCGGATCGGGTCGCGGCAGCACGCGCCTTACTGGCACAATCT
>JBLIRT010000111.1:0-10693 GCA_049472445.1 bacterium
CTTGGGGAAATTAGTCGCAAGCCTGCTCAAAAAATTAAAATTATGATCCAAAAGGGAGACAGCAAATGATTATTGTTATGCAGACCGGCGCCGGTAAAGAGGCCTTGGCCGATGTTGAAAAAAGAATCAAGGAACTGCTGGCCGAGAGCGAAGAAAAATCAAAGGAGTTGGAAAAAGCTAATAAGATGCTGGAAAACTATATAACGGGAAGAAGAACTCAAATCTGAAAGCGGAGTAGCCCGGATAGCTCTATTCTGGAGAACAGAGGAGGGCCTCCACCTTGTTGAGGATTTCTTCAGCCGCTTTTCCCTTGCTCATCAGAGGAAGATGAAGTATCTGATGGCGAGAATCTATCATTGATATAATATTTGTGTCTACATCAAAACCAGCCCCCTCCTGTGATATATCATTGACACAGATAAGATCTAAATTTTTTGCCTGTAACTTAACTTTCGCCCTTTCTACAGCCTCTTCAGTTTCGGCGGCAAAGCCAATGAGAATTTGATCTTTTTTCATGTGCCCGAGCCTTTTTAAAATATCAGGAGTATTTTTCAGCTTAAGGGAATCAAGAGAAGCCAGACTATGCTTCTCAATCTTGCCAGGAGCCGGCTGGCTCGGTTGAAAATCACAGACTGCTGCGGCCATGATAACGATTGAAGAGTCGGGGAAATAATGTTCCACGGCTTGCATCATCTCCCGGGTAGTAACAACGGGAACGAAGGTGATAGAGGGGTCGGGAGGAGATAAATTCGTCGGGCCGCTGATCAAGGTAACCTCCGCACCTCGCCGGCAAGCGGCTTTGGCCAGGGCAAACCCCATTTTCCCTGAAGATCCATTACTGATGTATCGAATTGGATCAAGATACTCTCGGGTGGGACCGGCGGTGATAAGAATCCTCTGCTTCCTGAGGGGGCTGTTTCCTGCCAGCCGGTAACAAACGCGTTCAATGATTTCCTCTGTTTCGGCTAATCTCCCCTGGCCGCTCTCACCGCAGGCTACTTCACCAACGGCCGGTTCGATTATATCTATTCCGCTTTCCTTCAACAGGCGCAGATTCCTTTGGACAAAGGCACTGGCGTACATGGCCGGGTTCATGGCCGGGGCCAGGAGGACGGGGGTGGATACGGATAGAAAAAGTGAGGTTAACAGGTCATCGGCCACGCCTGCCGAAAATTTCCCGATGATATTGGCCGTAGCCGGGGCCACGAGGAGGAGATCGGCTATTTGAGACAGGGCTATATGCTCCGGGCGGAATTCTTCTTTCTCATCGAAGAGTTGACTGAAAGTTTTTTTTCTGGAAAGGGTTTGAAAGGTAAGGGGTGAGACAAACCTGGTGGCATTTTGAGTCATCACGACAGTCACCGAGGCTCCCAATTGACAAAGCCTTCTCAGGATTTCTGCTGATTTATAGGCAGCTATGCTGCCTGTGACTCCCAGGATAATGTTCTTTTGCGACAGCATTGCCTTTCCGGTTTCCCCTAATTTTTCTGGCTCAAGGCGCTGCTATAATCCTCCGCTTGTGTCTGGGGGGCCGTCTGCTCAGAAGGTGCCTCAGTTTTTTCCTCAGGTTTTTCAATACGAACTTTTCCAGCTTTAAATTCTTCTATGGCCAGGGTAGTGGGTTTAATATGTTTTGATTCAACCAGAGTCACTTGATTCGGCCGCAAGCCCCTCTCTTTGGCCTCCCGCGCAATTTGTTTGCTTCTTTTGGTCGCGGCAATCACTAATTGAAACTTTGAGATTAACTGACCTTTGGATGTTTGGTTATTCTGAGATTCTATCATATCGTATCACCTCTGCCATGTATATCGTCATGTATCATGTTCATATCAATTTCATGTCAAGGCAATCATCTCTCTATCCCGGATGAGACAGATCTACCAGATCTTCTGTAAAGCAGATTTCATTCTTGCTGGCCTGCAATGTTCGGTTGACATGATACTCTTTAATGTATGAACAGTCTCTTCCAATTCATTATTTACAATAAGATAGTCATAATCGTAGCACCGCTGGATTTCCCTTCTGGCCGTTGCTAAGCGTTCTGAAATCTCCTGTTCTGTTTCCGTTCGACGGTTCCGCAAGCGCTCCTCAAGTACCTTCCAGGAGGGAGGGAGGAGAAAAATAAAAACCGCGCCTTGTAATTTTCTTTGCAAGGCGTAAGCGCCCTGTACATCGACATCCAGGAGAATATCGTTTTTCCCATCCATAGCAGCCATGATGGGATCTGCCGGTGTGCCATAGAAGTGCTGATGTACCTGTGCCCATTCCAGAAAGGAGTCTTTTTTAATCTCTTCCTGAAAGACCTCCCTGGTGACAAAATGGTAATCCTGGCCATCAATTTCACCAGTTCTCGGCGGGCGGGTTGTATAGGAAACAGAATACCTGAGGTCCTTGGCTTGAAGGGCCAGCTCTTTCCGAATGGTGGTCTTCCCCACCCCTGAAGGAGCGGATATGATAAAAGCTATTGATTCTTCATTCCGGAGATCTAACTTCATGGATCCTCGTATGCTTTCCTTCCTTTTCTAAGGACCCGCGGCTTCATGGCTAATCCGCTGGCAGATTGTTTCCGGCTGTATAGCAGAGAGAATAATGTGCCCGCTATCAGTAATAATAATGGATCGAGTACGTCTTCCGTGAGTAACATCAATCAACTTCCCGGCCTGCCGGGCATCCTCTTTAAAGCGCTTCATGGGCGCAGAGTTGGGGGTGACGATAGATACAATTCTGGAGGAGATAACAATGTTTCCAAAGCCGATATTAATCAGGTGGTTGTTATTGTCCAAAAAAATTTCCTCCTTCCTTTTCAATAACAAAGGCTCAAGGCCATTATCTCAGCTATTCTATGTTTTGAACCTGTTCCCTGATCTTTTCCAATTCACTCTTGACCTCAACTACTTTCCGGGAAATTTCTATATCATTGGATTTGTATCCTAAGGTATTGACTTCCCGGTGGATCTCTTGCAGGAGGAAATCCAGTTTCCGGCCAATGGGGCCGTCAAAAAGGAGAAACTCCTTCATCTGGTTGAGATGGCTGTCAAGTCGAATTAATTCTTCTGTAATATCGATCTTTTCTGCGGCCAGGGCTAACTCCTGCTCCAGGCGTCCGGGATCAAGGGATATATCCGGAAAGTGCTCTGCAATTCGGTTTGAGAGTTGTTTCCGCAATTCCTCTAAAAGTTGTGGGGCCCTTTCCTGTATTTCTCTGATGATAGTGTCGACGTAGTCAACTCGCCCTTTGATATCCTCATATAAAGATTTCCCTTCACTGACTCTCATCTCCTTTATCGAATCTATAGCTTTTCTTAAGGCCTCCTCGATAAGAGACCCAAGGGCTTCAATATTGAAATCCTGTTCCTGGGTCCCCATGATATCACGAATAAAGGGCATGATCGAGACAAGGGTTATATCCTCCTTTAAATGCAGGTGGGTGCGTAACCTGCAAAGGGTGCGATAATATCTGGAGGCTACCTCACAGTCGAGAGGCAATTCGTCAGACGAGGGACTGCTTTTGCTGATTGAGAGATGGAGGTCGATTTTCCCCCGATGGAAGGAAGATTTAATCAGATCGCGGATTTTCTTTTCCAAAATAAAGGAAGGGACAGGTAATTTGATGCTGATGTCGCAGAATCGGTGGTTCAGGGACCGTCCTTCCACTGCTATCGTAACATCGCCCTCTTGGGCAATACCGCGTCCATATCCGGTCATACTTACGATCATTCACCGTCTCCCTTGAGGTTCTGGCTAAGGTGTAGATAAAAAGACCAGAAAAAATGATATACCATTAAATCAATAATGTCAATGAATATAATGAATTAAATAATCCTTTCCCAGTGAAGAACACAGACTCGGTCACTGATTGTCATTTACTTGCATATCGTTTCTCCTTGCGCTAAAATGTATATGCAATGAAGTTCATATGAGTGTTCATATTATCATGGCGGTCGGGGAAAACCGCTCAAGGGAAATTGAGGGGAAGCGTTCCATAGTCTAAACAACTTTAAACTATGAAGGCCCTTTAACGAATGAGATTTCAAAGGTTGTAAAACGTATCTGCCTGAGGTTTACATTATGAATTGATACATGTCAAAAGAGCAAAGAAATGGAATACCTTTTTATACTTGATGAAGATTCTGCGCATGCCGAGGGCCGGACTCGAACCGGCACGGAGTCAAACCCCGAGGGATTTTAAGTCCCTTGCGTCTACCAATTCCGCCACCCCGGCCTGAATGTTTTATAATGGACTCTCATATTAATATTATTCAGAGGATATGTCAATAGATTTTCATTCCAATGAAACGCAAATACTCTCATGAGCTTAAAGTTATGATCAATCCAAGGCTGGGCCGAGGGGAGAAGTTCTGGCCGGCGCATCGAATAGCCGTCTTGATACAGCAGACCTGGCAGCGTCATGCCTCTGAAATATGGATAGTAGCCGGTTCATCCGATCAGGATTATGTAAAACAGATATTAGATCTAACAGGTCATATAAACCTTAAGGTTATAGAGTTGTTACAGTTGGAGGAATTGGTAGCCGTTTTAAAAACATGCAGCCTGTTTATTGGAGTGGATACAGGCACAACCAGACTGGCCATTTCTCTTGGTGTGCCTGCAGTAGTACTTTTTGGCCCCACTCAGCCCTCTGAGTGGTACCTGACCATGAATGGGGTAGAAGTCCTCAATAAGAGGTTATCCTGCTCACCCTGTTCTCCTCAAAGGAGGCTTTCCTGCCGGACAAGGCAATGTCTGGCCGATATCTCCCCGGAAGATGTCTTGCATGGCATAAGCAATTTGAAGGAGATATTGAGAGGCGGCACCCGGATTCGAACCGGGGAATAAAGGTTTTGCAGACCTCTGCCTTACCACTTGGCTATGCCGCCCTTTGCGAGGCAGAAAAAGCGGGAAACGGGATTTGAACCCGCGACCCTCGCCTTGGCAAGGCGATGCTCTACCGCTGAGCTATTCCCGCACAGACTATTATAGTGTGTATATAACAAATCTTCTTTATTTTGTCAATGTAAAATCTGGGAGCATGGGCGATACATTGGCTCATCAAAGGAGATTCAGATACATCTCAGGAAAAAGAACCGCTGAATCTGTTTCAGCAGTTTTTTCTTCTTGAACCTTTTAAGCGCCAAACCGGCCGCCTGTTCTCCTCGTTCAATATATTCTTTTGCCCTGGCAAAGTCAGCCCAGTTAAGACTGTCTATATCTGGAGAAATGAGGATATCAGCCTCTTTCATCTGACGAAGTCTTAAAGAAAATAAGGTGATTTCATAGGCGCGGGAGGCGACATCAAAGCCGCTCTTTAAGGGGTAGGTCAGGCTGAGTCGGCTCCTTCCCACATTACAGGCTAAAACGAAGTCAGCCCCCAACCGGCGGGATGCGCTGATCGGTACCAGACTGATACATCCGCCATCCACCAATGGCCTGCCCTCAATAAAAACCGGAGGTAAAATTGAAGGGATAGCACAGGAAGCGGCTACAGCATCCCGGATATTACCCTGGCTTAAGATAACCTCGGTGCCGGAATTGAGGTCTGTGGCCGTAACATGAACCGGAATGCGGCTTTCCTGAAATTGAGACTCCCCAAAGAGGTAATAGCTATTTTCTTCAACAATTTCAGGGTGAATGAAGGATAATCTCGACAATGACCGTCCAAAAAAAATACCCTTTTCCAAAAAGCTCGGTATGGGGGGTAAAAAACGCCTCATCGGTTTACTTGTTTCACTCTGCTGATTGAAAAAGTCAAAACGGAGCTTTTTAAATGGCGCACTTTCAATATATTCGGTTATGCGCCGTTCCAATCTCTTCGCACTCGGGTCAAGCGCGTAAAGTACTCCGATAATGGCACCCACACTTGTCCCAACGATAAGATGGACGGGAATTCCCTCAGCCTCCAACACCTTGATTACGCCGATATGGGCTAACCCGCGGGCAGCCCCTCCACCTAAAGCCAGGGCGATTTTCATATGACCTCACAAACGCAAAGGGTTCAGCTCATGAGCATTTCTTTCATGAACCTTCTCGATCAATTCGAGCAACATGCTCTAATACGATCGGACGTGGTGACCAGGAAAGAAAGATCTTACATACCAAAATAAGAATAATGATGTCATCGAATCCTCCAAGAACGGGCAGGAGAAAGTCGGGAAGGAAATCGACAGGGCTGATGATATACAGGAGCCCTCCAATGAAGAGAAACTTGAGGTAAAGAGGGACACGGGAATCCAGAAACAGGCGGTAGTAAAGCTTCAAAAAGTCCGGCAAATGACGCAAAATCCGGAAGAGGTGGAGCGGATTGAAGAGTTTTAAGCTAAAAGGGTCCTGCATACGATCAATCCTCATCAGGAGAGGATGATTTCTCCTTGGGAGAGAGATTTTGACCAAGGCAAGACTGAATCTCCCTCTCGAATTCCGGATCCGGATGATCTTTCAGATAAAGGTTCCAATATAGGGCCGCTTTTTCCGGCTGGTTTTGTTTTCCATAGAGAATAGCTAGGGCAATGTGGCATTCCGGGTAATGGGGATTGAGAGAGAGGGCTTTCTCAAATTCCGCCAAGGCAGCAGGAAGATCGTTTTTTTCGGCATAGAGGGTTCCCAGATAGTAATGAAGATCCGGATATTGCGGCCGTAAGGCAACCGCCTTTAAAAATATCAGGATGCTTTGGTCCGTCTGGCCTGTTTTCTGGTAGGTCAGGGCCAGGTTAATGAGAGCCTGAATATAGGTTGGATTAATGCGAAGGGCCTGTAAAAAAGAGGCTTCTGCTCGGGCGTGATCCCCCCTTTTAGCATAATACATACCCAGGGTGTGGTGTAAATCAGCGTATTTCGGATTAATCTGAACTGCTTTTTCATAGAAGAGAATGGCCTGAAGAATGATATCTTCTCCCTCAGGTGCCTGTTTTGCTCCTTTGAATGTTTTAATCATGGGGATGGGGATGGCGGCAAAATCCTTGAGGAATTCGCTTATGAGCTTTTGATCAACATCTGCTTTGTTCAATCCGTCTTCTTTGCCCTTCAGGCTTTCTTCAATGAGGGTAAGTTTGGCCGCAGCCTCCTGATAGCGAGGATTGATTTCCAGTGATTTGCGGAACTCACCTTGAGCCGAATCAAACTGGCGATGGAGGCCATAAAGGGAGCCCAGCAGGTAATGGTAATCAGCGTAGTGCGGATGGAAGGCAATGGCCTTTTGGAAATAAAGGACTGCCTCATGAAACTGGCGAAGTCTCACCAGGCTGAATCCCATGAGAAAGATTGAAGCGGCATAGTTTGGATTAATCTCAAGCGCCCTGCCGAATTCCTGTTTTGCCCTTTCAAAATCTTCCAGAAAGCAATAACAAAGACCTATTTGATAATGAATATCCGCGTGGTTACATATCTGAAGTGCGGCTGTGAAGTTTTTAATGGCATTCTCATACATTCCCAGATGTTCATAAGCGAATCCGAGATGGAGATACGATTCTTTCATATAGAAAAGGGATAAGTTGTAATAAATGCCCCCTTTCTTTGGATCAGTGGCCATTTCCTGGAATATTTCTATGGCTTTTTTAAAATTGCCCTGTTGATAGCAGGCAACAGCCTGATCATAGGTAGCATTTTTCTTTGAGAATGGCAATTTTTTGATAAGCTGATTCATAAGGCTCACTATAAATGAGTTCATCATAAAAGTCAAGTAATTGAAAACTATTACAAAGCCTATACCTCGGCCAGACAAGGCCACCATCCGGGAACAAAGAAATTATCCCATGGTAGAGTAGAAAGATATTTTCATAATGTCGATATTTATAGTGATCTATTGACTTAGGTAAAGTAGTTTTCATACTTTGTGAGTTGATATTTCATGAGCAGGTTAGGAAAGAATGATAAAGGAGGATTCATGAGTCGAGAAATAACGTTATCCTTTTCGGTAACTATGCTGATGGTAGGGCTTTTTCTCCTCGGTTATACCCCCATATATTCTCCTGCCACCGGTCTTATGGTCAATGATGTAAACAGTCCTATCACCCTGTCCTCGCCAAGTCGCGGTCCTAAGATCGGTGAGGCGACAGCAGATACTATTCTTGGCCTGATTGCTCGCGGGGATGCGCGTATTGCCACAGCGGCCAAAAACGGTGGAATCAGCAAGATTATGACGGTGGATCATAAATGCGATCATGTCTTTGGGGTATATGCCAGGCTTACGACCATTGTTACCGGCGAATAGAATATTTGGTGTTCAGCCAAGTCAAGTGGGAAGTGACGTGCCATTTGACTTGGCCTTTGTTTCAGATTATTGATGAAAAGCTTCGGGTCTAACCTGATGAGGCATTTCGCTTCGGAGGGAATGGAGTGCGGCCCGGATCTCGTCCCGGAAATAGGGAGAAGCCAGGATTTCGACCAATCCCCTGGAGCTGTCTAAGGTCCGAAGAACGGCCATATTATCATAACCTTCAATAATTCCATTGAGAAAACATATATCCTGCGGGCTTACCGTGGCCTCAATACCTAAACAGTCTCTTGTCTGAAGCTTATCAATTATATCTCCGGGCAGAAGAGTGGCTGTGGTATAGAGAATCACCCTCTCTCCACCCCTGGCTCGATAGACGATTTCCCCCTCTCTATTCTCAAGTCTTGTGATTACCTGCTCGCCCATGGAGGGTTCCGAGGGGTGAGGGAATCGAATGATTTCACCAATGGTGATATCGTCCTGCAATTCAACCAAGACCCCCTTGCCGGAAGAAACCTCCAGGACTTTCCCGGCGGTATGGAAAAATTCCGGCTGCACGGTTTATCTCTCCACGATGGTCTCTTCGATTTTCATGCCGAAGTGGCGACCCGCCTCTTCAATGTAAACCAGAACCTCCGAACCGGATTTCAACTCCACTACGGACACCGGATTCCCATCAGGCTGGGTAAGGCGAATAGTTTCAGCATTCTGTAAGATAGCATGCAAAGGCCTGCCATGTACTTCGGCTTCGATAAGTAAAAGGGGTCTCTTTTCTATTTTGACTCTTCCTACGACAGCCCTTTCGGATTGGCCCTGATAATTGACAATGAGTACAGAGTCACCTGATTTGAGTTCGGAAAGATATTTCGTCTTGTTCTCAGGAGTGAGCGTATAGGCATGGATTGGTCCGGCATTGATACGGAAGGGACGAGGTTCCACATATGGATTGATAACGGTCTCCGCGTGGACAAGGAAAAGGGCGCTGCTGCTGTTTCCTACCAGCATTCCCTGCCCCTGGGCCATGTTGGTGCAGGTGTCAACACAAACACGATCACCCATGCCGGAGGGTGTCACCTTTAAGATCCGGGCCGTTTTTAAGGCTACTTCCTGTCGGGTATTCTTCCCTATGGCTATAGCTTTCTTGACTTCGCCCGGATCCTGGGAGGTAATTAAAATACCGTCCACTCCCTTTTCCAGAATGCCAAGCGCAGTTTCAGCCTCCTGACTGCTGCTGACCTCGGCAATTAACCCATCAGTCTGGGCAATGAGATTCTCAAGTGGAATAATTCTCCAGTCATGAGCTCGAATAATGACCATCTTTTCCTTGGAAAGTTTGATGATTTTGTCTTCATCCTCTTTGCCTTTGATTTCCCACTCGACAATATCCTCACCGAGCCGAAGATCGCCCTGGGGGCTGATCGTTGGAATGATGCCCAGCTGTTTAACCCTTTCCGTATCTGCATCGGCCACCATAACAGCATCGGCTCCATTTTCAAGGGCGGTAGTTACCAGAGATTTATTCCAGGGAATAGCTTTAACCCAAACCTTTTTCATGCCTCTGTCTCCAATGAACGGAGGGCTTCCTCCAGGGACCACCCTTTATGAACCATATTGCTGATGACGCGTACGATCTGTTCCGGTCTATGATGTTGAAAAGCGTTTCGGCCGATAGAGACTCCCGCTCCGCCTGCTTTCAGCGAGTCTTGAACAATTTCAAGGACCTGGCGGTCAGTTTCCATCTTTTCGCCGCCGGCAATTACTACAGGAACAAAGCATCCATCGACTACTTCCGAAAAGGATTCGGTACTGCCAGTGTAAGCCACCTTAACGATATCAGCTCCCAATTCAGCGCCGATGCGAGCCGCATGTTTAACAACCTTGGGATCATACTCATTTTTCACTTTCGGTCCCCGTGTGTACATCATGGCCACCAGCGGCATCCCCCAATCCTGAGTCTTTTTGGCTATTTCTCCCAAATCCTTCAGCATGGCTTTTTCATCATCCGCCCCAATGTTTACATGGATTGATACGGCATCCGCTCCGAAGCGGATGGCCTCTTCGACACTGCACACCAGAACCTTGGCGTTGGGATCGGGAGCAAGAACGGTGCTGGCCGAAAGATGAACAATCAAACCGACATCTGCTCCGCCTCCCCGGTGCCCGGATTCTACTACCCCTTTGTGAATGATGATGGCATTTGCTCCTCCGGCGGCAACAGCATCCACAGATGTTTTGATATCAATGAGCCCCTGGATCGGTCCCAGAGTAATGCCATGATCCATCGGGACGATAACCGTCCTCCTGGAATTTCTATTCATGATCCTTTCCAAGCGAATCTGCTTTCCAATCATACCTTTCCCTCCATGCTATGATACCTGTTATTTCGCTATTTTATTGAAAAGAGGATTTCTTGTCAATGCCGGCAGAAAATATTTGACCTCGAAGGTTTACTTGTGATAGAGAAAAACGAGAAAATCCAACCTGCTA
>JBLIRT010000112.1:0-10670 GCA_049472445.1 bacterium
CAGTGTTTCACTCCTCGGCCTTTTATATCTCTGGCTCATCCCCGGCAGTCAAGCTCAGGAAATATACCGGCTGGAACCTGTCGTCATCTCCGCGGATCGACTGGCGCAGCCTATAGATCAGGTCGTAAGCTCAGTTACGGTCATCACGCAGGAAGATCTGGCCAGGGAACGTGCCATGCGGCCGGACGAATGTATCCGGGGTATGCCGGGCTTTACCGTTACCAGTTGTGGAACTATCGGCGAGGGCACCAACCTTCAGGTGCGCGGGAGCAACCGGAATCAAACTCTGGTCATGATTGACGGCCTCAAGGTCAATTCCCCCTGGTATGGAGCTTATAGAGAATGGGGAGACACCGAATTGGCCGATGTCGAAAGGATTGAGATACTTCGGGGCACTCAAAGTGAATTATACGGTTCCGAGGCCCTGGGAGGGGTAATACATCTTTTTACCAAAAGGGGAAAAGGAGATCTTACCACTACTATGACCTTGGGGGGCGGGACGTTCGAGACGTGGAGGGAATCACTGGAGCTGGCCGGAGGAGGAGTCAGGGGAGATTATCTCATCTGCCTGACTCAAACCGATTCAGAGGGGCAGTTTGACCGTGATGCTTACCGGAGCACTCAGGTGACAGGCCGATTAGGCTGGCAGATACATTCCCTCTGCTCCCTGTCACTCATCAGCCGCTATCGGGAGACGAAAAAGCAGTATGCCATCAATCCTGATGAATTCTTCATGATGAACCCGGAAGATCTTCCCAGAGCATACTTTTGGGATGAACATGGATTCCACGAGGATCAATTTTCCCTGCACAGCCTCACGTTCACCATGGACCCTTATGATTGGTGGCATTATCAGGTCAATCTGGGATTTCTTGAGCATGACGGGAAAACACAAAAGGGTCTTTTCAAGGATACCTCTAACCTGTCTACTGAAGATATCCTCAGTCATCGGCTTACCGTTGGCACTCAGCACAATTTTTCAAGGCCGGAATCAAACAACACCTTGATTGTGGGCCTTGAGTATGAAAAAGAGGCTGTTGACGAGAGCTGGAAGTTTCTTGGTGATCCTGACACCGTCATCCAATCTGAAGGGGGCATTGATTATATGTCACTTTTTGACGATGTCAAAAAGGATCGCCATAACCTGTCCTTATTTTGTCAGAATCAGATCAGGGCTTATCCTTTCATACTTACGGCCGGTTTCAGATGGGACCATAATTCCGCTTACGGAAACACCCTGAGCCCTCGATTCAGCGGGGCCTGGCAAGCAGAACGAACCAGGACCCGGTTAAAGACCAGTTGGTCTCGAGGGTTTCGCGCCCCGACCTTTCAGGAACTCTACTTTCCTCTCTACGGAAACAAGGACCTTAATCCTGAGTGGGATACCAGCTTTGAGGTAGGCATTGAGCAACCTGTGGTCAAGGCTCTCTTTATAGGATGCACCCTCTTTCAGACCAGCTATAAAGATCTTATCTCAACAACCTCCGATGGCGCCTGTAATATCGGAAAGGCCACCATCGACGGTCTTGAGGGAGAAATTTCCTTCAATCCCCTTCCGAAGTTGGAATTTCAACTCTTCTATACCTATCTTGATTCCGAGGACAAGATAAAGGGAAGAGAGCTTCCCAGAAGGCCACATCATACCTGGAGGATAGCCGCCGATTACCAAAAGGGTAATTTTCTCATCCATCCTGCGGTCTACATAGTCAGCAGTGAGCTTTCCACCTCTTCCGCCCACGATACCCTGGGAAATTCCCTGAAAGGCCGCCTGCCGGGACATACACGCACAGATGTAACCGTCCAATACCAGTTCCCCTTTCGTCCTGCGAAAGGAAAGGGCTGGCAGCTCTACAGCCGCATCAGCAATCTCTTTGATGAGGAATACTCCGGTGCACCGGGCTGGCCCGCTCCGGGCATCAATGTTCTGGTCGGCCTCAGGGCGGAGTTTTAGGCCAAATACTGCTTAAAGGCTTCTCTTCGCCGCATTTACTCATCCGGTTGTATGTACTCTGAATTTCGGCTCCAGAAAAAATGGATCAAAGATCGAGGCACATTTTGGATGCGATCAAACCTTGAAAAAGGGCATAAATTCTGATAAATTTATACTTTATCTCTGTACTCTGTAACATGATAAATCTCAATAACTTGATAGTAATTTCAGGTGATGAAGCAGAAACCGGTTTGAGATTAAGAGAGGAGCAGGTGGTTGGTAATATACTGCTTGAGGGCATTTAAGGAAAGGAGTTATGGCAGATGATTAATATTTTTATTTCGTTGGTGGCCGGTGCCGGAATTTTCTTTTTAGGCTTCTACCTGGGGCTCCACTGGGCTATAGGAACGGTTCTTGGTACCCTGGCCGGTATTGGCATCTTTCTCCTGTTGGCCAAATTAACCATGAAAAAGATAACAGCCCTGGTTGAATTATCCAGTATGGAGTTGTCTAAAGGGCAATTCGAGAGGGCTATTGCCATCCTGGAGAAAGGCTTTCAATATAAATATCGTCACCCCTTCGTAGCCTCCCAGTTGAATTCTCAGATCGGGGTTACCTACTATTACAAAAAAGATTTTAAAAGGGCTGAAGAATATTTAAAAAAGGGGATATCCAGCCATTATATCGGCCAGGGTATTCTGGGCATCCTGTATATGAAAAAGAAAGAGACGGAAAACATGAGAAAGGCTTTCAAAGCCGCAACCCGCACCTCGGGTAAGGAAAGTATCATCTGGTCTCTCTATGCCTATTGTTTGAACAGTCTCAGCCAGAGAGAAGAGGCTATCCAGGTTCTTAATAAGGGCTTAAAGAGACTTCCGAAAGATGAAAATATAAAAGCTAACCTCCTGGCTTTACAGAATAAAGAGAAGATGAAAATGCGCGCCTATAAAGACTTATGGTCTGTATTTATGCTGGAAAAGACCGTTGTCCGGCAGCAACCTCCACGCTTTGCCCGCGGTGGAAGCGGCCGGAAATTTTACCGGAGATAAAACCCTGGAGATGACTTTTCACGTGAAGGGAAGTGGAATTTTCGTCTTCCCGTGGGCCGGCCTGGCCGGTTTTCATTCATTCATCTCGATGGTGTAAGGCATGAGGTAAAGGCTTTTTTCTCTCATGAGCAGGTTCCTGACCAGGTGCGTAAAAGCCTCCTTTTTCCCAAGGGCGGACTCGAGGCTGAGTGAAGGGAAGACCTTTTCCTTCAGGGTCATTGAAAAGATTCGTAATCTCTGTATGAAGGTATCAGCACCGACCCGAATAGTCACGATGGTAGGGAGAACATCTTTCTCCAAACCAATCTTTTCCTTGGCAGATTGAATAGCCTCATAATAACCGCCGACCTCGTCTACCAGTCTGACTTCCTGAGCCTGTTTCCCGGTCCATATGCGGCCTTGAGCAACCTTGTCCACTTCCTCATAATCCATATTTCTGCTCAATGAGGCTTTGGTTACAAAACTGCGATATGTTTCATTCAGGTAGTCCTGAAGATAGCTTCGCTGCTTCGGGGTAAAATTCCGCTCTGAGGAAAACAGGGTTGCTCCTTCGCTGAAAGTGATTAATTCCGGTCGGGCTCCAATTTTATCCAGGAGATTCCTGATGATGAATTTCCCCCCGAACACACCAATAGAGCCGGTGATTGAGGTTTTACCGGCATAGATCTTCTCTGCTCCCATGGAGATATAATAGCCGCCTGAGGCCGCTAAACTTCCCATAGAGACAAAAACAGGTTTTTTGGTATTCAGGTCTCTGACCGCTTTCCAGATAATATCCGATGCAATCGCTGATCCTCCGGGGCTATTCACCCGTAAAATCAGGGCCTTGATCCCTTGATTTTCCTCGACCTCTTTGAGAGCTTCAATCATCCGATGCGGTAAAATGACCGGTTCCTCGAATTGATATTCATGAGCAGTCATTTGAATCGGACCGCTGGCTGTAATCAGGCCGATTTTTTTACTCCTGTTAACCCTTAATCCCTTGATCGATTTCGGCGAAAGTCTGGCATAGTCGTCAAAATCAACCGCATCGATTCCAGGGAAACATTCCTTTTCCACAGTTTCAAGAAAATCATCACGATAAGCTAATTCATCCACTAACCTCAGTTGCAGTGCTTCTTTAGCATGAATCAGAGATTTATCGAGAAAGCGAATTACCTCTTCAGAGGAGAGATTTCTGTTTTGTACGATCATCGTAATGAACGTCCCCTGGATATCTCCCAGGAAAGAGGTAGTCATGGCTCTGGTTTCATCAGACATGGCATTGGAGGTGAAAACCTCGGGCGCACTTTTGTATTGGCCTGTACGGAGAAATTCCGCTTCTATACCCACCTTGGCCAGGGTGTCCTTGAGGTAGAGAACGGTAGCCGAGATACCCGGCACATACAGGCTGCCCTCCCTTTGCAGAAAAATTTGATCGGCAGCGGTAGCCAGGAGATAATTTTTGTTGTCAGCCTCATTGAGAAATACATAGACCTTTTTACCGTGATCCCGAAACCGTTTGATAGATTCAACTAATTCAACGATAGAGTTCAAACCGCCCGATACTCCCAGCCTCTTGATGACCATTCCCCGAATACGATCATCCTGAGAGGCAATGTCCAGAGTACGGATGAGATCGTATAACTTGTAATCCTGTTCACCCTCCAGGATTTGAAAGAACCGGTCAAAGTCTGACAACTCTTCATCCCGCAGGTTGCCTGCCAGACTCAATTCCAGATAGTAGGGCTGGTCAGGAAGCGTTCTTTCCCGTTCCACGATACGGGGAGAAATCTTGCCGATGCTGCCGACTAACTTAAAGATGAAAATGCCAAACAGTATCATAAATACCGTCGTGAGAAATCCGACTATAAGAAAGTAGTACTTCAAGATATTTTTCATATCCGCCCATCCTCTTCCATGCACCGGCTTATGATCGTTCTTTCAAAGAGTCCCGCCCTGCCCTCCCCCGGCTTCCATGGGTGAAAGCCTTCTTCAGGATGCAGAACCGGTTTCCGAAACCGTATTGACACAGCATTCATATTACCGCGCCAAGATATCACAAAGGAAAAGTTTAAGTCAAGAAACCTGTGGATGGATCGGGCGAATATCTCCTGCCTTGCAAGGCCCTCTTGACCACGAAACAGCATAAAATTCTCTCTGCGGTCATAAGATGTATGAGCCTTTAAAGCTATCCGGAAACCTGCCACGCGGTGAGGCCAGGCCACTGATCTGAAAAAAGGTTTTCGGCACCAAGAGGAGTTGATGGTAATTTCAGGATGGTGCCACTCATTTCCGGAGATCTATGGTCCAGGCAGGATTGGCATGTAATTTGAAGATATGTAATTCCGCAGAGATGGAACCAAGGGGATGCCTTTGATGAGATGAATCCCCTGGTTCTGTCCCGGCTTTCTCAAAAAGGGGGGGATTCAACGCATGGCTTCACGAGAAGTGAACAATCAGATCCATCCGGATCAGCTCCGCTGGCCGGTCTCTTTCATCTTATGGTTGTGCGTATGGCTTTCACCCGCTATCCTGGGAAGACCTGCTGTCTCCCTGGCCTTCTATAACCCGTACGGGCTCTATAACCGGAGCCTGGCAGGACCGTCCAGGCTGGGATCATACCCCGCCCTCGGTTGGTACGGATGGGGCCAGTTTTTGGGTTCAGATGTATCAGGCCCAGTGAGATTATATCCCTTCCATCCGGGATACTTTTTCGGATTACCGGGATCCTTTGCCTTGAGCGGTTTTGGCTTTCCCGGCTTGGGAGGATCTGGATTTTTTGGACTAAGCAGCCTCTATGGAACAGGTAATCCCGCCACTTTATCTCTCCTTAACATCCTGGCCGGTTTGGGAGGTGGCAGCCTGCCGCTTTTGCCCCGGACGGCAATCAGTCCGTTTGCCTCACCGGTTATAGCGGCTGAACAGGCCGGATCATGGGAAGGACAGTGGAGCAGCTCAGTAAAAAATCAAAGCGGCTCCATGACCCTGGATTTAGTTGAGAGCCCTGCTTCCGGCGGATTATCCGGAACATGCATCATGCTCCTCAACAAGCTTATTCCGGTCCCGGTTGATGTTTCCGGTGCTCTAGGTCCTGAGGCAGTTGAATTTATCCTGACGGGCACTTTTGTAAACCTGGTCAATTCTACCGAATACACCCTTACCTTAACCTTTACCCTGCTGAGTCCGGAATCAATAAGCGGGAAGTATATAGTACATGATGTCCTGTATACCAAGGCGGATATCGGCGAGTTCACCCTTTCCCTGATTGTTCCCGTTATAGCCGAACCCGTTGAGGCTCCGGCTACCATAGTCCAAACCCCGATCATTTCGGTTCCACTGTTACCTGCGGTTATACTACCTGGTTTGGGGGTCTTGCCGACCGGCTTCGGGCTGACCGGGCTCTCTCCTCTTCTCCTTGCGCCTCCGCTGATTTAGGCATAAACAACGGGAATGAGCCGGTAGGCTCATTTTGACCTGAATCCTGAAAGATGAGGGGAGAGGACATATAACCTTCCTCATAGACAAGGAACATATTTTCGTGTACGATGCTGGTAGAACAAAATCCTGCCAGACCCGGATAAAGGATAGGAAACCTTAAAACCCATGCATCTTTGGATAGCCAAAAAGATCAGCTTTTCCGAGATACTTGGAGAGGGTTTATGCCTCAGCGATTATGCCCGAAATCCAGCTCTCTTTTCATCGTTCCTCCACTTCGAGCCACGTCAGGTTGAGGAAAAAATAAACTCTCTGGCCCATCAGCCCTTCCCCGGCCGCCAGAGTCTGATGGCCTGTCTTACCACCTACCACCAAAATCTCCAGGCGCCGGCTGAAACATTAAAAAATATTGCCCTCCTGGACAATCCCCGAACCCTGGTAGTTTTAACCGGCCAGCAGCCGGGGTTGCTGACCGGGCCGCTTTACACCATATATAAAACAATATCCTGCCTCCGGCAGGCCAGGAACCTTGAGCAAACCTATGGCCGCCCGTGTGTGCCGGTATTCTGGATTGCTTCAGAAGATCACAACCTTGAGGAAGTCACCTCTATTTTTCTGCCCTCCCCCTCTGGTGATGAATACAGAAAACTGTCTTTCCATCCCCAACGGGGACATTTCAAGCGACCGGCCGGTCTCCTTCCCCTGCCGGAAAAACGCCTGGGGCCATTCATGCGGGAGGTTAAGGAGATCCTCTCTCCCTTGCTCCATTTTGAGGAGATGGCCTCCATCCTCAAAGCTACCCTTGAGCATTCCCTTACTCTGGGTGAATGGTTCGCCCGCCTCATGCTCTCGCTTTTCAAGCCTTACGGGCTGGTCATAGTCGATCCTGTCCAGGCCGGGATAAAGCAGCTCATCGTGCCTCTCTGGGACAGAATCCTGCCTGATCCCCTGGCTTTACCCGAATTGGTCGATGCGGCCGGCCGAAGATTAGAGCAGCGCGGCTACCGCCGTCAGCTGGTAACCTATCCCTCCCGGTGCCCCTTCTTCCTTTATGAGAAAGGCTGCAGGGAGCGGGTCATGTGGGATGGCCAGGCCTTTCATACCCGGAATCAGAAATATTCCCCGGAGCAGGTATGGGAGACAGCCCACCTCAGGCCGGAGTGCTTGAGCCCTAATGTCTACCTGCGCCCTATCGTTTCAGAGTATTTATTCCCTACGCTCCTTTATCTGGCCGGTCCCGGCGAAACGGGCTACTTTGTTCAGATAAAGGAAGTCTACGAATATTTCGGGCTCAAGATGCCCATCGTTTACCCCAGGCTGAGCGCAACCGTGCAGGAGAATCCCTCCTGCGGGCTGATCCTGAAGCCTGGTTCACTTCAAGGTGTTGGCCTTCAGGAGCGGAAATTAAATGTATGGTATCTCTTAAGCCGCTATGGCCTGGAATTCTTAACGGCTCTCTACCATCTGCCGGTTGAAGATTATTGCTCCCACCTTCTGATAGAAGTCTTTAAGGGTTGAGAGATTGATCCTGGTCAGGAAAGAGTAAAAAGAGAGGAAGCATAAGATTGGTCATGGGCCGGGAAAGATAGCGAAAAGAGGAGGAAAAAGATGGCTAAAAACTCCATGAAGCCGGATTCCGGCAGTTCTGTTGATATTCTTGCTTTCGGTGCGCATCCGGATGATGTCGAAATGGGTGTCGGCGGGCTGCTGATCAGGATGAAGAAAAAAGGGTATCGGACCGGTATTGTAGACCTGACCCGCGGCGAGATGGGAACCAGGGGAACACCCAAGATAAGAGCTCAGGAAGCAGCCGAGGCCTCCCATATTCTTCAGGTGGATATTCGCGAGAACCTGGACCTGGGGGATACACAGCTCCTCCTTACTCGGGAGAATATTCTGGCGGTAACCAGAGTCACCCGCAAGCTCCGCCCTTCAATTCTCCTTGCGCCTTACCGGATAGACTGGCATCCGGACCATGCAGTCACCGGTGAGCTTGTCCAGCAGGCCTTTTTCCAGGTACGACTGGCCAAATTAGATCTGGGCTATCCGCCCCACTACCCGGTGAGAATCTATTACTATCCCTTTCACCATCCGGTTACACCGACCTTTATCGTGGATATTACCGACGAATTTTCTCAGAAGATGAAGGCTCTTCATGCCCACCGGTCTCAACTGGCCGTTGGGCAGGCTGATGATGGCCTCCAGCGTACCATAGGCATTTCAGATTATGCTTTTCATGTTGAATCAAAGTGCCGCTACTTCGGCTCCCTGATCAATGTTCGATACGGTGAAGCACTTATCGTTGAAAAGCCTCTCAAATTAGATGATCCATGCCGGATCTGATCTCCGGCCGTAAGCATTTATTGTAATACCTGAACCATCAGCTATGCTGATGGGTCCGGGCTTTGCTTTGCGGGTTAGATAGTGCCTTAAGAATGTGAGCCAGATTTTTCACCATCCCTCGGAGATGTCCGCCTTTCCGGCGATATTAAGGGTAACCTGCTTTTTATTCCCTTTGTTGTCTTGAAGTTTGATGGTGATGTTTGAATTCGTTAAGGAGAAGCCCTTGGGATTGAAAACCGGGTTCTGACTTACGCTGTAGATATCTATGCCTTTATGGTGATAGAGGTTGGAACTGTCGTTAAAATCTCTCACCAGATCCACGGCCGCACCCGGCCAGGTTGATCCGCTGGAACGATTACCCTCTTCGATCTGATAGCTCTCCGTGGAAACATCGAAATTGAGCCGATATTCCTTGCCTGTGGCAATGGAACGCATCCGGGCAAACTGGATATCGGATACGATCCTCTGAGCCGCGTTGTTCAGGCGAATCCGGGGCATTATTTCCAGGATGCTGGGCACGCCCAGGGCCGAAAGGATGCCGAAGATGGTGAGAATGACGGCCAGCTCAATTAAAGTGAACCCGCAGGAGTTGCCTGCTCCGTAAGGTACGAAATGAGATTGTATCAGGCACTGATTCATTGACTTCATAACGTTTCTATATTCCCTTTGATTAAGAGGTTTTGGCCAAATTTACATCACCTTACCCTGATCCTGCACATCTTTGGAATGCAAAGATCGGACCATTATGGTAGACCCGTTTGAGCCGTTTCAACCGTGAGCTGATTATTCCCTCCCTTATATAATAGTCACGGTAGATAATAATCCAAAAACAGTATCATCTCCAAGACACAAAGAAAAACGAAAAAACCTCATCAAGGCCGCCCTCCTTCCCTTATAAAATTACAGGATGGTAATCATGGTAGATACGATTTTGTAATTAAATACAATTCTGAAAGAAGATTTCCATGGCCGTCAGAATACTCCCCTTCCCCTCTTTTCCAGGCCAGTTCCTTCACCAGGGTCTTACTCTCTCAATAGACAAGGTCTTACAGCCATGATCGAAAATCCCTGCACCGTATCCTTGAAAAAGGTATGGTTTATGCTTTGGTGCCATTCGTAAAGCGCCGGGCCATTTTCAAAAAATGGACAGCGGTACTTGTTTTTCATTTTTATCCTACATATGAATCTTCGGCAGAGCCAACCTCTGACTTTAGGAAAAGGGAAGTTAGAGAAAGGTCAGAAAATTATCATAACTGTAAGGAGGATATTATCCATGAGGATGAGATTATCGGGAAAATCCGTATCGGAAGGAGGTTCTTCCGGCTGTCGGTCTTTTGGTTTCCGGGATGGATTTACCCTGCTGGAGCTTATGTTCGCCCTGGCCATTTTCATGATCATAGCCCTGGGCACAGCCAGCACGATCATAAATGTAGCCAGAAACGCGGGTGTATCCCGGAAAACCACGCTGGCCTGTAATCTTTGCCAGTCGAAGGTGGAAGAGTTAAAATCCCTCGGTTATCATGCCTTACTCAACAGTTATGAGCCTAACATTGATGAGCAGGGAAACTCAGGCGGGGTCTTTACCCGTACGGTGAGAGTAAGCAATGGGACGATTCCCAATACGAAACTGGTTCTGGTGACTGTGAGCTGGAAGAACCTTGGGCTGACCAAAAGTGTATCCTTTCCCACTCTCATCGTGAACATAATTTCTTAACGAAAAAGGATAATGATATGGCTGGCTATCCGATACATGACCATGATCCGAAAGGGAATGGCTATAGCTTCGTTGAGATGATCATAGCTCTGGCCATTCTCGGCATGACGCTGCTGATGGTCTTCGGGGTTATGATCTCTCAGAGGAAAGCCCTGAAGGCGGAAGACAGGGTGATTGATATGACCCGGAATACCAGGGTCTCACTCGATGTACTCCT
>JBLIRT010000113.1:0-10570 GCA_049472445.1 bacterium
AGCCTCGCCCAACCCTGTACCTGGCGCCACCACGACCTTGGTTCCGCCCTGCGGCGGCGCGTCGTTGAGCAGAAACAGATCGGAGGAGGGAAGCCGGGAATGTGACGGTACGGTATCAGAGAGGCCTCTTCCACGTGGCCCGCCAGCTTTCCCATACCTGTTCCCAGCACCAGGCCGATCCCTGGATTTATGGCGGTCTGCTTTCGGATAAATAATGCGGCTTTCTCTATCTGTTCTTCTACCCCGGTAGTCATCATCCAAAATTCCCCTCCGGGCCGGGCTGAAAATGATCGAAGCCGGATTCCGGCGCAGGAACAGTGTGTCCATGTGAGTCTATGAGCCGGATACCCTCATACTTGTCGGTGATTCTGCCAATAATGCTGACTTGCGTGCCGGTTCCCTGCTCAATCAATTGCCTGGCTTCCCTGGCCCGGTCAGGGTGACAGGTAAAGAGCAGCTCATAATCTTCACCTCCTGAAAGAGCATAGGAGAGGTACGGTTTATGAAAGGCCTGAGCAATCTTTTTGGTCTCCTCCGAAACAGGAAGCTGATCGATCCAAAGCATGGCGCCTGCCCCTGCCTGCTGGCAGAGATGCCGCAAATCTCCAGCCAGGCCATCGCTCACATCAATCATGGCTGTGGCCAGGAGGTTCTGACTGATAATCCGGGATTCGGCAAGGCGAACCATGGGAACCCGGTGCCGCTGAATATTCCCTTCCCCTCCCAGTTCCTCAGGATTAAGCCTGCTGTCCCCAAGGGCCGGATTTTTCAGGGCGTGTAGCAGATCAAGTCCGGCCGCTGAACCTCCAACCTGTCCGGTTAAAAGAATGAAATCGCCCTTCTGAGCCCCCCGGCGAGTTACCAGGTGTTCAGGACTGACTTCACCCAAAAGGGTTATATTGATGATGAGCCCGGCCGGCGGATTTTTTAAGTCCTTCAGGTCCGAAGGAGGGTTTTGAGAAGGGTAACTGGCGTTCGTATCTCCGCCCAGAATCAGAATGGAATAGGCCCCGGCTATCTCAACCATTCCCTGAATGAGTTCATGAAAATCTTTCCGTAAAAGATGAGGAGAGAGAGCCAATGAGACCAAAGCAAACTTCGGCTCTCCTCCCATGGCTGCAATATCGCTTATATTGACCAGGAGAGCCTTTTTGCCTATCTGCCGGAAAGATGAATAGAGACAGTTGAAATGAACGTTCTCAACCAGCATATCAGTCGTTACCAGCAGGTATTTCCCCTCTGCCTCTTGAAGTACCGCACTATCATCCCCAATGCCAAGAATAACCCGTTTATCCTGGAGGGGTGGCACTTTCCTTTGAATATACTTGATTAATTGGAATTCTCCTGATATCTTTAAGAAGTCCGTCATACATTCTCCTCATACAAGCATGCTTATGGTAATATAGTTTTCAACGATTTTCAAGAGGTCCCAGAGAAGACGAGTGGAGTCCTGGTTGCGACCCGGGCTCTGGCTGCCTGAGGCTATAGATAGGTGGGTTTTTCAAAATGAAACAGTTTACCATTACCATCCAGCCGGGGGATAAAAAAATTGTTTCACCGGAAGGGGCACTACTGCTGCATATACTGAAAGAGGCCGGCATTCAGATCCCTTCCCCCTGTGGTGGACAGGGTACGTGTGGAAAATGCCGCGTTATGGTCAGGAAAGGCAATTATCACCCATCCGCATCTCCATATTTACGGCAGGAAGAGATTGCCCAGGGGTATTGTCTGGCTTGTCTTACTCTGGTAGAGGGGGATATGGAAATTGAAATTCCCGCTGAATCCCGTATGTCTGCGGCCGAGGCCAAGATTCTGGTAGAGGAAAAATCGATAGTTCAAGATAAGCTGGTCCTGGGGAAGTGGGAAATTAAAACACGAACCCGGCGCGTGCAGGTACGGGTGCCTCCTCCCAGTTTAGAGGACCCCCGCAGCGATATCGAACGGCTGCGCGGGAATCTGGTCTCTCAAGGATTTCCCGGGGACAGGCTGCACTGCTCCTTATCAGTATTAAGGAAATTATCAGGTGTTTTACGAGAGGGATCATGGCATCTTACCGCCACCTTAATCGAGTTGCCGGATGGAGTAGAAATCCTTGATGTTCAGCCTGGAGATCAGACTCATCATCACCTGGGAATTGCTATCGATGTCGGAACTACGTCGGTTGTCATATATCTCATTGACCTTTTGACCGGAGAGATCATTGAGTCTGCCTCCAGTTATAATGCCCAAACAGCATGTGGTGAAGATGTTATTACCCGCATTGTCTATGCCCGCAGTTCAGACGGTCTTGAGAAATTACAACAATTAATCACCGGGACCATCAATCAACTACTGGAACGGATCTTACAAAAGGCCGGCCTGTCAGCAGAATATATCAACTGCATTATGGCCGCTGGAAATACCACCATGATTCACCTCCTCCTTGGCCTCAACCCTCGTTATATCCGGGAGGAGCCATACATTCCTACGGTTTCTTATGTCCCTCCGGTCAAGGCGGTCGAATTAGGGATTCAGATAAACAACCACGCTTACCTCTACTGTCTTCCTGCCATTGCCAGCTATGTAGGGGGAGATATCACGGCCGGCATCATAGCCACGGGTATGCATAAGGAAAGTCCTCTCACCTTGTTTATTGATATTGGAACCAATGGAGAGATTGTCCTGGGAAATGCCGAGTGGTTGGTGGCCGCATCCTGTTCAGCCGGTCCGGCTTTTGAAGGGGGAGAGATCCTCCATGGTATGCGGGCTACTACCGGAGCTGTTGAGGGTGTCATTATTGATCGCCATACCTTGGAGCCCCAGCTCTCAGTTATCGGCCATACAGCTCCTTTAGGTATCTGCGGTTCAGGAATCATCGATACGATAGCTGAAATGTTTTTAGCGGGCTTACTGGATCGGAATGGGAAAATCAGGGATAAGGCAAGGAATCCCCGAATCCGGAAGAATGATTACGGGCGGGAATACGTATTATCCTGGGCTAAGGATTCAGGGACTCACCATGACCTCATCATCACTGAGATAGATATTGACAATATATTGAGAGCCAAAGGGGCGGTGTACGCCGGTTGTACCACCCTGCTGAAGGAGATGGGCCTCCAGGTTAAGGATATTGAAAAGTTTCTGATCGCCGGAGGATTTGGTCGCTACTTAAATATAAAAAATGCCCTTATTATCGGACTCTTACCTGATCTTCCCTATGAGAATTTCCGTTACCTGGGCAATAGTGCTATAACGGGCGGGCACTTAGCCTTGCTGTCTCAGCAACTGTGGCGGGAGGCGGAACATGTTGCCCGCTCAACTACTTACTTTGAGTTGAGTACCTCATCAGTTTTTATGGATGAATATGTCTCCGCCCTCTTTCTCCCTCACACTGATTTATCTCTGTTTCCCAATGTTGAAGCCATGCTGAAAGACCCGCGTTGATATGGACGGCCTGAAAAATCTTTACTTTTGATAATGGAGAATAAAGTTTTTAATACTTCGATCGTACGTCTTCTCTTCTTCAGAGGTAAAATAGCAGGCAGGTAATTGATGCAATTGCCGGTGGTAGGCAATACATTCACAACAGATTCCCTTTCTCGGGCATGGCTCATAAGTGCAATTACAGTTCATAGTATTTTTCTTTTGATGGCATTCAGGCATCTATTCACTCCTTGTGGGCAGAATAGTATGTTTAAAAAATCAATTAACCTATAATAAAATAAGGCAGAATTATAACTTTTCCTCATCCGGGTGTCAAGAATCTTGAAAGAGCCATGTATCTATGTAAACGGTAACTTTTACCCCAAATCGAAGGCCATGGTTTCTGTTTTTGATCATGGTCTTCTTTATGGGGACGGTATTTTTGAGACCTTAAGAGCTTATGATGGGAAAATTCTCTTCCTGGCTCGCCATCTGAATCGCCTTTTCTCCTCTGCTTCAGGCATCTCTCTCAAGCTGGATGTATCCTTCTCTCAGATCCGGGGGATTCTCTATGAAACTCTAAAACAAAACCAACTGAAAAATGCTTACCTGCGAATCTCTCTTACCCGGGGAGAAGGGGAAATCGGGCTTAATCCGGACCTTTGCCCTGTCCCCACTCTCATCGTTATGGCCAGGCCATTCTCCGGGCATCCGGAAGAACTATACCAGTCCGGCATACGGGCCAGTCTGGTTCATATCCGCCGCAATGCTCCTCAAACAACCGATCCCTCCATAAAATCTCTTAACTTCTTAAACAATATCCTGGCCATGCATGAGGCCCTCAGAATAGGGGCGCGCGAAGCCTTTATGCTGAATCTGGAAGGATGGGTATGTGAGGGGAGTGTGAGCAATATTTTTTGGGTTCGGGATGGAATCCTGAAAACCCCGGCTCCAGGATGCGGTCTTCTGGCCGGAGTGACGAGGGAGGCAATCATCACCCTAGCCTGTCAGGCGGGAATTCCAGTCAGTGAAGGGTATTTTCTGCCGGAAGATCTCCTGGCTGCAGAGGAAGCTTTTATCACCAATACCACCTTTGAGGTGATGCCTGTAACCTCGGTAGATCAAAAAGCTATAAATCACGGGGAAGTCGGCCGGATAACCAGATTTTTGTGGCAGGAATACCGGAAGAACATTCCGCAGTTTCTGGCTGAAGAATAGCCGCCATACCTATAAACCCTGTTTTTTAAGCTCTTCAAACAGATGTTTTTGATCGTCGTTCAGGGATTTAGGTGTTTTGACAACCACTTTCACCAAAAGTGCCCCAGGTGAACCGCCCTTGAGGCCAGGCAGCCCATATCCTTTAAGCCTTAAGTGAGTATGACTCTGGAGCCCGGCCGGCACCTTCAAGGGTTTTTCTCCCTGTAAAAGGGTTGGCACCAGGATAGTTGATCCCAGGGCAGCCTGTGAAAAGGTGATTTCCTTCTCAATGAAAAGGTCCCTCCCCTTGCGGCTAAAGACTGAATGTGGTGCCAGTCTTACCTTGAGATACAAATCACCGTGAGAATTGGCAGACATATTCTGCCCGGGTAGCCGAATCCTTTGCCCGTCACCTATTCCAGGCGGAATCTTAACAGCCACCCGCCGTACCTGCATCCCATTTTGGATTGAGATCTGCTTCTCAACGCCCCTGACTGCCTCCTCCAGGGTAATGGTTATTTCATGATCCGGACTTTTCGCTTTTGAGGCTGAGGCGCACGTCCGATGAGGAGCATCGTTCTGACTGAATATATCATCAAAACCAGCGGGACCAGCCTGTCTGCCCCGTGGGTTAAAACGGCCGGTGAATACTTCATGAAAAGGATTCTTTTGACGTCCGGACCTGCCAAAGATCTGGCTCATAATATCTTCTGTCCCGAAACCAAAATCTTTGAAGATATCACCCAGGTCAAAGTTTCTGAAGATATCTTCCTGAGAGAAACGCTGATGAAAACCTGTTGAACCGAACCGGTCATATTGCTGTCGCTTCTCCTTGTCTCCCAGAACAGCATAAGCTTCGTTGATTTTTTTAAACTTTTCCTCAGCAGCCTTATGGCCCTTATTTTTATCGGGATGATACTGTAAAGCCAGTTTCCGGTAAGCTCTTTTGATATCCTCCTGGGAAGCGTTCCTTGATACACCCAATACCTGGTAATAGTCAATCATTCTGGTTGGCACCTCTCCTCACCACATGAATCAAAGACGTTATGATTTATTTATATGAGATGATTTCATACTACTTGAGGTTTCAGTGTTCAGGTTTCAGATATTATCCTTCTCAATGCTGACACCTGACACCTCTGTGAAAAGCAGTCTCTCACACTTCCTCATCTATGAGTCGTGACGAAAAGATTTTTGAATCAATTCATTCAAAAATTTTTCACTATCCAGGATGGCCTCTTTATCAATGATAAACCGTCTCTTGCCTGTTTTCTCTTCAATCAATCGAAGGGCATGTTCATAGTTTCGAAAGATCTGATCACAAAAAGATTTGGGAGGCGTTTCCTTTCTGAGAATCTCAGAGGTAATGTAATTAACAGCACTCGAATCAAGGTTAATTTCAATTCCCCACTTGAGAAGAAATTCTCTTTCATAATTTCTCAGAATGTTATGGATCTCAATGATTTTTTCTATAACCCGATCAACCGTAAATCCCCGGGCTATAATCGCATCAACAATGATACGAATTGTCTCATCATCCAGGAGTTCATGGTAAATTGCCTGCAATTCGGCTCTCCGCTTATATATGGATTGCTGGATGACCTTTTTTTCTTCTGACAGGAGATGTTCATATCGCTCCAGCATATCCATGTTATAAGGGTCCTGAACTAATTTATGCAACTCCCCTTCAGGATTTTTTACTAAATCAAGGGTGACTACAAAGCGGTCGATGCTGGTTGACGGCAATAATTGCTCGAATTTGATGAGCGTTCTTTCAATCACACTTACCAGCCCTCTGGCCCCGGTTTTTTCCTGATAAGCCTGTACGGCCATCTCCCGTAAAGCTGAATCATCAAACTGAATATCAATGCCGTAAGCTTTAAAGTCCAATTTTTTGCTGAGAATAATGGGACAATTCTTGTTTTTGAGAATCTGATATAAATCCTCCGCTTCCAGATCCTCTAAAACAGTCATGATAGGAAGCCGGCCGATAAATTCTGATTCAAATCCATACTCCATAAAGTCTTCGGCCTTGGCTTGTTTTAAAAATTGTATCCGTTCGCCCCTTGGGGGAAGATGAGCTCCAAAGCCTATCTGTTGCTTGTGCAGACGCTTCTGGATAATTTCCTCAAGTCCATTGAAGGCACCACTGACAATAAAAAGAATATGTTTCGTGTTAATGGTTTGAGGCTCCGCTTTCCCTGTTTTCCGGTAATGTTCGAGAGCTTGCAATTGAGACAATGGATCATGGGGAACTTTTAAACTGACCTCCGTCTCTTCCATAGGCTTCAATAAAGTACGCTGCACACCGGTCCTGGAAACATCAAGCCCATAATGGGTGCCATGAGAGGCAATTTTATCAATTTCATCAATATAGATAATTCCATATTGAGCCCACTGAATGTCTCCGTTTGCCTCATGAACCAGATTGCGGACGAGATCCTCTACATCACCGCCTACATATCCCGTCTCACTAAATTTCGTTGCATCTCCTTTAACAAAAGGGACTCCAACCTTATTGGCTATAAGCTTTATCAAATAGGTTTTACCTACACCGGTAGAACCTAATAAGATTATATTATTTTTTATATTTCCAACATCTTGATATCTATGACCCCGGGCGGGATCTTGAAGTAATTTAATGCGGTGGTAGTGAGTACAGATCTTTGTGGAAAGAATCTCCTTGGCCGCTTCCTGCTTGATTACAAATTGGTCAAGAAATTCCTTTAAATCCTGTGGGCGGAGATCAAAGTTGATTTTTTTTGGGGATTGAGAGCCGACGGGCTCTGAAGGCCTGGTTTCGTCATGTTCCGGGTCCTCCGGAAAAACTGGCACCCCAAGAACTCTCCCGCCATATTTTTTCTGTAAGAATTCGTTGAGATCCTTTTCCAGTTCTTTTTTCGTGGGAACTTTTTCCCCCTTCATGCCAGTCACCACATCCCAATCATATACATTATCATCCTGTTCCTTGGCCGATAAAATTTGGTTTTAATTATATATAATACCATAGTCATTATGTGGAATCAATATCAGGTCCCGATCCATATTTCTCCTGCTCTCTTCTGGTGATATGTTTTTCGGCTTTTAGGGAACTTTTCTCCCTAAATAAATCATGAAGCCCTCTTCTCGCCCCTTTGCCTTGCCTGACATCACCCGAGGTGAGAGCCAATGAAGAGAAAACATACTGATAACCAGCCATCTGGATTGAAAAGAGTCCCCAAGGGAAACAGATGTTCCCCGTCTTCCAGGGAGGGGGTGATCGCTTTCGCTCAATATGCCTCTTCAGCGACCACTTTTCCTTCAAAATAGACTCAAAATGAACCATTTCAGGTATTCTGCCGGAAACAGGAACTCAAAATGAGCCTCTCCTTTTGAAATGTTGGAATAATTCGGAACTGTGAGGCAGAAACCGGGTAATAGACATAAGCATTTGTTTTTTAATTACTTAAATTAATAAGAGCCGCTTACATTCTGAGCTTAACGAGGTGCCATTCACTTTTGATGCGATTGCCCTGTGCCGGAAGCCATGAAATATGATATAATTTGGTGAATTACTAGGATAAGACCCATAAAGGGCACATTGGAGCAGGTCAGATGATCCCACAGTCTCATATTTTCGCTCCCGGGGCCAGGGTGCTGGTGCGAGATGCCGAGTGGCTGGTGCGGCGGGTCGATCGCACCTCTACCGGCGGACAATCCCTGCAGGTAACAGGGATCTCCGAGCTGGTCAGGGACAAAGAGGCCGTCTTTCTCACCGAGCTTGAAAAATCCATTGAGGTGCTCGATCCTGTAAAAACCGAGCTGGTGCACGATACCTCAAGCTCTTACCAGGCCTCATTCCTCTATATGGAGAGCCTGCTCCGGCAGACGCCGCCGACTGATGAAAACCTCTACATCGGCCACAAGGGGGCCATGGATTATGTGCCCTACCAGTTAGATCCGGCCATTCAGGCCCTCAAGCAGCCCCGGCAGCGCATTCTGATCGCCGATGCCGTGGGCCTGGGCAAAACAGTCGAGGCGGGTATCCTGCTCAGTGAACTGATTCGGCGCGGCCGTGGCAAACGCATCCTGGTGGTGGCCATCAAGAGCATGCTGACCCAGTTCCAGAAGGAACTGTGGTGCCGCTTTACCATCCCCCTCACCCGCCTTGACTCGGTGGGCATTCAACGTATCCGCTCCCGCATCCCGACGAATCAGAATCCCTTTTACTATTACGATAAGGCCATTATCTCCATTGATACCCTCAAGCAGGATACCGAATACCGGAACTATGTGGAGAATGCCTCTTGGGATATCATCGTCATTGACGAGGCCCAGAACGTTGCCCAGCGGGGAAGCGGCTCCTCTCTTCGTTCCAGGCTGGCCCAACTGCTGGCACGCCGCTCGGACACCCTCATCATGCTCTCAGCTACGCCCCACGACGGCAAGGCTCGAAGCTTTGCCAGCCTCATGAACATGCTGGACCCTACCGCTATTGCCAATCCGGACGATTATGGCCCGGAAGACATCAAGGGCCTTTTTATCCGGCGCTTTAAAAAAGACATCCAGGATCAGGTTGGCCTGGCCTTCAAGGAACGGAAGATCAGCCTGGCCCACAGCTCAGCCTCACCCATGGAAGAGCGGGCCTACACTACCTTTGTAGATATGGCCTTCACGCGACTCGACCAGCGAAAAGGCGCAGGCGAGCTTTTCAAGACCACCCTTGAAAAAGCCCTTTTTTCAAGTCCTCTGGCCTGCTTTTCAACTATTCACAATCGAATCAAAAAATTGAAGAAAGCAGAAGATCCGGTCTTCGAGAATGACATCCGGCTGCTGGAGGAACTGGCCCAACAGGTCAAGGACATCCTGCCGGAGCATTTCAGCAAGTACCGGAAGCTTCTGAAAGTCATCCGGGACCCGGAGCACGGCCTTGGCTGGGCAGGGAATGATCCCCGTGACCGGCTCATTATCTTTACCGAGCGCATTGAAACCCTGACCTTTCTCAGAAATCACCTCCTCTCTGATCTTGGCTTGAAGGATGAACAGGTGGCCATTCTTTACGGCAGCATGTCCGATGTTGACCAACAGCAGGTCGTTGAGGAATTCGGCCGGGAGGAAGCCCCCGTGCGCCTTCTCATTGCCTCTGATGTGGCCTCGGAGGGGATTAATCTTCATTATCTTTCCCATCGGATGATCCACTTTGATATCCCCTGGTCCTTAATGGTTTTCCAGCAGCGAAACGGCCGCATTGACCGCTATGGTCAGGAACGTACGCCACAAATCCTCTACCTGGTTACCGAGAGCCGGAATGCAAAAATAAGAGGCGACACCCGCATTCTTGAGCTGCTTATCCGGAAGGATGAGCAGGCAGTAAAAAACATCGGTGACCCTTCAGCCCTTATGGGTGTCTATGACATCGAAGAGGAGGAAAAGATTACCGCCCAGGCTATCGAACAGGGTCTGAGCCCTGAGGAATTTTCATCCACCCTCAAGGAAAAGCAACGACAGTTAAAGGAGCGATTCGGGATCAAGGGAGCCGGGAATGGCTCTCCCCCATCTGAAAAAGATGACGATGATTTTGATCCTCTGGCCCTCCTGATGGGCCAGGATACGCCGCCCGCAGGCGAGAAGGCCGATACGGCCATCAAAGCCGTCCCTTCCCTGTTTCATGATGATTTTACTTACCTTCATGCTGCTCTCCAGCATTTTCGCCAGACCGAGCCCTTACAGGTGGAGTTTGATCTTCATGACCGGCGCATAGAACTGACCGCACCGGAAGATCTCAAACACCGCTTCCGGTATCTACCCGGAGAGCTTTGGCCGGATGACGGAGGATTCATCCTTTCAGCCAGGCAGGACACCATGCAGGAGGAAATGAAGCGCAGCCGGAAAGACGAGACGACCTGGCCGGCCGTCCATTATCTGTGGCCCCTCAATCCTGTCCTGGAATGGGTCAATGATAAAGTCATGGCCGCCTTCGGCAGGCGCCAGG
>JBLIRT010000114.1:0-10454 GCA_049472445.1 bacterium
GGAAGGGCACAAGAAGATCCAAACCAGCCTGATGCCCCTTACGGAAACATTTCATCATCTCATCGAACAACTGGAACATACCCGATCAGCTATTTTAAAAGAACAAGAGCGTGAGGTCCTTCACCTTTGCATTCAGATGGCTCAAAAGATTATTCATACTGAAATCCAGCAAAATCAGCAGGTAATCCTGGCTAATCTTCGAGAAGGATTGAAATCTGTCGGCCAGCATAAAATTGTGGCTATTAAGCTGAATCAGGCAGACCTGGAGCTTATCCACAGCATGGAAGAGGAGATGTCGCCATCTATCCTCAACCTGAAAGGGATCACCCTGGAAAGCGATCCATCCTTAGGCCGGGGAGGATGCCTGATACAGACAGATCTGGGATATGTAGATGCCAGTATTGACGATCAATTTCAGGAAATGAAAAAAAATCTTGAAGCTCTTCAATGAGGTCAACATGAATTTGAGTAAGTATCAACTTACTCTGAAGAGAGTAACACCTATCAAGTTATGTGGCAAGGTACGGAAAATTATCGGAATTATTATTGAAGGCTCCGGTCCCGGAATACCAATCGGGGGGATCTGTGAAATCGATTGTTCTGATCGGCCGCCGGTTAAGGCCGAGGTTATCGGCTTTCGGGATGATTGTGTTCTGATGATGCCTCTCGGTGATGTATATGGAATTAAGCAGGGAAGTACCATTCGCACTGTAACCCTTGAAGACACCATTAAGGTAGGTCCCCAACTTTTAGGCCGTGTTATTGATGCTCTCGGCAGACCTATTGACAACAATGGAGAACTTGTTCTGGAAGAGGAATATCCCTTTTATAGCAGCGCCCTTCGACCCCTCCAGAGAGAGAGGATCTGGCAACCCCTTGATGTCGGGATACGCGCTATCAACAGCCTCCTGACTATAGGGAAGGGACAGAAAATGGGGATATTTGCCGGCAGTGGCCTGGGAAAGAGCATCCTCATGGGTCAAATTGCCCGGAATACCGAGGCTGACATGAACGTAATCGCTCTGATTGGAGAGCGGGGGAGAGAAGTTAAGGAATTTATAGAGAAAAATCTTGGTAAGGAAGGGCTGAAGAAATCTGTTCTCGTTACCGTCACTTCAGATGAGCCGCCTCTTCTCCGAAGGCGCGGCGCTTTCGTAGCCACTACCCTGGCTGAGTATTTTCGGGATCAGGGCCATCATGTTTTACTCATGATGGATTCACTTACCCGCTTTGCCATGGCCCAACGTGAAATAGGATTGGCTATCGGAGAGCCTCCGGCTACTCGCAGTTATACTCCATCAGTATTTTCCTCCCTTCCCTCTCTCCTTGAACGGGTAGGCGGACTTACCGGTGGGGGCAGCATTACGGGACTTTACACGGTGCTGGTTGAAGGCGATGACATGAATGAACCAATAGCTGACTCAACCAGAGCTATCTTCGATGGCCACATTGTTCTATCCCGGGATCTGGCCGTCCGTAACCACTACCCGGCCATTGATATTCTCCATAGCCTCAGCCGGGTAATGAAAGATATAATCACGCCTGAACATCAAAAATATGCTCACCGATTACGTGAGACCTTAGCTACGTATCAGAGGGTAGAAGACTTAATACAAATCGGTGCCTATAAGAGTGGAAATAATCCAAAAGTTGATTATGCTTTAGATATGATTGATTCCATAAACACCTTTCTCAGACAGGAAATAGGGGAGAAGATAGACCTTTCCACAAGCCTGAAATCACTCCAGGATCTCTTTGCTCATCAATGATGATCTCATAAGGTGGAAGAAAAACCAACTGCTTCTTGACGAATTTTTCACTTCATCCGATAAAATGAATAGAATAGTATATCCTTACATTTTTGATTTCCGAACCTGTGATCATGATGGAAAAATTCCGATTTCAAGCTGTTCTTCAATACCGGAAAAACCTTGAAGAAGTAATCCAGCAAGAGTTCATAGCCATGAAAGAACAACTATCAAAGGAAAGGGAGAGGCTTTTTACTCTTCAAAGTCAAGCGAGCGAGTTCAGCCAAAGACTCTTTAAAAAGCAGAGGGTAAACCTCAATCCAAGAGAGGTTGAACTCCATCAAAACTTTCTGAGGGCTCTCAGGGAAAAAGAAAAAAGACAGAAAAAAAGGATACAGGATCTTGAATCGGATATGGAAGAGAAGCGGCAAACATTGGTACGGGCCAGCCAAGAGAAAAAAATCATAGAAAAGCTGAAAGAGAAAGCTGCTGCTGCCTGGAAAAAAGAGGAATCTTCAAAAGAGCAAAAAACCATTGACGAAAGGGCTTGTAGACAAAGCTGCATTCAGGGAGGAAAGATGATCCTTCATGACTCAAGGGTTTATCATGAAAAGAAAAATCTCTAAAGAAAGACCTCCTGTTTTACAGCTCCTTTTGGGTCTGATCGTACTATGCCTGGCTGTCTACTCATTTGCTTTGAAGAATTCTCGCCTAAACCATCAGATCTGGGCTCAAGAAAATCATGAGCCAGAATTAAGGAAAGAGTCATCTCTGTACACAGAAAATGAATCCGCCTGGGAACGAATTCGGGAGCTTCAGGCAGCACTTGACGAAAAGGAAAGAGAGATTGAAGAAAAAAAATTCCTTCTGGAACAAAAGGAGCAGCAGCTCATCGTAATCAGAGGAGAACTTTCCGATCAGATCAAAACCCTCAAATCATTAAAGCAGGAAATTCATGGAAAACTTGAGGAACTTGATGAAAAGGAAGAGAAGCGCATCAAAGAGTTACTGTATCTTTTTGAGCGAACTCCTCTCGAACAAACGTGTTCAATAATCACTATCTTAGCCCAGACTGATATGTCGACCGTTATTGAAATTATCATGCGGATGGACAAAAGGAAAGCCAGAAGGCTCTGGGAAAATATAAACCCGGAATTAGCTACGCATATTACCAGATATATCATGGAAAAAGATATTCTCTTGAATAACATCAGGAACTAGTTTATGGATATTGCTACCTTAGCCGGGATTGTTTCCGCCTTTCTCCTTGTATTGATTGCTATCCTGTTGGGTGGAGGAGTGGCCACTTTTATTGATATCCCCTCGGTAATGATTACTGTCGGTGGAACGATCGGAGTCACGTTAATTAATTACTCGCTCAAAGATATCCTCGGGGTGATGGGAGTAGTCAAAAATGCCTTTCTCCAGAAAGACCATGATCCTCAGGGTCTGATCAAAAAAATCATTGAAATGGCTACCCAGGCTAGAAAGGAGGGACTGCTTACCTTACAGAATACCGCCAAAAGCCTGGAAGATATCTTTATGCAAGTGGGAGTTCAGGCCCTGGTCGATGGCATGGAACCCGAAGCCATCAGGGGTATTCTCACTACTGACATTGCCTATTTAGAGGATCGCCACTCCCATGGAGCCGAGATCTTTACGACCATGGCCACCTTCGCTCCAGCTATGGGACTTATTGGGACTCTGATCGGTCTGGTACAAATGTTACAAAACTTAAATGATCCGAACAAAATCGGCCCCGGTATGGCTGTGGCTCTCTTAACTACCTTTTATGGTGCAGTCATGGCCAACATGGTTTTTCTCCCTATCAGCGGGAAATTAAAGAAAAGAAGCTCGGTCGAGGTTCAGTATCGGGAGATTGCCCTGGAAGGAATTATCTCAATTTCCAGCGGTATTAATCCTCGCATCATAGAGCAAAAGCTTCATGCTTTTCTTCCACCCAAAATGCGCGAATCAAACTTTAAATAACTCTACTCTTCCCTTCTCTAGACCTCTTGCACTAATATAATGCTCTCCGCCGGGCCAGGGACCTTTTCAAAATAACACAAGATCTTATTACACTACACAAGTAACTGATTTTAAAATTTATTTTTATTACTTGTTTTTGTTTTCTCCTGGCATTGATCTTGCTTGTTTAAAAATTTATCTCAAGAATCACACACGCTGGAAAAAAACAACTACCCTTTTTTCAAGGAAAATGAGAGCAAAGCCGCTCACCATGAAAATTTACCAGAAGGCAAACCGAGACAACTGCTTCTCGTATCATTACCTTTTATCCGAAAAAGGAAACGGCACGATTGTGCTTATGTGCGGGCTGAGCCTGTTATTGGTAGCTTTCTTTGTCTGTTTGAATGCCCTGTCGGTGAGAGACGATCGTAAGGTGCGGATAGCCCTTGGCTCCTTTGTCGGCAGTCTGGGTATCCTGCCAGGCGGGTTGCATCCTGATAGAGGAGATAAACTTCTCTTTGAAGCCCCACCCATTATCGATGCTCAGGAAGATCTGGCCAGCCAGGGGATCAGCCCGGAGGCAGTTTATGACCTGATCCGGCAGATCTCCGGCGGAAGGTGGTGTAAGATTATCACCTTGAAGAAGTCCAATGAGGGATTAACCATCAAACTTTCAGATCAGGCTTTCTTCGCTCCCGCAAGTGCCCAGCTCAAGGATGAAAATCTCAGTTTATTGGAGAAAATTGGTGAGGTCATTCTTCAATCATCATGCAACGTTCTCATCAAAGGGCATACAGATAGTATCCCTATATCCTCGAAACAGTACGGATCTAATTGGGAGCTCTCAGCAGACAGGGCCATGAATATCCTCCAGTTCTTTTTAAAGAAAGGCGTTCCCCTCACCCGGCTTGAAGCAGCCGGCTATGGTGAGCATGATCCCCTCTTCCCTAATGATACGCCTGACCACCGATCCATCAATAGGAGAGTCGAGATCCATTTGATGCAAGCGGAACGAAGAGAAGAAGAGATGGCTTCAACCTCAAAAGAGGTCAACATTCATGGTTTTTTCTTTAAAATGAGAAACCTGCTGAACGAGTAAAATAAAGGGAAAAATGAGAAAAAAAAAGGAAGATTCACTAGTCAATCCACATGTCTGGATGTACAGCTTCTCTGATTTATTGACGAACATGCTCACTTTCTTTGTGTTGCTCTTTTCGATGTCATCCATGAATAATTTACAGCTTAAAACCTATCTGGGCTCGCTGAGGGGGGCTTTAGGAACCTTGGGCAAAGGCAGATTTACCAGTATTGGCAAGCCTAAATTACTTATCCATCCCCATATCACCGCCGAAGGCTACTCTCTCCTTGAAGATGCAGTGATTCGAGCTCTTTTGTCCAAATCTGAAAGCGTTGACGTTCCCATTTCTGAAAGCATTCATTCTTTTGAAATATACTCCACAACAAAATTTGCCCAGATTCTCTTCCCGGCGAAAATAGCTTTCCAAGAGGATAAAATGGTTATAACGCCTCAAATAGCTCAGCAGTTACATGAGATTACGGATATGCTGAAAAAGTTTCCCTATCCCATCCGTATCAATGGTTATAGTAGTTCCGGGCCATCGAAAGCCGGTGAACAGAAAGGAAGATATCTTTCCCGCAAGAGAGCGGCAGCTATTTTAGATTTTTTTATTACCAGCGGCGGGCTCTCTCCGGAAAGGTTCAGTATGGCAGGTTATGGAAATTTAAGGAAGGAAGGAAGAGAGACGAAAGATGAGGATTATGTGGAAGTGTTTATTATCAAGCCAACAAATTGGTCGATATAATCAGCTTGGCTGTCAACATATGTATCCTGATCGGCAGAGATGCTCCTATGGTTTTGACTAAGGATTCCGCTTCAGTCACTGACTTCTGATTCTGAAATTCATATTCTTAATTTGATACTGAATCTTAACATTCTTGCTTGTTACATACATTGATGGGGGGGAAATATGACCCGTAAGCATGGGAATGGTTTTTCTTCATTGAAATTACTCACTGTTTTTAGCTTTGTCCTGATCATCCTGACAGGCGGAGGCTTTTTGGCTTATTCGAAGTTTCTGGCCTCAACCAGCAATCCCAATCAATCCCAAACTCACCTATCCCTATCTGAAGAAGAAAATAAAACTCGAGGTTCTATTTTTGATCTTGACACGTTCATCGTTAATCTCCTTGATGATTCCGGCAGGCGGTATCTGAAACTTTCCATAAAGCTGGAATTAAGTACAGAGAAACTGGGAGAAGAGATCAGGGGAAAGATGCCTGAAATCCAGGATAGTATCCTTATCCTGCTCTCCAGCAAATCCTATCATGATATAGCCGATGTGGCCGGTAAACTGCGTCTTCGCACAGAAATCATCGACCGGATCAATCATACTCTGACTACCGGCGAAGTGAAAAAAATCTACTTCACCGACTTTGTCATTCAATGAAGCCGGGTCCTTATAGGACAAGATCAAAGGAGACAGGTTCACAGATATGAGTGATATCTTATCATCGGACGAAATTCAAGCTCTGAGTGAAGCGGTATTTGATGGAAAAGTTGACCTTGAAGGGCAACCCATTCCCCCGACCAATCAAATTGTAGCCGAGTTTGATTTAACAGATAAAAAAACGCTCCCGTCAAGAATGGTCGGTTTGGAAATTGCCAATAACCGGTTTGTCCGCAAGTTTCGAGCCTCGCTTTCTACGATGCTGAGAAAGGTTGTAGAGGTGGACATCATCTCCAATAATCACCTGAGTTTTAGCGAGCTTTCCAAATCGATTCCCATTCCCTCCTGGATAAATCTCATCCAAATAGAGCCTCTTCCAGGTGCCCCATTTCTGGCCTTTGATACCAATCTATCGATGGCTATTATTGATTACCTCTGCGGTGGGAAGGGAAAGGCCATGAGAGAGACCAAAAAGGAAGAGTTTGGATCTATTGAACAGCATTTAATGGCCAAAATGACCCGGGAGGCCATTGAATGTCTGGAAGATGTCTGGAAGACTATTATCCCTGTCAAAATATTTCCGGGAGATGTTGAATTTGACTCACGGTATATTACCAGTGTTTCGCAGGATGAAATGTTTGTGGTTACCTACTTTTCCACAAAGATTGAGGAATCTTCCGGCGTCCTTACCCTGGCCTTGCCATACACCTCGCTTGAGCCTATCAAGCAGAAACTGACCAGTACCGTAAGTCATGACGAGCAGAAAATCAACTACTCCTGGCTGAACCAGTTAAACGAATATATCCAGCAGACCGAAGCCAATATCGCCGTAGAGATTGGCAGAAAGCGATTAACAATTCGTGATCTCTTGAAAATAAACGTTGGGGATATCATTATTCTGGACAAATTTATTGGTGATGAATTGATAGCTTACGTGGAAACGATTCCCAAATTTAAAGGATACCCTGGTCATTATAAAGGCAATAACGCCTTAAACGTTACTTCTAAACCCTTTTTCTCCGGTGAAGGAGAGGCAGAAGATGACAGAAAGAATATCCCCTGGCCATAGCCAGGTAAATGAGCAAGGTGAACAGAAAGCGCAGCCGGGAAATTCATCTCCACCCGATCCTCTTCAGGTGGAAGGACAGGCATCACCTATCCCTGGCAGTGATCTCCCCCTGGAGGAGAAGAGTTCAGACCCGGATAGCTCTCATGTTCCCCGTAACCTCAGCTTTATTATGGATATCCCCCTGGAGATATCCGTCGAACTGGGCCGTACGAAAATGCGGATTGCAGATATCCTCAAATTAGGACAGGGCTCCATCATCGAGCTTAACAACCCTGCCGGCAGTTCCCTGGAAGTCCTGGTCAACCAGAAACCTATTGCCAAGGGAGAAGTCGTTGTCGTTAACGAAAAATACGGCATCCGCCTTATTGAAATCCTCAGCATCATGGAACGGATTGAAAAGCTAAGATGAACCATTTTACTTTTATTATCGACATGTACCGTAAAAACTTTGGAAAATCAGAGCGAGGAAGGGTAAAAGCTTTCTCCCTTCTTCTCTTCATTCTTTTTCTTTTCTCATCTCCCCTGGTCTGGGCAAAAAGTTCACGACGAGAGCTTTCGAGACTGCCAAAAGATTATGCACAAATCCTTCCCAAGGAAGATCAAGTACCTCAGCCTCCTATCGATGAACATCTCCTGCCTGATGAATTCCTGGAGAAACCTCAGCCCGACCCTTATCAAGCCAATACCTTATTCACTCATCTGCTGAAGGCAGGCCTTTCCCTGCTCATGGTTCTCACTGTTATCCTGGCCATCTCTTACCTTTTGAAGAAATACTGCCTCAAGGGGAATCTCTTCGGGGGCAAACTCATTCACATAATCGATACCTGCCATCTGGGGGCTAAGAAATCCCTCGTCCTGGTCCGAGTGGAAAATCAGGCTATTCTTCTTGGCCTTACGAATCAGCAGATCGCTCTCCTCGGTCAGATGTGTCTTTCAGAAAAAGATCCCTCAGAAAGAGAAAAAAGCATTCCTCTCAACTCTGAAAATTTCGCCAGTCAGTTATCAGAGAACTCTCTCAAGTTGAAGGAAAATAACCTCAAAAATAATATGAACGCCATGGCCAGTAAATTAGAAGACCGGCTGAAGGGACTCAAAAAGATATGAGAAAGGAGAAAACGCTCTTGCTTATCTTCGGATTTTTAGGATTTCTTCTGTTTTATCCAGCGGCCATGCCGAAACCAATTGCAGCCCAGGGAATCAGTCAACCGGCTATCCCAAAGGTTCATATCACTCTTGATAACTCTGATCAACCTGAAAACGTAAGTACTGCCCTTCAAATACTCTTCCTCCTAACCATCCTTTCTCTGGCGCCGGCCATTTTGATTATGGTGACCTCCTTCACTCGCATCGTTGTTGTTCTCTCGTTTTTCCGCCAGGCCCTGGGAACACATCAACTCCCCACGAACCAGATTATCATCGGGCTTTCCTTATTTCTCACTTTTTTCATTATGTCACCTATCATAAAACAGATCAATGCCGAAGCCCTGCAGCCCTACCTGAGCAAAAAGATGTCACAGGCCGAGGCGTGGCAAAAGGCATTACAACCTATACGTGAATTTATGTTCCATCAAACGCGGGAAAAAGATCTGGCTCTTTTTGTCAAGATAGCCAAAATGGACAGGCCGAAAAAACCCGAAGATATTCCCACTTCCATCCTCATTCCTTCCTTTGTTATCAGCGAGCTCAAGACAGCCTTCCAGATCGGCTTCCTGATTTATCTTCCTTTTCTTATTGTCGATATGGTGGTCTCCTCTGTGCTCCTTTCCATGGGCATGATGATGCTGCCGCCGGTTATGATCTCCCTGCCCTTCAAGTTGATTTTCTTCGTCTTAATCGATGGATGGAATCTCATGGTGGGGTCATTGGTAAAGGGCTTTATATAGAAAACTTACAAGAGAGAAAAGAGAAGGAGAGATGAACATGACTACAGAACTCGTCATCCAATGTATTAATGAAACAATGAAAACCACTCTCTTAATTTCAGCCCCTATGCTTATTTCGGGCCTGATTGGTGGGTTAATAGTAGCCATATTTCAGGCTGTCACCCAAATCCAGGAGATGACCTTGACCTTCATTCCTAAAATATTGGCGGTAGCCTTCGCCCTGCTCATATTTTGTCCCTGGATGATCAATGTACTCAAAGACTTCGGAATTAAGGTATTTACCAACATTCCTGTTTATATCAGGTAGAAAAACCGGGAGACGCTTTACACCTTAACCTCTAACATATGTAGCGTGATATGGACACCCTCTGGATCACTGAATTACAACTATTACATTTTCTTTTTATTTTCTTTCGGATCACCGGGATTCTCTTTACGGCCCCTCTGTTTGGAGAGAAACTTATTCCGAAACAACTGCGGATTGGTTTGGCTCTTATACTCACCGTCATTCTCATCCCGGTTATCCAGCTCAATCCGCGAACCGCATCGCCTGGCTTTATTCTTGCCATCCCCCTCATTCTCAGTGAACTGCTTATCGGACTTATTCTTGGCTTTGCGGCCAACCTGCTGTTTACCGGAGTCCAACTCTCCGGGCAATTGGTCGGCTATCAAATGGGATTTGCCGTGGCCAATGTTTTAGATCCAATCAGCGGATCACAGGTTTCTCTCTTTGCCCAGTTCGAAACCCTTTCAGCTCTCATGATCTTTTTATGTGTCAATGCTCACCACCTTTTCATTAAGGCAATCGTGAGCAGTTTCCGGTTAATTCCACCATGTGAATTTCATCCCCAGGGAGGCATGGTTGAAAAAATCATGACCATGGCTGGCCATATGTTCGTCCTGGCTGTTCAGATCGGAGGGCCAACCATTGCTGTTCTGATTTTTGTCAATGTTTTCTTTGCCCTCATGGCTCGCACCGTACCGGAAATAAATATCTTCATTGTGGCCATGCCTCTGGGCATCGCCGTTGGCTTATTCGTGCTTGGCACCTCCATGCCTTTTTTTGCCAATTTACTGATAAAAACCTTCCATAACCTTGGCCATGACCTGATGGTCCTGATGAAAGGGATGTAGAAAATTGCCGGATAAGGATAAATCCCAAAGAACCGAACGTCCTACTCCCAAGCGTATCCGTGAAGCCCGCGAAAAGGGAAATGTTGCCAAATCAAGGGAACTGGGCACTGTCTTTATTCTCATCTCAAGCATGATCATCTTCTATTTTTATGGAAAACATTTTCTGCATCATCTTTTCCTGCTT
>JBLIRT010000115.1:0-10300 GCA_049472445.1 bacterium
ACCATCTTTTTGTCTTCCTTGTAATTGGCAAACTTTAAGATTCTTTTGACCACTCCGTCTACGGGAGACAGGACCGCCTTTTCCTGCTTCATAATGGTTATGTTGAAAAGCTCTTCCCCTGCCTTGACCGTATCTCCGATATTGACATACATGACCCATAAGTCACCGTTACTTGGAGAGGCTACATGGTAAGGATTATTTTTATCAGCCATTTCCAGAGAACTTACCTATCCTTTGGCAGCAGCGGCTATCTTTACCGGATGGGTGAAGAACTCGCCGTCAAGGACATAGCGGACAAGGCTCAGACCCTGCTCGTTCGGTCTTGAAATGTCCAAAATAGACATAAGATGCGGCTTCTCTTCGCTGTCATCGAAGTAAAGCTCCTGGCCCGGAGTTAAACCCTCAAACCATACATCCAGGGGAACCTGGTTCGGATTACCGAACTGCTGCTGAAATTGTATGGTCTTGAGGGCATCACCCGGATGGTTCAGATATATCACCAGTTCTTCATCCGTAGGCTCCCGATCAAGATGGGTGATCAAAGCCCGCCGCTCTCCTTCAATATCAACAGGCGAAAGAGAAGAAAGGGGTGAGACTTCCGTGCGGTTGGCTATGGCCTCTTTCCAGGCCGGACCAAAGGCGCTCTCATAGACCCAGTCCGGTGGGAAGCCGAGGGGAAGTGGGCCGAACTGGCCAAGTAACAACTGGCGAAAGGCATCATTGCTTTCCCGGTAGATGATGAGGCGATCTCTTTTGAGCTCATCATCCAGACCTTCCTCCGGCGTGTTGGTCGTCCTCTCAAGTATCCCGAGGAGGTGTCGCACTTCCTGCTCCCCGCCCCGCTTGAAGGCACCGGTGACCGCCAGGAAGGCTGTATTCCAGGTAATTTGTGAGCCGGGCGTGACATCATGGTAGCGGACAATATTCCGGGTGCCGGCCAGAAAGCGGAGCATGTAAGGCAGAAGGTGAATATACCCCTGCTTCATGGCTCCTTCCTGAGATGATGAGGTAGCGCCACCGGGCATGCCATGGTAGACAACATCATGATCAATGCCCTGAAAATGAGGGGCAACATACTTATCATAATAAGGCATGATCTGCTTTAAGAGAAAACCGCAGCTTCTGATCATTTCCTTATTCAGATTGGTTTTCAGGCCAAGCTCATCTTCAATATAAGCCGCAGTCGCCAGAACATCACCCTGACCATACCAGCGAACGGCCGGACCGAGGCCCGTATCCACGATATGAGCGCCGGCCGCAACTGCGGCGCCTACAGCAGGGACAAACAGGCCGTCAGTATAGTGCCGGTGATAATGAATGGCCAACTGCGGGTACTTTTTCCTGACCGCGCTGACCAGCTCTTTCATGAACCGTGGAGGACAGACGCCGGCCATATCTTTCAGACCGAGAATAAAGATGCCGGTGGCCTTTTTTCTGCTCAAGCCGCTGATCTCAGTGATCATATCCACAATTTTTTCAAGAACCCCAAGATAATGGGGTACATCGAACCCTTGAGCCCAAGATAGAGATATGGCCGGTTCAAAAATATTGGTGGATGAGTTGAGAGCCACCTCGGCAAAGGGACGCATGTTTTCGATGTGGTTCAGGAAGTCAAAGCAGCGGATGATGTCGTAATGCTCGCAGATCATCTCTCCGGTCAGTCTCATCAGGTTTTTCGGCTGGGGCTTGTAACCGAGCACATTGGTTGAGCGGATGAGAATCTGTTTGGGGGTATGAGGGGCGAACTGGTTCCATTCCTTAGCCTCATGAAAGGGATAGGTCATATTGGCCATCATGGCCACATGAAAATGAGCGCCGCCCCCATTCTCAAGTGAGAAAAAACCGCAGTGGTCAAGGTAGGGCCCGATCAGAAGATCCTCGGCCAGACGAAAGCGGTTTCCGCTGTTGGATTGGGTAATATCGCGGCTGGTGGTATCAGTAAAGTGGATATGGCCTGCCTCCAGAATGTAATCCAATAAAGCCCTGCGATCACCTCTGGGGTAAGGGGATTTATGGTGATCACATTTCTTTTCCGGCAGAACCGGCTCAAATCGGCCCAGCCGTCTATCCGCTCTCACCCTGTACTCACCGAGCTGGATGAAGGGATTATAGCCTCTGGCCGATATTTCAGCTACCAGCCTGGAAAGGCGCAGGGATTCAGGATCATGCTCCCGGTAGTGGAGGAGGGCAGGGGTTTCGGAAATAAAGGTCGTGGTAAATTCTCCGGCCCTGAAGGCGGGGTGATCGATGATCTGACGATGGAAAGGAATCGTGGTCTTTACACCGCTGACAATGTATTCTCTCAAGGCCCTGTCCGTGATACCCAATACCTTGGCCCAGGTCTTACCGTAGGTGATCAGTAACGAGGCAGCGGAATCATATTCTGAAGGAAACTCATAACCTGTAGCCACACACGAATCAAGGCGAACTCCCTGTCCGCCAGGCGATATATAACGCGTGATCAGCCCGGAATTGGGAGCAAAGTTGTTCTGGGGGTCTTCGCAATTGATCCGTACCTGCATGGCCCAATTGAAGGGCAGGGTATCTTCTTTATTGAAGCGAAGGCTGGCGCCGAAGGCAATGGCGATCTGCTCTTCCACTAAGTCAAGGCCATACCGGCATTCGGTAATCCCGTGTTCGACCTGGAGACGGGTATTGACCTCAATGAGATAGGGATTGCCCTGGCCATCTACCAGGAATTCGACGGTAGCCAGGGAATAGTAGCCCACTTCTCTGATCAGATGCTCCGCATAGTCCTTCAATCGGGTACGAAGCTGCGGAGTCAGACCGGTCCAGGGAGATGGTGTAATCTCCATCAGTTTCTGGTGGTTTCTCTGAACCGTGCAATCACGCTCATCAAAGGCAAAAACATTCCCGTATCTGTCGGCCACAACCTGAATTTCTATATGTCGCACATCAGTAAGGAGTCGCTCGACATAAATTCTCGGATTGCCGAAAGAGGCCTGGGCCATGGCTGAGGCTTTGCTGAAAGCCTTCTCAAGCTGGCTTTCATCGTGGACCTCATAGATGCCTCTGCCTCCTCCTCCGCCTTCAGCCTTGAGCATGATGGGAAACCCGATTTCTCCAGCCACATGCCTGGCCTCTGAGATGGTGACTGATCCTTCGGAGCCGGGTACAACCGGAATGCCCAGTCTCTTACCGAGAGCCCTGACTTCCACTTTGTTTCCCAAAAGGCGCATGGCTTCTGTACTTGGGCCGATAAAAGTGAGGCCCGCCTCCTCACATTTCGTGGGAAAGGAATCATTTTCAGAGATAAAACCCCAGCCGGGGTGAATGGCCGTGATATCCCGTGCTTTGGCCAGAGAAATAATCAGATCCATATCCAGATAAGCCCGGGTGTTATCACCGAGAAGGAGAAGCTCCTGGGCACCGGAAGTAAAGGGCGCCGTTCTATCCACATCGGTAGCTGTCATAATGGGAATGGCATCGAAGACTTCACGAATGGACCGCACAATACGTCTGGCAGGTATGCCCCTATTGGCAACCAGTATTCTCTTTCCCCTTACGCAATCGAGCACCTGCTCAAAGGTTTTTCTCTCCATACCTTCCTTTCTCGTAAGCTTTTCCATCATATGGTTATTCTTTTAAAGGATAGATACTCCCCGACTGAATGAACTTTTCCCGGCCCACGGTCCATATCCGGAGGCCGCCGTGTGCTCCCAGTCCCATGATCCGGCCATGGTAGGGTGCGGCCTGACGGTAATCTTCAACCATGACCTCCTCACCCATAAAGGCCAGATAAGGCTGAAGAAGAGAGGTAAAGTCCGCTGGTGTACAAGAACGTATGATCTCATGGTAATACTTTTGACCAGCGATTACCAGCCTGCGCCAAAGGTTCAGGGGACGGAAATCATATCCAAAATCCCTCAGGGATCCGCTGCTCAGCGCATGAGAACCACGCAGGCAGCATGTGTCCAGGTTTGAAACCAGATTAATGCCTATTCCAGCCATAACCGCGCCTCCCCGTTCCTCAATCAGAATCCCGCCAATTTTTTTCCTCTGAAAAACCAGATCATTGGGCCATTTAAGTTCGACCTTGACCCCTAATCCGATAAGACCCTGAATAATGACATACCCCACGAGAAGGGATAGCATTGCGCTGAATGGCCCGGCCGAATAAGGCACATGCCAAGCGCTGTAAAGGTTTCCGGCCGGTGAGTGCCATTTCCGGCCAAACTGGCCTCTTCCCGCCCATTGGCTCAGGGCCAGAAGTGAACTCCCTTCAGGGAAGATGCCCCTTCGACAGAGATACCAGGCAGCATCGAGACAGGAGGAACAATGGCCCGTAATGAGCAGCGGAAAAGATTCCCAGGGTTTTCCCGATATCCAGGATCTGCTCTCTGATCCTTCGCAGATGAAAGTGGCTTCATACCACGGGGCCAGCTCTTCGATATCAACCTTCCAGGCCGACTCGATCAGAAGATCGGGACTTACCGTATCGGCCACACCATTCAGACCTGTTCCCCATAGAATGGTATCTGACACTGAAAAATCCTGTAGAGATTTAGGTAAAGGATGTAAAAATGATCTTATTCATCTCCTGCCACTTTGTCAAGTTTTTAAGTCGATATTTGTATTCCCTTGCCGAAAGTAAAAAAAGCATTTATACTATATAACAGTACGGCTTGTGATAGGTGAAGAATGACATCCAATCTTATAAAGAGAATGAGGTGACTATGCCGAGAATGGCCAAGTTAATCATTGATGATCAAACGATTGAGCTTCCCATTATTGAAGGCACAGAGAAAGAGAAAGCTATCGATATCACCCAGCTCCGGGCTAAAACGGGCTATATCACCTATGATCCAGGTTTAGGGAACACCGGATCCTGCCAGAGTGCAATTACCTTTATTGATGGCGAACAGGGTATTCTCCGATATCGGGGCATTCCCGTGGAAGAGTTAGCGAAGAAGCCGAACTTTGTGGAAGTTGCCTGGTTGTTGATTTATGGAAGACTTCCGCAAAGCGATGAACTGGACAGATGGAGCAGGCGATTAACCGAAAATGAGCTCTTACATGAATCCATGAAGTATCATTTCGAAGGTTTTCCGGTTACGGCGCCTCCCATGGCCATGCTTTCAGCTATGATTAATGCCATGGCCTGTTTCCATCCCCAATTTTTTAAACTGGAAGATGATGAAGCCTTCGAGGAAATGGCGGCCCGACTGATCAGTAAGATTCGAACCATAGCCGCTTTCTCGCATCGAAGGTCGGTCGGCCTGCCCTTCATTTATCCCGACCCAAAACTCAGGTATTGTGCCAACCTGCTGCACATGATGTTCTCCATCCCGTATGAACAGTATATTATTCAACCCGAGATTGAGGCTGCCATGAATCTCATCTTCATCCTCCATGCCGATCATGAGCAGAACTGCAGTACTTCAACCGTCAGGATGGTTGGTTCCAGTAATGCCAATGCCTTTGCCTCCTGTGCAGCGGGGGTCTGTGCCCTCTGGGGTCCGCTCCATGGTGGAGCGAATGTGGCTGTGGTGAAGATGCTGGAGAAGATCCGGAGAGGCGGTCTGACCGCGGAAGAGTGCCTAAAACTGGCCAAGGATAAAAACAGCCGGTTCCGGTTAATGGGCTTCGGCCACCGGATCTACAAAAATTATGATCCCAGGGCAAAAATCCTGAAGGAGATGTCGGACAAGGTTTTTCAGATCTGCAAAATCAATGATCCGATACTCAATATCGCTCGCAAGCTGGAAGAGCTGGCCTTGAAGGATCCCTATTTTATTGACCGCAAGCTCTATCCGAATGTTGATTTTTACAGCGGAATCATCCTGAGGGCTATCGGTATCCCGGTCAACATGTTCACGGTCATTTTTGCCATAGGTCGTCTTCCGGGATGGATTGCCCATTGGAAAGAGCAGCACGGTGATCCAAACGCCCGCATCTGCCGGCCACGACAGGTGTATACCGGTCCTCCTCAGAGCGATTATATTTCCATCACCGATCGTAAGGAATTGGCGGGTGGTTTGGGTACTGTTGCCAACGACTGAGTCCTGCTACATATCCTTCATATTACTTTCCGAAAAGCAGAGCCTTGAAGCATGCACCGCCAGGAAAGGGTGTGCGCTTTAGTCTGCCTGCCCTGATCAGGAAAATTATCCTGTCTCTTATCATCAATCTTTATCTTATGTTATGTTGAATACATGAAAAGCTCAATAGACATAAATACTATTAAATTTGGGTAAATTAAAAGTTAATTTTTGTACGATATAATCATTAGAGACTCATAAGAGGCTCCATTAAGAGATCAGGAAGGAGAGGAACACCATGACTCACGAATTTTTTCAAGTGCTTAAAAAGGATCATCAAGAGGTCCTGAGCCTTTTTGATCAAATCCAGCAGACACCAAGTACCTCAGTAAGAACGAGGGAGGATTTATTTAAGAAACTTGCCATGGAACTCGTGCCCCATCTGAAATCCGAGGAGAGGGTTTATTATCCTGAACTCCGAGAGAAGAAAGAGTCGCACATGGAAGCGCTGAAGGCCATAGAGGAGCATCGTATTACTGAAATGGTTTTCAATGAACTGAACGCCATGTCAAAGCAGGAAGAGAACTTCGGAGCCAAGCTGAATGTACTGAAGGATGTTGTCAAGCATCATATTGATGAGGAAGAGAGTAAGCTGTTTCAAATAACCAGCGACCTTCTGAGCCGTGAGCAGATAGATCATATTGCCAAAAGCTTTAAGGAAGAGAAAGAGAAGATAAAAAGCAGTATGCGCTAGGCGAGTATATGTCCAATGTTTCTGCTTAAAGAGGAAAATGAGCTATCCTAAGAGCCTGGAGGGTTTTAAAAACCTTTCAGTAGAGAAAGGAGAATTGTTATGGCCATGGAAACCAAAGAGATGGTCAAAAGGCTGAGCTCTCTGGTTCAGCTTGATATAGATGCAGTTCATTCCTACGGTCAGGCTATCGATGAGATCGATGTGCCGAGTATTCGACAGCAGATTACTCAGTTTCGTGACGATCACCTCCGGCATATCAATGAACTTTCAGAGATCATCCGGAACTATGGAGAGACTCCTCCGGAATATTCACGTGATATCAAGGGGTTCGTCCTGGAGGGATTTACCGCTATCCGCAGCCTTACCGGAACTGAAGGTGCTTTAAAAGCGCTGCATGCCAATGAGAAGATAACCAATAGAATGTATGCTGATGCCCGTACATGGGATTTACTATCAGATGCTAAGAACACCGTGGAAATTAATTACAGTGATGAGCAGCGACATATCCGCTACCTGGAAGAAGCCATTGAGAACAGACTATGGGAAAAGAAGTAGATACGATCAACTGTTCTAACCATTCGTTACCATTCGATTAAGGCAACCATACAGGCGGGGGTGTTGACCAGGGTTTATTCAGGGGCCTCCCGCCTCTCCATTTTTTAAGAGACTGATCTTTAAATAACTGAAAATACAGGGCGAATAACATGTGGGAAGTCTTGAAAACATCTGAACATGTAGCTAGAGAGAGTCGTCTGGTGGAAATTAAGGAAGATGCCCTGGCGGGCTTTTCAGAAAAGTTACTGAAGCAGGACCTGAAAGTACCCGCCTGGAATACTCGTTACCACCTGACGGGCAGCCATGAAGCCATGGTTTCATACCTCTTTGTTCTGGATAGCATGAATTTTTGCTTCTGGCCGCCAGCGGGAAAGTCGAAATGGGAAATCGAGTATGGTTCTAAGCCCATCTCAGGCTATTATGCCCTGGCTGCTTCCCTGAGGCGGGCGGTCGAGTCGGGTGTCCCCATAACGGAGGCAGGGTATCTGGCAGACCTGTCATTAGATACCCTGAGGCATATCCTGGACGGCCGGGGAACATTACAGCTTTTAGAGCAGCGTCTGGAGAGTCTCAGGGCTCTCGGTGAGGTTCTCCTCCGGGATTATGGGGGGAAGGCCCAAGCCTTCGTCGAGTCTGCTGATAAGTCTGCGCTGCACTTGGCTCGCCAGTTGGCCGGGACCTTGCCCTCCTTCCGGGATGTTGCTCAGTATGGGGGAGAAACAGTTTTTTTCTACAAGAGGGCCCAGATTTTGGCGGCTGATCTCTATGGAGCTTTTGACGGCCAGGGGTGGGGAAGTTTTAGAGATATTGATGAATTGACAGCCTTTGCGGATTATAAGGTTCCTCAGGTGCTCCGCCATCTGGGGATCTTATGCTATGAGCCGCCGCTGGCCCATCGAGTGGATCAACAGATTCCCATTGAACCGGGAAGTCTGGAAGAGGTTGAGATTAGAGCCTGCACCATCTGGGCAGTTGAGCTGATTCGACAGGAACTGGAAAAAATGGGTAAACGCTTAAGGGCTTTTGAGATTGACTGGATCTTATGGGACTTAGGACAGGATCAGGATTTCAAAAAGAAGCCATTTCATAGAACGGTAACGATTTTCTACTGATGTTTTCCTGATATATGAATTGAACTTTCGGAATATCTATGACCATTTCCGCACCTTCGGGAAGAGCATTTTTTCACATCAGTACCCGAGCGACAGGCTTAGCCCGAGGACATTGGTTCTGTTTACATCAGGTTTTGTTCCATAGATATCGAATGAACATTTTCGGTAGGACAGGCCGAGGGAGAGTGCCTGGTAGTTGAAATTATAACCCGCACGCAGAGCAAAAGCACCTATCGCCTGATAGTCGAGATTTATCCAGATGAGCTGCCTGTTTTCAAAACAACTGGCAGCAGGGGTCAGGGTAAAAGGCCCTCTGTGGTACGAGAAAGCTACATCAATCTTCAAGGGGATGCTTTGAACATAGTCTTTGTAGCCTTCATAACCCTTGATGGATGGCCGGTACTCCTGATATCCGTCAGGATCATACACTTTGACCTCAGAGGAGGCGTTAGCTGTTGTGTAAGGAACATCCTTCCAGTATATTCTCCCCCCCAGATCTCTTAACAAAAGCTGGCCGCTGAAATTTTGACCTATCACCCAGGTTAAGCCAAAATCAAGGCTGAATCCATGACCCGTCCCAGGCCGTGTCTTCTCCCTTTCATAGATAAAGTTCTCATCGTACACATAGTCGATAAACAGGTTGAGATCGTAACTCTTCGAATCGGATGGAATGACTATACCTTCTATCCTGCCGTCCTGGATTTTTTCGCCTCTCAGATAACGCACCGTGAATCCCATGGCTAATCCATCATGGATATCTCTTAATACCATTCCTTTGGAAAGCTCAATACCACTGGCCGAAAATCCGGTGGATCGAAGATCGATGTCATATCTTTTGCCTGCAGGTAAAGTCTGTTTCAGGTTGATCTTCCGCAGGATATCCACGGTATCTCTATTCGCTTCCAGGAACAGCTCACCGCGATAAAAACAGGCCAGCCGCCAGCCGTGATGGATGAGGCCGGTTTCGACTCTCCAGAGCGAATCAAGGTTATTTGTATTTTTTGGGCTGAATGGCCCATCCCACTGGTCAGAGATAATCGAGAGATATGGCATGGCACTGCTGCCGCCAAAGGCCATTGACTCGAGGAAAGCCCCATCACCCTTATCAGGTAAACCAGCGGGATTGAAGCCGAGGGAAAGGTGGTGAGCTGAAGCTGATACTATTCTGCTGAAAGGAGATAAGCAGAGAAACAAAAAAAAGATAAGCAAACTGAACCGGGTGCTCCGGCCTGAAGGAATCCGGCCTGGCGCACAAGGAAAAGGGGGAGAGATGATGCTCTCCCCCCTTCTTTTGATTGACCTTCTGAAAATCACGGCCTGAACCGCCGGTCAGATAATTGATTCAAAGTAATTGTCCACGTATATAACCCTGGGGATATCTTCGACAACTTCAAGTGTTGCCAGTTCGGCGCCTCCGGAAGATCGAATGGTGCCGGTAAGTTCATTGTCAACCTGACTTTCGTCATAGGTGAAGGAAACCCTCAGCAGATCCTGGTTCGTGAGTTCACCGGACATCAGACCATACTCTCCGGTCTCATCATAGGTGCCTGTACCTGAAATGAAGATGACGGTGTTATCCGGATTGATCCGGCGGAAGTTGACTTCAACACGGGATTTCAGGCATTCAGTCTGGGTTACCTTCATAAAAGCCGTGATGGTTGGCCTTAACGGAGCTGTGATCCTGCCGTCGAAGGTGGCATTCCATTGCGGGAAATTAGTGGTGCTGTCATATGAACAGCCGTCATATGTGGCAGCATTGAGCCAGGAGCCGGTAATAGTGCCCGTAAAGACAACTCCTGTGCTTGCGCCGTCCTTCCATTCAGTAAATGAGCCTTGAAAGGTGGCTGTCTTCGGCCTGAATTCACCCTCGCAAATGG
>JBLIRT010000116.1:0-10101 GCA_049472445.1 bacterium
GGATGAACCCCCCAGGAAAGCTGCAACTGCCGCTGCGTGGATACATGACGGGTAACAGCCAGGATTGGCAGATCAGGCCGGTATTTAGAGACCAGTCTGGCTGTTCGGCCGGATTCGGTCAGGGTTATAATAACCCGGGCCTGTAAATGGTAAGCCAGATCGTTACCGGCCCGGCCGATAGCCTCTTCTATGGTTAAGGGCCTCTGATCATCCGGCCTGTGGGTGAGGTTCCTCCAGTAGAACAGGGTTTTTTCCGCCTCCCGGATAATGTTGGACATAACCCGAACCGTCTCCACAGGATATTTCCCTACCGCTGTTTCTTCGGACAGCATAAGGGCATCGGAGCCATCCAGGACGGCATTGGCCACATCAGCAGCCTCAGCCCGGGTCGGGCGGGTGGTGTCAACCATGGATTTGAGCATCTGGGTAGCGGTAATGACCGGTTTTCCCACGACATTGGCCCTTTTTATCAGATTCTTTTGAATAACCGGAACGGTTTCCAGCGGCACCTCGACGCCAAGATCACCCCTGGCAATCATGATGCCATCAGCGATCTCAAGGATCTCGGGCATATTTTCAATAGCGCTTCCCTTTTCAATCTTGGCAATGAGATGGATGGAACTTCCCCTTTTCTCCAGGATTCTCCTGGCTTTCTGAAGGTCTTCGGCCCTCCGGATAAATGATAAGGCCACATAGTCCACCTCCTGCTCAATCCCCCACTCCAAATCCTCCTCATCCTTCTGGGTAAACGAAGGGATGGACGGGGTTTCCAGGGGGACATTGATCCCTTTCCGGGAACTGAGGATCCCTCCCATGATCACCCGGCACTCAGCCTCCTGCGGCCTTTTGGCTATTACTTCCAGTTGAATACTGCCGTCGGCCAGAAGCAGGGTATCTCCGACTTTGACGCATCGGATCAGGGGAGGGTAGTTCACCGAAGCCCTTTTGGCATCTCCTTCCACTGGGTTCATGGTCAAGGTAAAGACATCACCCTTCTTCAATTCCACCTCGCCTCCAGCCATAGAGCCTATCCGGAATTTCGGACCCGGCAGATCCTGAAGAATGGCTATCGGCTTACCCAGATCCCTTGAGATTGATCGTATGAGCCCGAGTACAGATCGATGCTCTTCCTTCGTTCCATGGGAAAAATTTAACCTGGCCACATCCATTCCCGCGCGGATCAAGCCTTCCAGGATATCCGGATTCCGGCTGGCCGGGCCTATCGTACAGACAATTTTTGTTTTTCTCATGCTCCATCCTCCCCTCAACTCTTCACCGAGCGCAATTGATATTACAAAGAAAATGAGTACCCCTCCGAAAACTCTGCCCTGGAGCAGTGGTTTTCATGGAAGATGCGCTTACCATCATAATCGGATATTTTTTCGCATCAGGTGAGCTTCCTGAAAAAAGGGTATTTCGATGGGTATGATATTGTTCTTCTATTTCTACTGGGTGATCCTATTGCTAAAAAGTAAGTTGCTCGTAGGGGTTTCCGCTATTTTGCCTTCAGAAGATTGAAGAAACTTGGATAAAGTTAGGCTTAGAGCGTCAGCGATGGCCCGTTGCCCCTTCCGGTTCCAATGACCGCTTACCCAATAGGAGTTAAAGTCATCTACGTAAACTTCTGCGGTTTCCAAGTAGGGTATGGCGAATTCTTGCAAGATCACCCTCAACCTACGATCAACCTCATCCATTTTGGAGTCAACATTGAACACAAGCAAGTGGGCACCATCATTTCGAACTATCGTGTTCAGATCACGAATTAGCAATCGCGTGACCTTCCACCCCTCCTCCAAATCCGCTTCCTTCTCTACCATGTGTGTAACTGCAAGCTGCCGTAAGATAGATTCGAGTAAAAGTACCAGCGAAGATTTTTGCATCAGTTTTGGTCCAAAAAAACCGGTATTACGAAGATTGGGTACTGGGACTCCTTGTAACATTAATACTTCTCCATGGCGCTCAAAGTAGGGCTTCAGCCCTCTCCAATAGCGGTCAAGAACATTGTGCCTAACATCATTGGAGCAGAATTGCAGAACAACCAAATCTGGCTTATATCGGCGACCGTAATGCAGGTAAGCCAGTAGTTCTTGATCGGTAGAATACCCGCCAACTCCAAGCGAAACCACCTCCACAGGCTGATTTTCGGAGAGCTTTGCCTCTACCAGCTTCGTGTAAGTCTCCCCGTCACTTACCGTATAGGCTTCAGTATGCGAATCCCCAAGGAAAACAATTCTTTTTTTATGAGAGGTTTTTTCTATAGGGATCTCGCTGGTACGGAAACCAAAGTTATTGATGCTTTCCGTGGATACATAGAGTTTGTCTTTATGGGTGACCGAAATACCAGCACGTAACTTCCAACCCAATTGTGGGTCATGGTCAACAATGATCTGATTATGAGATCGATATGGAAGCACATAAATCCCAATGAAATAATCTAAACCAGTCAGTATTCCAATATTTAAGCTTATTAAGACAAGTTGGAATATGAAATGTCGAGCATCTTGGATTAAGGAGATAATAGCTGCTACTAAGGTCAAGATGCAAAGTGAAATGCCAACCCCCCCAAAAAAGGCTCCGAATGAATTCGAAATTCCTATGACTAAAAAAGCTGCCGTGATTAAAAGCAGAGCAGGAAAACCCAGACGAGATAATAGAAGAGAGGTGATATCGATCATCAGGCCTCGCCACGAAGCTCGAAAGCTTAGTCCAATCCATATCGCTGCTGTCAGCAATGCTATAGCTACATGAGGAGCAACTCCTTTAGGTTGGAGCATGGTTCGGACGCTCGCTATTGCCACCATAACAGCAGGGGTAATCCATGCTGTATGAACCATCCATTGCAATGGAGCTTTCAATTCAGCAGAAGTGGCGGAGATATGATAAGATGCATCTTGGCTACTTGAATGAGAAAGTTTCATATCTTTTCCCTTTTTGTTCTTCTTCCAGTATTCGAAAAAGGAACTATTAGCTACATCAATCTAATTCGTATACCTCTCTCCATTTCTCCTTGTTAGACCAATCTGGTTGCACTTTCTTATCAAATAGAAAATTACCGATTACAAGATAATCCATTTCTGTTCGCATAAAACATCTATAGGCATCTTCTGGCGTACAGACTATAGGTTCACCTCGAACGTTAAAACTTGTATTTACCAATAGCCCGTATCCTGTACGATCTTTGAATGCCTTAATCAAACGCCAGTACCTTTCATTAGTCTCCCTATGGACTGTTTGAACTCGCGCCGAATAATCAACGTGTGTGACTGCCGGAATATCTGAACGAAGATGATATAGCCTTTCATAGATTCCCATATTGCTATATCCTCCAGGGAGAGGTTTTCTCAGCCTTTCTTGTACAGGGGCTACCAGTTGCATATAAGGAGAGGGCCTATTCAGATCAAAATATTTTTCACTATCTTCTGCTAAAACCGATGGAGCAAAGGGCCTGAATCCTTCACGATACTTAATCTTCAAATTAAGCCTTTTTTGCATCTCAGAATGCCTCGGGTCTCCGAGAATACTTCTATTCCCCAAAGCTCTTGGCCCCCATTCCATACGTCCCTGAAACCACCCAATTACTTGTCCCTTTTCTAACAACCCTGCAACATCTTTGCATAGATAGTCGAAATCTTTATAATATTCATAAGAGGCATAAAACTTTCTCCGCAATTGTTTTACATCTAATTCATTGAACTCAGGCCCTAGATATGCACCTTGCATTGCATCTGTCATCTGTGCATTTCCTCTCAGCCGCCTTTTTTGACACTTCCAAATATGCAAAGCGGCATAGGCTGCGCCTAAGGCACCACCGGCGTCTCCGGAAGCCGGTTGTATCCATACATCATCAAATATTCCTGCGCGCAAAAGCTTGCCGTTGGCTACACAATTAAGGGCCACCCCACCCCCTATCACCAGATTCCGGCAACCTGTGAGTTTCCTTGCTGTACGGGCAAGCCGCATTACCACCTCTTCGGTTATCTGTTGTATGGCCAAGGCTAAATCCATATAGGGTTGGGTTAATTCACTTCCCGGTCTACGCTTTGATATCCCAAATAAACGCTTCCATTTCTCATCCTGGCACATTCTTAAACCGGTTGCATAATCAAAGTATCCCATGTTAAGGAGAATTGAGCCATCTTCCTTCAAATCCACTAATTCCTCTCGAATCAGCTCTCTGTACTTTCTATACTCCTCCCCTTCTCTATTTCCATACGGCGCAAGTCCCATCAACTTATATTCTCCACTATTAACCTTGAATCCGCAGTAATAAGTAAATGCCGAATAAAGTAAGCCAAGGGAATGAGGGAAAAACAACTCCCGTAATATATTAATATTGCTACCATCTCCAAAACCTATAGTAGTCGTAGCCCATTCACCAACACCATCTATGGTTAGTATAGCCGCCTGATCAAAGGGTGAAGGATAGAAAGCACTCGCAGCATGTGATAGATGATGTTCAGAGAATAGAAGCAATGGCCTATTACTCAATACCTCGCCTTCAGATTCCTCAAGCTCTTTCCATAGCATCTTACGCATAAATAATTTTTCTTTAATCCAAACCGGAATAGCTGAAAGAAAACTTTTTAACCCACGAGGAGCAAAGGTATGATAAGTTTCAAGAAGTCGTTCGAACTTGAGATATGGTTTGTCGTAGAAAGCTATAGCTGTAAGGTCAGAAATTTTTGTGCCTGCCTCTGACAATACATAATGGACTGCATATGACGGAAAAGAATTATCATGCTTTTTACGAGTAAATCGTTCTTCCTGAGCAGCGGCTACAATTTCGTCATCTCGCAATAGTACGGCTGCACTATCATGGTAATATGCAGATATCCCAAGGACTTGAATAGCCATAACTTGCCTTGTGATCAGAAAAGAGTATAGATAAATGGTGCAATAGCTGAGCCACTGGTAAGGAAGATCAATGCCCCAAGAAGGAGCAAGCAGAAAATAATCGGAAAAAGCCAATACTTTTTTCGTACTTTCATATATCCCCACAAATCTTTCAAAAAGTCCATGATGTTCCCTCTTTTTTTCAATATGGTCTTTCTAAATCTTGAGAAGAAAAGATATGATTACGTTCGAAAAATGCAGATTCCGATCCCTTTTTCCACACTTTAATCCTCATCGAATCTACATTACGCATCCGCCTGATTAACCCAACAGGAGTAACAATTATAAAAAAAACCAGAGTAAGAAGAACCTTTGAAACGATATGCCCCATAAAATTGGATAAGCCGAACCATACATGAGCTAATGGCCGAAAAACCATAGGCCAAGTCATGGTTAAAATAAGTACAACAAGAGCAGGTAAAATCAAGGTAGTTTTTTGCTTACAGTAAGCAACAAGCAAAAATATAAGAACCATTGCTAATCCCGTATCCCTCGCCTTGTCCACAGAAATCTTTTTTATTTTCATAAAAAATTCCTTTTTATTGTGGTTTTACCCGGAGAAATCTTCTCTTGCCAACCTTAAAAATGAACTCCTTGTCGATCAATAATTCCAGACCTTCATCTGCCAGCCTTTCCCCGTCAATACTGACACTTCCCTGTTTGATCAATCTCCTGGCCTGGCTGCTGCTTTCCACGGTTCCCGAGTCCACCAGCAATCTGACAATCCAGACCCGGTTACCGGGGGGAAGAAGGTATTCGGGCATCTCGTCGGGAATCTCCCTCTTCTGATGAACAGTTTCAAAATGCCTTTGCGCCTCAAGAGCTGCCTCGTCACCGTGGTACCGGATAACCAGGTATTGAGCCAGTTCCTTCTTGGCATCACGAGGATTTAGAATCCCATCCCGCATATTCTGCTCCATCTCCCGGATCTTCGAGGCCGAGTAGTCGGTAAGGAGGGTATAGTAGCGGATCATGAGTTCATCGGAAATAGACATGACCTTTCCATAAATCTGATCCGGGCTCTCCTCAATGCCGATATAATTGCCGTAGCTTTTGCTCATCTTCTGGACCCCGTCAGTTCCCTCGAGCAGCGGCATCATGACAATCACCTGGGGAGGCTGGCCCCAAGTCCTCTGTAATTCCCTGCCCATGAGCAGGTTGAATTTCTGATCGGTACCGCCGAGCTCTACATCAGCCTGAAGTTCGACCGAATCATAGCCCTGGATGAGAGGATACAGAAACTCGTGGATGCCGATGGGCTGATGGCCGGCAAAGCGCTTGGAAAAATCGTCCCGCTCAAGCATCCGGGCCACCGTCTGCTGGGCACAGAGCTTAATGAGACCCTCGGCCTTCATCCGGTCCATCCAGCTGCTGTTGAAAACCACCTTCGTTCTCTGGCGATCCAGGATCTTGAAAATCTGACGCTGATAGGTCTCCGCATTTTTCATGACCTCATCCCGGGACAGGTTCTTCCTGGTTTCCGACCTGCCCGTAGGATCACCGATCATGCCGGTAAAATCTCCGATCAGGAAGATCACCTCATGGCCGAGCTGCTGGAAATCCCGTAATTTTTGAACCAGTACCGTGTGACCTAAATGAATATCAGGAGCTGTAGGATCAAAACCGGCTTTTACCCGAAGGGGTTTTTGCCTGCTTTCGGATTGTTCCAGTTTCTTGAAAAGATCCTCTTCAGAAATAATTTCAGCTACACCTTTTCGAATTACTTCCAGTTGTTCCTTAGCACTTGCCATACGCTCGCCTTGTCCTCCCTTCAGAAATATTCAATTCCCACCATCAATCCTCCCATACAAAGACCGGCCAAAAGAAAGGCTACCACATCGCGCCTGTGCCATCTCGGCAGGTAAAAATGGTGCCTCTCGATGTGACCGGAATACCCTCTCAACTCTATGGCCATGGCCAGAGTCTGGGTTCTCCTGACCAGGGCCAGGATAAGGGGGACCACCAGGGGGACCAGATTCCCGGCGTAAGAAAGGAGCTTCTTCTCCTGACTTTCGCCTTTTCGCATCATCTGCATCTGGATAATTCTTTTTCCCTCGGCCAGCAATATGGGAATAAACTGTAAGCTGATAATCATCATCAGCGAAATATCCGGAACCGGAACTCCCAATCGAAAGAGCGGATAAAATATGCTCTGGACAGATTTGGCCAGCTTTACCTGAGAGGTCGTCTGTAAGACAAGAAAAGCGGCACAGGTCATCAGAGACAATTGTAAAACGGTGATGAAAGCCTGAACCGCGCCCTCCCGGGTCATGGTCAGCCCGAGCCATGGAAGCTGGTAGATAACCTGTCCGGGCGTAAAAAAGAGATAAAAGAGATTACCCATGATGAAAAACCATAATAAATATTTCAGCCGGCCGGCCATATAGAGAAGGGGTATCCCGGCCATTCCGGCTACCATGAGGAGAAGCATACCCAGACAGATGAAAACCGGAAGGGATTCAAAGGTAAAGATAAATCCACTCATACCGAACCAGATGAGTAATTTTGTCCATGGGTCCAGGAGATGGATGATAGACTCCCGGTCACCAGAAGCAAGGGTAAACATCCTGCCTTTCCCGCCATCCATGAGATGAATCAACGAAATCTGTAAGTTAATCGACCAGCCGCCGCCTCAGAAAGGCCGGCACATTCAACTGATCATCACCATCATCGCCATCCATTATACCAAAATCTTCTGAAAATTCACCATTTACTACCGCTTTGCACTTCTGGTGATGTTTATCGGGTGCAGGATTCGCCTCTTTCTTGACTTTATCCTGGGCTCGAATAAAGGTGGGAATATCCCGGTTGCGGGGATTGTACCCCTCCACCCTCGGCCGGCAAGCCTTGGTAATGACCTGATCCGCGCTCTGCGCAGCCTCTTCCGTACGGCCAAAACCGGTAGCTATGACCGTAACCCTCACTTCATCCACCATGTTCTCGTCATGCACTGAACCGAAGATGATGTTGGCCTCCTCATGCACGAGTTCGTAAATGGTCGAGGAGGCTTCGTTAACCTCCCATAAGGTGAGGTCACTGCCACCGGTAATATTGAGCAGTACGCCCCGGGCTCCCTCCAGAGAGTTATCTTCCAGGAGGGGACTCGATATGGCCTTCCTGGTCGCCTCTATGGCTCTTCCCTCCCCTTTGGCGACCCCCGTTCCCATGAGGGCCGTCCCCTTTTCAGACATAATGGTTTTAACATCCGCGAAATCGAGGTTAATCTCACCCGGCTTGGTGATCAGGTCTGAAATCCCTTGAACCGCCTGTAGGAGAACCTCGTCGGCCAGGGCAAAGGCGCTTTTCATGGAGGTCTGCCGCTCAACAATGTTGAGCAGGCGCTGATTCGGAATGCTCACCAGGGAATCGACGGCTTCCTTTAATTCTTCCAGTCCCCTCTCAGCCTGCATCATTCTCCTCTTTCCCTCGAAGGTAAAGGGCTTGGTAACCACAGCCACCGTGAGAATACCAACCTTTTTGATCAACTGGGCAATGACGGGTGCAGCTCCGGTTCCCGTACCACCGCCCATGCCGGCCGTAATAAAAACCATATCCGCTCCCCGGACGATCTCCAGGATCTGCTCCTCATCCTCCTGGGCGGCTTTGCGGCCAATCTCAGGATTCGCCCCGGCCCCTAATCCGCGAGTCAATTTGGCTCCGAGTTGAAGGCGATTGGTGACCGGTGATTTATTGAGAGCCTGCAGATCCGTATTCACCACATAAAACTCCACCCCTCTCATCAGAGATGAAGCCATGCGATTAACGGCATTACTTCCACCTCCGCCTACCCCGATAACCTTTATGTTTGCTGAACTCTCAAAAACTTCTTCCAAGTCAATAGCCATCTCCGTAACCTCCTCAAAAAAACCCATTTAAAAAAAGTCCCTCATCCAGTCCTTCATTCTCTTCAAGACGTTTTGAAAAAGGTGATTATCATTCTGAGATCTGAAGGGGGCAGCGTGCTTCTGGCCATATCGCCATCCATAGAGAAGTAATCCCACCCCTGTGGCATACTCCGGGCTTTTGACCACATCGGCCAATCCGCCAACACCGGTAGGGGTGCCTACCCTGACCGGCAGATCAAAGATCTGCTCGGAAATTTCAATCATGCCCATCATGAGAGAAGATCCCCCGGTAATGACCACTCCGGCCGGGATCAGATCTCCATAACCACTGTTCTTCATCTCACGGTCTACGAGCCCGAAGATTTCCTCAGCCCGGGGCTCCATGATTTCAGCCAGCACCTGCCTTGACATTACCCGGGCCTTTCGGCCGCCAACCGTGGGAACTTCTACAGTCTCCCGCTCATCAAGGAGGCTGGATAATACACAGCCATAATCCTTCTTAATCTGCTCAGCTTCACGGTTTGGAGTCCGTAATCCAACGGCAATATCATGGGTAAAATTATCCCCACCCAGGGAAATGACAGCCGTGTGTCGAATGCTGCCGTTGACGAACATGGCTATGTCCGTTGTCCCCCCTCCTATATCAACAACGGCAATACCCAGCTCTTTCTCATCCAACATCAGAGTGGCTTCACTCGAAGCCAGTTGTTCGAGGATGATATCCCGCACTTCCAGGCCGGCGCGACTTACACACTTGATGATATTCTGGGCTGAAGCCACAGCACCCGTAATAATATGGACTTCCACTTCCAATCGGACACCGGACAGCCCCAAAGGCTGTTTGATCCTGTCCTGGCCGTCAATAACATACTCCTGGGGCAGAACATGGATGACCTCCCGGTCCATAGGTAAGGCTATAGCCTTAGCCGCATCGATAACCCGATTGATGTCAGCCTGGATGATCTCCCTATTCTTCCCTGATACGGCAATGACACCCCGGCTGTTCGTACCCTTGATATGGCCGCCGGCAATACCTACATACGCTGAGTCAACCTGAACACCAGCCATGATTTCCGCCTCATGGACTGATTTTTTGATCGACTCCACCGTACTCTCAAGGTCGATAACCACCCCTTTGCGCAATCCATGAGAAGGGCTCAAACCAAGGCCGATAATATCTATTTCACCCTGATTGTCCACTTCTCCGATGATGGTGCAAATCTTTGTGGTCCCGATATCCAGCCCTACGACGATCCTCTCTTTACCCTTGGCCATCTGCCTATCCTCCCGCAGGGGAAAGACCGGTTTCCCCTTCCGCATACCCTTTTCGATCGGGCATCCCGATGACACGACCCCCGAACCT
>JBLIRT010000117.1:0-9887 GCA_049472445.1 bacterium
ATTCGCCGGCCAGGACCTTCATTGAAGCTAATGATCAGCTCTGCGAAACCGTGGGCTATTCCCTGGAAGAGTTGAAAAAGATGAGCGTTGAAGAGCTGGATGAGCATATCTATCCTGAAGACCGGGCCGCAATACGAAGGGAATGGGGCCGGATTATGGCTGGTGAAACCGACGGGTATAAATCACAGATGCGTCTCATCCGTAAGGGAGGTAAGATCATTTATATGGACTTTTCGGCTAAATGTGTACGCGATATCGATGGGTCAGTACTTTTTTTTCTTGAGTTAATACAGGATATCACCCAGCAGAAAAAGGCGGAAGAATCGCTGCAAAAGGCCCATGATGAGTTGGAAGCCAAAGTGGCTGAAAGAACCAGAGAGCTGACTCAGGCTAATCTTCGCCTTCAGGAACTTGATCGCCTCAAGTCCATGTTTATAGCCTCCATGAGCCATGAGCTGAGAACACCACTTAACTCGATCATAGGGTTTGCCAGCATTCTTCTTGATGAATGGATAGGCCCCCTCACTGATGAGCAGAAGAATAATTTATCTATTGTCCTCAGGTCCGGTCAGCATCTTCTGGCATTGATTAACGATGTCATTGATGTTTCAAAGATCGAGGCAGGCCAACTGGAACCTTTTCTCGAGGAATTTGACCTGGATGAGGTCATCGCGGAAGCGGCCACTTTTCTTTCAAAGCAGATACATCAAAAGAACCTGCAATTCAAGGTCGAATCAGTGCATCAGATGATGTATACGGATAAAAGGAGGCTCCTTCAATGCCTGCTGAACCTTACCAGTAATGCCACTAAATTTACTGATGAGGGATGCATTTGCCTGCAGGCACACATGGTGGGGTATGGTCATCAGCCAATGGTTGAGATCTCTGTTTTTGATACCGGCATTGGCATTGAAGAAAAAGACCTGTCTAAATTATTTTCTTCCTTCAGCAGGATTGAATCGCCTGCCAGAAAAAAGGTGCCGGGGACAGGCCTTGGCCTGTATCTTACCAGGAAACTGGTGGTTGAAATTCTGCAGGGTCACCTGTCAGTAAAGAGTGAGTATGGAGTCGGCAGCACCTTTACCATAACGATTCCCGTAAGGATAGAATACCATGGAGAAGCAAAAAATGTATCGAAATGATGAAATAAAAGAGATTTTGTATGAAAAAAGTCTTAGTAATTGAAGATAATGAAAATAATCTGAGACTGATAACCTATGCCCTTCAACGAAACGGTTATCAGGTTGTGGCTGCGGAAACCGGCGAGAAAGGAGTTGAGCTTGCCCAGGAGGAAGACCTCTTCTTTATTATTGTAGATATCGATCTTCCAGGAATAGACGGCTATGAGGTAACAAGAAGGATCAAAAATTCCAAAGGGATGGGCCACATACCCGTTATTGCCATTACCTCCTATGCCATGGTTGGTGACAGGGAAAAAGTTATGGCTGCAGGCTGTAACGGATACTTTGAAAAACCTATAGATCCCCTCACTATTATAGATAAAATTCATGAAGTGGTGAAACCGCGCGGGTAAAGGTTTTCTCCTCAAATGTCGATAGGTAGCCAGCACCCTGTTTCAGGTGGCACATGAGAATTGAGGAGAAGCAGCATGGAAAAAGAGCTGACCATAAAAATCGGTGGAGAGGCCGGCCAGGGAATCGTTACCATCGGCAATATCCTGTCCAATCTCTTCGTCCGTGGCGGATGGTATGTCTTTTCATCACAGGATTATGAATCCAGGATTCGCGGGGGGCACAACATCTTTCAACTCAGGGCCTCAAAAGCCCCGATGATGTCCATGTCCGATCGAGTGGATGTTTTGATCGCCCTCAACCAGGAGAGTGTTGATCTGCACCTTCCTGAATTACACGAAAAAGGCATTGTTATTTATGACGGGGAAACGATCAAGGCCCCGGAAAGAGAGAAGGGCAATTTTTTCGGCATTCCGATTGATCGCCTGGCTAAGGAGAGCGGGGGAGCTATCCTGGCCAATACGGTAGCCGTGGCAGCTACCCTTGGGCTGCTTGGCTATGAAATGAAGAGCCTTGAGGATTATCTGCACATCACCTTCCGCAAAAAAGGGGAGGAGGTCATCAGGGAAAATGTGAAGGCAGCTCATCGGGGCTATGAGGAAGCCATGAGAATCAGCAGGGAAAAGGGCAATGGCTGCCCCTTTCAAATCAAGCCCCAATCGGTTCCCGCCAAGATGTTGATCAGTGGAAATGAAGGACTGGCCCTGGGAGCCCTGGCCGCAGGGTGTAAGTTTTACACCGGGTATCCGATGACTCCATCCACCGGCATTCTGACCTATATGGCCTCGAAAGCCGATCAGTTCGGGGTGGTGGTGGAGCAGGCCGAAGATGAGATCGCCGCCATCAATATGGCCATTGGAGCAAGCTTTGCCGGTGCCCGGGCCATGACCGGCACCTCCGGCGGAGGGTTTGATCTCATGACCGAAGGGCTTTCCCTGGCCGGAATGACCGAAACACCGGTCGTGATCGTTCTTGGCCAGCGTCCAGGTCCGGCCACCGGTCTTCCGACCCGAACCGAACAGGGAGAGTTACTCTATACCATTCGGGCCGGACATGGAGAATTTCCCCGCCTCGTCCTGGCTCCGGGAACTCCTGAACAGGCCTTTTATCTTGCCGTCCGGGCCTTTGATCAGGCCGAAAAATATCAAATTCCGGTTATCATCTTAACCGACCAGTATTTGACAGACTCTTATTTTTCTTATGATACATCCTTTGACCTGGAGAACATTACCATCAATCGATACCTTCTCTCGGAGGACGAACTGAATCACCTGGAAGGTGACTACCGGAGACACGCCTTTACCGAAACAGGAATATCTCCCAGGGCCGTTCCAGGGCAAAGCTCCAGGCTGGTCATGACCGATTCTGATGAACATGACCAGTATGGCCATATTATCGAGGACATGGAGACAAGACAGAAAGAGGTGGAAAAAAGGATGCGGAAGTTAAAAACCATGGAGCAGGATATTCTTCCGCCCGACCTTTACGGGCCCTCGGAAGCCAAAACCATGTTACTCTGCTGGGGTTCCGCCTGGGGTATTGTTCACGAAGTCATGAATACTTTAAACGAGGATGGCCGGGATGTGGCCATGGTCCATTACACGCACCTCTGGCCCTTTCCTGACCGGGAGACCATACGTTTATTGAAAGGGCGTGATCGGCTGATCAGTATAGAATATAACGCTTACGGGCAACTCGCTTATCTTATTCACGCTCAGACAGGCATAGCCGTTGACCGAAAGATTCAGCGAACAGATGGCCGGCCTTTCTCAACAGGCCATCTCTATGAGACGATCAGGGAGGTGATGAGCTGAATGGTGACCAGGGAAGATTTTCAGGGAGTCAAGGAGGCCTGGTGCCCGGGCTGTGGAAATTTCGGTATTTTGAATGCCGCCAGGAAGGCTCTGGTGGATTTACAGATACCGCCTGAGCGGATATTGATGGTTTCGGGCATCGGCCAGGCCAGTAAATTCCCGCATTACCTCAGGTGTAATTTTTTTAACGGCCTGCACGGCCGTGCCCTGCCGGTGGCTCTGGCCTGTAAAGCGGTTAACCCAGAAATGACGGTTATTGTCCATCATGGGGACGGAGATTGTTACGGCGAGGGCGGGAATCATTTTCTCCATAATATCCGCCGGAATGTCGATCTTACCTGTATTGTGCACGATAATAAGGTCTACGGCCTGACCAAGGGCCAGGCCTCTCCCACGGCCGATAAGGGATTTAAAACCAAGATACAGACCCACGGGGTTTTTCTCGAACCCTTTAATCCCCTGGCCATAGCCATCGCCATCGACTGCAGCTTTGTAGCCAGAGGATATTCAGGTGACCTGAACTATCTGGCTGAACTGATAAAAAAGGGGATTCAGCATAAGGGATTCTCCTTGATTGATGTGCTCCAGCCCTGTCCTACCTTCAATCATGTCAACACCTTCAGGTACTATCTGGAACGGGTGTATCATCTGGAGGAAGACAGGGAATTTGATCCGGGGAACCGGTTGAAGGCCTTCCATAAAGCGCAGGAGTGGGGCGACCGCATTCCGACCGGTGTATTCTATGTTCATGAAAAGCCGACCTTTGAGGAAAGCCTTACCGCTTTAAAAGCCGGCCCTTTATATCGGCAGGGGATTGACCCCCGGAGAGTTCAGGATGTATTCGATGAGTCATATGTAGAGACGGTCAGGCCGGAAATACGCGGCAGATGAGCCGGAATCCTTCTGTCATGAAAGTGGAACCTGCCGCCCATGATGATGATCTCAGAGATTGCCATTACCATTGATGATCTGACTACCACCGGTGCTCTGAAGGCTTTACAGCTCGACTGGCTGCGGCTCTGGAGCCGCTGCCCGGGCGCAACTCCCTTTCAGTCTCCCGGCTGGCTTATTCCCTGGTGGGAGCATTTCGGTCAGGGCGAGCTTCGCCTGCTTACTCTTCGCCATGAAGGCCGCCTGATCGGGTTGGCTCCCTTCTCTATTTCCAAAGCTTCGGGCTCACCGGTCAAACGGGTTCTCCTCATGGGGACCGGTATTTCTGATTACCTCGATGTGCTGATTGAGCCGGAGTTCGAACAGGCTGGTTTAACCGCCATTATCACCTACCTGGATTCTATACGGCCTTATTGGGATATGTGCGATTTTCAGCAATTGCGGCCGCAATCGCCGCTTCTTCGAGCTGAATCCGGGATCTGGTCAGATACCCTTATCCTCCAGGACCCCTGTCCTGTTCTGCCGCTTCCAGCCGCAGGGAAAAACCTTCATGAATCGTATTCTCCTCATCTGTCCCAGAACCTTCACTATTACAGGCATCGTGCGGAAAAGATGGGCCCGGTCACCATCGAGAGGGCGGACAGGAGCAATTTCGATGAGTTATTCACGTCCTTTATCCGGCTTCACAATGAGCGATGGCAATCCAACGGCGGCCACGGTCTTCTTACTGACACAGATGTTCAGAACTTTTACCGGGATGCCGCCTTGAACCTGCTTGAGGCCGGCGTCCTCAGGCTTTATGCCCTTCGGCTGGGCTGCCGGATGGCGGCCTGTTTATATGGATTTATTCATAAGGGCAGGTTTTATTACTACCTTGGCGGATTTGATCCTGCCTTCAGAGGGTTGAGTCCGGGCACCCTTTTAATCGGCCTGGTCATGGAAGAGGCCATTCTCCAGGGGGCGACAGAATTTGATTTCCTGCGGGGACAGGAAACCTATAAATACAGGTGGGGTGCCAAGGATCAGCCGAACTATAACCGTCAATGGCGGCAGGAATCGATTGAGTGGCCATGAGCGTCCGGAGGGAAGGTGACAGAGAATGACTTTTCAGTATCGGAAGAGTTTTTCCGTTTCCATGAAAATTACTATCCGTCTGTGTGAGAGGAATGATCTGCGCAACCTCGAATGGTTTGGATTGTTTACGCCGCACCGGGAGATCCTGCGATCTGTCTTCAATCGCCATCTCAGGGGCGAAAATGTGATGCTGATTGCCGATGTCAATAATTTCCCCATCGGCCAGGTGTGGATTGATCTGAAAAAAAAGCAGAGAGAATCAACAGGGGTCTTGTGGGCGCTTCGTGTCTTACCCTGGCTCCAGAAGCTGGGGATCGGCACCCGTCTGGTTATGACCGCTGAAGAATTGTTACGCCATAAAGGATTCACCTGGTCTGAAATGGGGGTTGAGATAAAAAATCAACGGGCCAGGAGGCTGTACGAACGCCTGGGCTACTCACCTATTGGAAGAGTTTTGGAGGAGTACAGCTTCAAAACACCTGATGGGGAATTTACGCGTGTCCAGGTTGACCAGTTCCTCATGCGCAAGCAGCTATTATCGGTGAGTAAGAGCACTCAAGGCTGGCAGGAGAGGCCATGATCGACAGGAGAGAGCTGGCCGTCAGGTGGACCATCGGTGATGTCAGTCCGTTTGGCTTTGAGGCCCTCAGATTAGCCATCTGGGGAGCCTTTCAGCTCTTCGGGCCGAAAGCTGCTTATGCGGTCTGCTTCAATTCAGTGTCGATCCGTAAAGCCCGCCGGCAGACTGGAGACATTCCCTCGGAAGTTTTGTGGCATGATGCCACTGATGAAATACCTGATTTTCTCAAAAAACATCTTGATGGAAACCTGGCCGAGGGAGCAGGCTGGAAGTTTGCACCAATCCGGCTCTTTCCGGACAGATACGAACTGGCCCTTGATAATGACTGCCTTCTCTGGAACCTGCCCCAGGCTGTGGCCAGGTGGGGTGAAGATGGAAACAGACAGCGATGTATCCTGGCCGAAGATGTTAAGACCTGCTTTGGACAATTTGCTGCTCTGTGTGGTTCAGATCCGCGCAATTGCGGGATTCGCGGTTTTCCACCCGGATTTGATTTCGCTGAAAGTTTGCGGCTCACCCTGGAGGAACATCCGGTTCTCCTGAGCTCTGAGCTTGATGAGCAGGGTCTTCAGGCGGCGGCTCTATCGCGGCCCGTTCCTCCTCTCCTGGTTACCATTCATGAAGTCACCATCTGCTCGCCTTTCCCTCCTCATCTGCCCTACCTTGGCTGCTGTGGTGCACATTTCGTCGGATTGAATGCCAGTCACTTGCCATGGAGCCTGAATGGCCGGACGGCCGTTACCCTTATCAGGGAGCACTGGCTCCGCCACAGGCCGGCCCTGGAAGTACTCATAAAGCCTTCCCCCTGACCATATGTATTATCGTAACTAAATTCCCTTTCTTACGTCTGGCTACATGTACCAGTTTTCTCTATTTTCAATCACCTCCCATCGGGTAAGGTATAAAAAAATCGTTCATAGGTGATAGATATCATAGGAACAGATTTTTGGGGGAAAATAAATAAAAGAATTTAAAAGAGGGGAAAGCCATGGCTCACATCTTTTTTGAAAAGCTCGAACATAGGAGAAGTACCCAGTCATTGTATCCTGGACCAGCATCTTATAATTCGTTTGATGTTCCTCAAGGTTCATTTGGCCTTTTTTATGGGATAGGCCTTCCAGATACACCAGTTCCACCTCCATATTATAATACCCCCACCTGGACTGGGGCGGCCCCTGCATATGTAAATGCAATCAGGGATCAGCACACATCTTTTAATCTCTATTCATGGCCTCAGGCCAATGACCGGTATACCTTGCCATGGGTAAATCCAATCTCTGACTTTGGGAGCGGAATGCTGGATCCCTTTTTCAACCTCTTTCAGAACCCTTCCAACTGGTTCCAGCCATCACCCATGCCTTCATATCCCGGCTATCAATACTTTCCGTTTGAAATTCGACTCCTTTATGGGATCAGTCCAACCAGGCCCAGGGTGACGGCATCTTTACCACCGCTAGAAGAGAAATCCCCCATATCGATTTTTCCAGGAAGATTCCCGGAATTTGGTCCGCCACTCCCCATCCACCATCTCATGTATGGAGTGACTCCTCCGGCCGGTTACTCAGATTTTTAAGCTTGGCAGGTAATTCCCCTTTGATCTTGTCATAAGCGATGTCGTACTTCCCGATCAAAACGGTCTTGGATTGGTTGAACAGTTTCTTCTGCGTCAGCCCAAACTGCATATTCTCATGACGAGTGGTTATACTGACTCTATTCCATCCCTCCTCTGACTTCCAAAAGAGCCTATAAAAAAATGATAAGATTTATAAAGATGATTTGAATTTTTTTACTCATTGATATATTCTAAGGCAAACCAGTTTCATTATTTCAGTCTCAGAAGTCATATTTTCCCATAATAGGCTAAAGAGGATTCATTTGGAGGAGAAGAGTATGGAAATGGAGATCTTAAAAGGGGGAGCCATTTCAAAGAGTAAGGGTTTGGATAAAAAAAATAACAAGACCAAAAATTCCAGGGGAAATGGAAGTCAGGCCAGGTCCGGCTCAACCGGGAAGATAAAAAATGATCAGGATCAGAAATCATTAAAGCCGGGTCAGGCCAGGTCCGGCTCAACCGGGAAGGTAAAAGATGATTCAGACCAGAAATCATTAAAGCTGGGTCAGGCCAAGCCTGGCTCAACCGGGAAGATAAAAAATGATCAGGATCAGAAATCATTGAAAATGAAACAGAATCAGGAGACTGTAGAGCCGAGCCAAGGTTCGAGAAAACCGGATAAAAAATCCTTAAAACAACACCCCACACCAGGAAAATCAGATCAAAAATCTCTGAAGCCAGATCAAAAATCTGCCCAACCGGATCAAACATCTCTGGAAATAAAGCCTTCGAAATCTCCTTTGGCCAGGCAGCAGGAGAGGGGAAAGAGGCGGATAGCCCTTTTGAGCTTTGATTGTCATTCAGATGGATCTGTTTCTCCTGATGAGATGAGTATTGATGAGTTAGCGGCCTCTCTGGTTCAGGAGGGAATGGAAGTACACATTTTTACCCGGATGAGGGGTAAAGAACTCGCCAGGGCAACCTTGAAGGGGGTCCATTACCATAGAATTTTCACGGATTTCCAGATGGCGGAACCTGAAATTTCAAAGGTATTCAACTCAATGATCTATGAACAGATCAAAAGGGTTGAGTCTCAGCAGGGAGCTTTCGATATAATCCACTGCTTTGGCTTACCTGCCGGCCAGGTAATAAAGTCATTGAAAGATGAAGGCCGCAGGCATATCATGCTAACCCTTCAGGAGCATGGGAGAGAAAAGGGTCCCCTCCCGCTCGACCAATTGAGTCCATCGGAAAAAGAATTAATCACTGCCTGCAGTACTATTATCTGTACTGACCAGAATCTCAAGGATAATTTACGGAATTCCCTTTCTGTACCTGAGGATAGAATCTCCCTCTGGCCTTCAAGATTTAACTGGGAAGTATTCCAGGGAACATGTGATGCCGGTGAAATCAAAAGGAAATATGAGCTGGGCCCCATCGATCCGACGGTTCTTTTTGTTGGTGAATTTACTGAAGCCAATGGTCCGGATATTCTCATGGAAGCGGTACCACCTCTTTTGAAAAATAATCCCCAGCTTAGATTTGTCCTGGTAGGGGATGGTGAGATGATGTGGCCTTTGAGGATAAGAGCACACTACCTTTATATTGAGGGAGTGGTACGTCTTGTCGGTCACAAGGAGGGAAATGAGCTCTATGAGCTTTTCCAGTCTGCGGATATCATTGTTGTCCCGAATAGACGAAGGACGACCTCCTATCAGGTTCTGGCCGGATGGAGTGCTAAAAAACCTGTTGTGGCCACAGAGGCAGGTGGTTATGGCCTGATCAGGCATGAAGTAAATGGCATTCAAATTTATGACAGCCCAAGCTCCCTGGTCTGGGGTATCGAGCGGATACTTTTCGACTGGAACAAAGGCCATGAGATAGCCCAGAAAGGGTGGGACTATATCCATGAAAATTATACCATGGAAGCATTAGAGAAAAGGATTAAAGAAATATACCGGTAAATTTCCTTTTTTGCAGACCGGATGGCCTGGAGGAGATACCAGCAAGACCGATGTCCTCTTTCCGCCGGACATGGACGTGGGAGCTTTCAAATGTTTGAAGTCCATTCCGAAATCATGAATGCCTGGATAAGGCAACTCAGGCTTGATTGGAGGAATGCTAATTATTGCTACTTTGGCGGAAGAATGAGCCCTCCCTGTATTGACCTCATACATTCTGAGAAGGTTATGGGGAAATGGGAGGGAGGAATGAAAAGAAAGCTTTCAATCAGCAGTCTGTTCATGAGAAGATATCCATGGCAGTACGTTCAGGAGGTCCTTTACCATGAAATGGCTCATCAATATGTGGAGGAAATCTTAAAGATTACTGAAGAGTCGTCTCATGGTAAGACTTTTAAAAATATCTGCCGTGAAAAGGGATTTGATTATCGGGCTACCGGAGATATGTCCGGCTGGATCGATCATAAAAGGCAACCTATTACC